>VGTW01000219.1 GCA_016874555.1 Gammaproteobacteria bacterium | reverse complement strand
TTTGCATAGGGCTCACAGGGGCCACACTGTCGCTTCGGCACCGCCGTCGAGTTCCAGTGTTTTGCCCGTCATCCAGGACGAAGCCGGCGTTGCGAGGTACAGCGCCGCCGCAGCGATATCTTCGACGCTGCCGAGACGTGCGAGCGGCGTGCGTTTCTCCATGGCTTCGCGCACTTCGGCGGTCAAATATTTACCCAGGGCTTCAGTGACCACGGGCCCGGGTGCAATGGCATTTACCCGGATGTGTGGCGCGAAGTCTTGCGCGAGCAAGCGGGTGAGTTGCGTGAGTGCGGCCTTGGCAGTGCCGTAGCTCGAGAAACTGCGTTGCGCGTAGCGGGCCGCCGCCGAGGTGATGTTGATGACGCTGCCACCCCCTGTGGTGCGCATCGCCGGCACCGCAAGCCGCGTGAGTGCAAATGCCGGCAGCACGTTCCATTCCAGTACTTTCAGAAATTGTTCAGGCGTGGTGCGCAGTGGGTCGTTGGGACCCGCGCCGCCTGCGTTGTTGATCAGCACGTCGAGCCGCCCCAAGCCTTCGATGCAGCGCGGCACCAAAGATTCAAGCTCGGCAGGCTTACCGACATCACAGGCCAGAATCAGCGCGCGGCGACCGTGACTTTGGATCTCGAGTGCCAGGGAGTCGAGATCACCCTGAGTGCGCGACGCAATCGCCACGTCAGCGCCCGCAGTGGCCAACGCGAGCGCGATCGAGCGACCGATGCTTCGCCCGGCACCCGTCACGAGAGCCGTTTTGCCATCGAGACGGAACCAGGTGGCAATGTCTATGACATTTTACCAGCGACCGGTGAGTTCGATGCCGTAGGTACGCGGCGTCCCGTAATAAACCTGCGTTAGACTGCCGAAGCCCGGCCCGAAGTCGATCATGTTCTGGATGTACTTCTTATCCATCAGATTTTTCGACCAAAGTGCAACATCAACTTGGGCGCCGCCGACCTCCACGCCGTTGAATGACAAGCGCGCATTGACCAGCGTGTAGCTCGGTACCCGCGTGTCGTTGGCGAGAGCGGAGTTGACTGATGAAGGGTCTGTCACCGGCAATACTTTAATTGGGTAAGCATAGAGCAGGTAATCGTCGATATAGCTCGCGTCGAGCAATAAGCGCACCTCAGCGCCACGTATCCTACCAAGCGCCGCATCTACCGTGGCGGAGACAGTGGTTTCGGGTGAATGAACGAGCGCACGGTTGAAAGCGACGTCAACGCCGCGATCGAGGTAACGATCGAACTCACCATCCATCTTACCGAGGGCGAACTGTAGCTGAGTGCCCTGCGGAAACTGCCAACCAAGTTCCACCTCGAGTCCCTTTACATTGGCTTCACCGGCATTTTTGATCGATGAGTTGGCGGCGCCCTTGGCTTCAAAGATCGAGAGTTGTATGTCCTGGGAGTCGTTATTAAATATCGCGACATTCGCGTAACCGCGATTACCGGCGAACAGCCATTTGCCACCAATTTCAATCGATTCAAGACTTTCCGGCAGATAGGGCGTCTGAACCTGAGCAACGTTCACGGGGATCGGATTAGCGGGATCGCCGGCCTCGCCATTGAAGCCACCGCTCTTGAAGCCCTCGGCGTATTTC
>VGTW01000218.1 GCA_016874555.1 Gammaproteobacteria bacterium | reverse complement strand
ATGAATACGGTCGACTCGGGCTGCAGCGCGAAGCGCCGCTCGGCCTGCTCATAGATTCCGGCGTAAGGCTTCATGACGCCAGCCTCGAACGAGGTGATGACATCGTGGCCGAGCTCGTGCAGTGCAACGCGGCGCTGCAACTCCGCCCAATGCAAATCACCGACATTCGACAGGAGATAAACCCGATGACGGCGACGCAGGCGTTGCGCCAGGGCGAACATCGCGGGTTGCGGGTCGAACATGTCGATCCATGCCGCAGCCACCGCTGCCGGCGCGGGCTGGCGTGGCGCGAGCCGCGCGATATTGGCGACCAGACCCGCTCCATCGAGACGGCCACTCTCATGTTCGTGCAGATCGATGCAACCGGTGACCTCTTCCAGTCGCTCGACACTCGCCCCATGTTCGCGAAGTAGCCGTAATAACGGCGCAGGGGCGAGGTGCACCAGCACCCAGCCGATATCAAAAACAATATTCTGCGGTGCGCTAGTGTGCGGTGTGTTCATGGGTAGCGACGCAACACGGGACGACCGAGTGCCGACGGCGTGAGGTACACGGCGAAGGGCACCGTATCGACCGCCGTGCACCAGTCGAAGTCCTGCAAGGGAGCCCAGTCTGCCGCCAGATCAAAGAATTTGGCTGCTGCGGGTGCAGACCGCAGCCGCGCGGGCAAATCGCCAAGATTGCAGGCTTGATCGGCGAGCGCGGCGATCAACCACTCGCGACAAAGATCGTCTTCGGCGCAGCGCTCGCGGGCCTCGTGCCCCATGGCGATCACCGTCACCTCCTCGGGGGCCAAGGCCTTCACCGCGGTAACGGTCGCTGAACCATTGACGAAAGCACCGGTAAAGACATGACTCGCCACGCGCGATGCCGCCATCAGGCCCTGGGTGCCCGCGTGGGTGGTATGAATCACGGTGCGATCGCGCAGCTCTGTGGCCAGGATTTCGGTCGGCGAGTTACCGCAATCAAAGCCCGGCAAGCGCCGCGCATGGCGCTCGCCTGCAAGCAGCCACTCGGGGTGTGCCTGCTTCAGCGCCCTCGCCTCTTCGATGTCCTCGACCGGCACCACGCAGTGCGCCCCGCGCGCCAGCGCATGCGCCTGCAGCGAACAGGCCCGAAACACATCGATGACGATGGCTACACCGCGCGCTGCGGCAGCACCGGCGACAAAATCGGCGCTGTGGATTTGCATCAGTTCGACCGTCCGTCGCCGACCTCAGCCTGCCCAGTGCCGGACGCGGCCGGTATCGATATGAACGAAATCGCTGCGGCGGTAATAGCCGACGCCACCACGCCCTGCAGTGAGCGCGAGGTCACGCAGCGTCGACGTCGCCACGCCCCGCAAACGCACGTCGATGGCACGACCCTGCATGTGCAGGCTATGAGTTGCCACACCCCGACCGGCCGCGTGTAACGAGGCATTGGTCCGCGGCGAGCGATATCCGGAAATCACCTCGAAGCGCGGCTCGACGCCTGCTGCAGCCGCGAGCGCGGCGAGTTGATCGTAAAGACCGGTATGGATGTGCGCGGCCTCACCCGATCGATGATCACGCAGCAGCCACTGCAAGCGCTCGACCGCCGAAGTGACGAGGCCGTCGGTCGAGCGGTACACCACCTGC
>VGTW01000217.1 GCA_016874555.1 Gammaproteobacteria bacterium | reverse complement strand
GATTCCGTCACAGTATTCAGCGTTGGCGACACACCGTATCCCGGGAATTGGCGAAAACGCTCGGGCGTTGAAGATGGTGTAGCGGAAACTCACTTCAAGCCGCTCGGCGGCCTGAAACCCAAGCGTATAGATATCGGCAACATCCTTGCGCGAATAGGCTGTGGTGAAGGTATTCTCGGCTTGCATCCGCGCCGAGGGAATATCGAGGATGCCACCGACGCCGAAGTCGTTGACTTGTGCACGTACGGCTACCGCGCTGATCGCAAGCATCAGCACGCAGAACCCACTTCTGATTTGCAGCCACGGGCTGTACCTCATGTGCTTTTGACCTTCTCAATCAAGCCGCGAACCGATCGTAAATCACCCGAGCCGCCAGCGGCCGGACCGACAGAATCTTGACCGCGGGGATCTAAGCTGCCCGACTCAGCCGAGTCGAGCGCCGCCAGCGTGCGATGGCAGATTTTTTTCCCGATCTCGACGCCGAACTGATCGAACGCATTGATGCCCCAGATGACACTCTGCGCGTAGACCTTATGCTCGTAAAGCACGATCAGAGCACCGAGTGCAGCGGGCGTGAGTTGATCGAGTACGATGACTGATTGCGGACGCGCACCCGGGAGAGCGCGATGCGGATCGTCGGTGCGCTCGCCCAGCGCGAAGGTTTCGATCTGCGCAAGACCATTGGCCGTTGCAAGACGCTGAGCATGATCGTTATCGATCGGCGAGCGCTTGAGCAAAATTACATCGAGCGCAGCGCGCAGACTGCCTTGGTGCAGTAACTGAAAAAACGAGTGCTGCGCGTTGTTGCCGGGCTCGCCCCAGATGACGGGAGCGGTTTCCCAGTGCACCGGCGTGCCGTCGTGCATGGCGGATTTACCGTTGCTCTCCATCTCGAGTTGCTGCAGAAACGCAGGAAATCGCGCGAGCCGATCGCTGTAGGGCAGTACGGCCAGCGTCGGAATTTTGAGAAAATTGATATTCCAGATGCCAACGAGCGCGAGCAATACCGGTAAATTCTCATCCCAGGGCGCAGCGAGAAAATGCGTATCCATGGTGTGTGCGCCGGTCAAAAAATCATCGAAGGCGGCGCGGCCGATAGCAATCGCCAGCGCCAGCCCGACCGCCGACCATACGGAATAGCGTCCACCCACCCAGTCCCACATCGCAAAGCGACGCGCGGGATCGATGCCAAAGTTGTCCATCGCCGCAGCGTTCACCGAGGTCGCGGCAAAGTGATCCGGGATAGCGGTCACGCCGAGTCGCGCTCGGATCCACTCGCGAGCAGTGCTGGCGTTTGCCAAAGTCTCTTGGGTGGTAAAGGTTTTGGAGCAGACGATGAACAAGGTACGCTGAGGGTTCGCTACCTGCAGTAAGTCGTGGAGTGCGCAGCCATCCACGTTCGAAATAAAATGCACGGCCGTTCGCGCGCTGCTGAATGAACGCAGCGCCTGGACCGCCATCGCCGACCCGAGATCAGACCCGCCAATGCCGATATTGATGACGGTATCGAACTGCCCGCGGCTGCGTACTTCTTCGGCGAAGGCCAGCATGCGCTCACGCTCAGCCAGCACGACCGCGAATTCTTTGGGTGCTCGATCTGCAGCAACCGTCGGTCGACGTAGCAAAATATGCCATGCCGGACGACGCTCGGTGCTGTTGATGGGGTCGCCCCGCCACATGGCCTCGATGGCCTCGCGCATCCCG
>VGTW01000216.1 GCA_016874555.1 Gammaproteobacteria bacterium | reverse complement strand
CGATGGTTCGCCATCCGAGGCCTCATCGATGGCGGATTTCCTCGGTGATCTGGGCGTCCCACGCACTGCGATGATCTTGGAGCAGCGCGCCAGCACCACCCGTGAGAACGCCGTGTTCAGCGCGGCGTTGATGCAGCGCGAGGGGCTGTCCACGGCGCTGCTCGTCACCTCCGCCCTGCACATGCCGCGCGCCGCGGCCGCGATACGCGCCGCGGGGGTCGAGGTCGTGCCCGTGGCCACGGATTTCGAGGCGGTGGGCGGACGCCGACCGTCGCTCGCATGGTTGCCGGTCTCCGATGCGCTTGATCGGAGCACCCGTGCCCTCCACGAGTGGGCGGGTATCGTGGTGTATCGTTGGCGAGGGTGGATCTGACACTGCGTCAGCAGGCGGTAGCAGAGGTCGATTTGAAACAGGTCTTGCAGTCTTTGAGGACGGGCGTCTCCGAACTGGCGGAGGTCCCGGTGCCGGGCATCGCCCGCGGGCAATTGCTCATCCGTTCATCGCGCACCTTGGTGTCTGCGGGCACCGAGCGGATGCTCGTCGAGTTCGGCAAGGCCGGCTGGATCGACAAGGCACGCCAGCAGCCCGACAAGGTGCGCATGGTGCTCGACAAGATCCGCACCGACGGTCTGCAGCCGACGCTAGAGGCCGTGTTCAACAAGCTCGACCAGCCCTTGCCGCTCGGCTACTGCAACGCGGGTACGGTGGTCGGGGTGGGCGCAGGCGTCACGGGTTTCGCCGTGGGCGATCGTGTCATCAGCAACGGCAAGCACGCGGAGGTGGTCGGTTCCCCGATGAACCTCTGCGCGCGGGTGCCGGATGAGGTGTCGGACGACGAGGCCGCGTTCACGGTGCTCGGCGCGATCGCACTGCAGGGCATCCGTCTGGTGCAGCCGACCTTGGGCGAAGCCGTGGCGGTGACGGGGCTCGGTCTCATCGGGCTGATGACGGTGCAGTTGCTGCGCGCGCACGGCTGTCGGGTGTTGGGCATCGATCTCGACCCTTCCAAGCTGGCCCTGGCCCGGCAGTTCGGCGCCGAGGTGGTCGATCTCACCGCCGGCGAAGATCCGGTCCGCGCCGCCGAGGCGTTCTCCCGCGGTCGCGGCATGGATGCGGTCATCGTCACTGCGGCCACCCGCAGCAGCGAGCCCATGCATCAGGCCGCGCTGATGTCCCGCAAGCGGGGCCGCATCGTGCTGGTCGGAGTGACCGGTCTCGAACTCTCGCGGGATGATTTCTTCAAGAAGGAACTGACCTTCCAGGTCTCGGCATCCTACGGCCCGGGTCGCTACGACCCGGCCTACGAAGAGAAGGGACAGGATTATCCGGTCGGTTTCGTGCGCTGGACCGAGCAACGCAACTTCGAGGCCGTCCTGGACATGATGGCCGATCGCCGCCTCGACGTGAGGCCGCTCATCTCGCACCGCTTCACGATCGATGAGGCGGCGCAGGCCTACCAGTTGGTCGGCGGTCCGACGCCGTCGCTCGGGATCCTGCTGACCTATCCGGGCATCGACGTGACGCCGGAGTCGCGGACCGTCGCGATGCAGCGCCGTGCCGAGGTGGCCGGTCATGCGGGCGGCACCGCGCCTGCGACGGTCAGTTTCGTGGGTGCAGGCAACTACGCCACCGCCGCGTTGATCCCCGCCTTCAAGGCCGCAGGGGCGCGGTTGCGCAGCGTCGCCAGCAGCGCCGGCGTGAGCGGCCTGCACGCCGCGCGCAAGTTCGGGTTCGAG
>VGTW01000215.1 GCA_016874555.1 Gammaproteobacteria bacterium | reverse complement strand
GGCTGGGCCACCTTGCCAAGACCCAGGGCCTTGCCTGCCGCAAACGCGTTCAGCGCCTCGTGGATCGAAGCCGCCTGCCAGAGCGGGAGAGCCGCCAGCACGGCACTGAATTCGCCGAGCAAAGCGCGGGCTTCCTCGGTCAGGTGCTTGGCGGCGGCTTTGGCATCGAGCGTGACGGTCTCACCAAAGAAATAGCGGCTGGCTTCGGCCATCTCTTTGAGGGTCTTGGTGCGCTCGCGCTGGGCGATGATGATGCGGGCCAAGTATCTCTCGTAGGCGGCGAGCTCGGGCGCCAGTTCATCGAGCTCCAGTCGCACGAGGTGCACGCGCAGATAAGGCACCACCTTGGCGGGGTCCGCGCGCATCAGATGCTGTTGGTTCAGCCACAAGAGCTTTTCGGGATTGAACGCCGAGGCTGCCTTGTTGACATCGGCAATGTCGAACGCTGCGATCGTTTCTTCGCGCGTGAAGATCTCTTGATCGCCATGTGACCAGCCGAGTCGCACGAGATAGTTGAGCAGGGCATCGGGTAGGAAGCCGTCTTCTTCGTATTGCAGCACGCTCACCGCGCCGTGACGCTTCGATAGTTTGGCGCCGTCAGGTCCCAAAATCATCGGCACATGCGCAAAGACCGGGATCTTGGCGCCGAGCGCCGCGAACATGTTGATCTGCCGCGGCGTGTTGTTGAGATGGTCATCGCCGCGGATCACGTGTGTGACGCCCATGTCCATGTCATCGACCACGACACAAAAGTTGTAGGTCGGCGTGCCGTCGGCGCGCGCGATGATGAGATCATCGAGCTCGGTATTTTTGAAGGTGACATCGCCGTGCACGAGATCGTGCACCACGACCTCGCCCTCGAGGGGGTTCTTGAAGCGGATTACGGGCTCGACGCCCGGTCGCGAGTCGCTGCGATCGCGCCAGCGTCCGTCGTAGCGCGGTTTTTCTTTGCACGCCATCTGCTCAGCGCGCAGCTGATCGAGTTCTTCTTTGGTGCAATAACAGCGGTAGGCCTTGCCCTCGGCCAGCAGCTGCGCGATGACCTCTCGATACCGCGGAAAACGCGCCGACTGAAAATAGGGCCCCTCGTCCGCTTCGAGACCGAGCCACTTCATGCCTCCGAGAATCACCCGCACCGCCTCGTCGGTCGAGCGCTCGCGATCGGTGTCTTCGACCCGAAGGAGGAATTTGCCGCCCAGGCGGCGAGCCTGCAACCAGCTGAAGAGGGCGGTGCGCACGCCGCCGATATGCAGCATGCCGGTCGGGCTTGGGGCGAAGCGGGTGACGATCATAGGGCGGCAATGCTAGCATTCGCGGCCGCGGCGGGCGGTTAGCTCAGCGGTAGAGCACTGCCTTCACACGGCAGGGGTCACTGGTTCGATCCCAGTACCGCCCACCATCCCGGTTGGCTTTGTGCGAGCCCTTCGGGTAGACTTCGCCGCCCTCTTCGGAGGGTGCTTAGCTCAGCGGTAGAGCGTCGCCCTTACAAGGCGAGGGTCGGGGGTTCGATCCCCTCAGCACCCACCACGGTTGGAGCGGTAGTTCAGCTGGTTAGAATACCGGCCTGTCACGCCGGGGGTCGCGGGTTCGAGTCCCGTCCGCTCCGCCAGTTCTTTTGAGGCAATGCCTATTCCTGAGGTCACGCGACGCTTCGCGGTGGACTACCTCAGGGTTTGGAGCTTACTTGATTTTAAAGTCATCAAGCGCAAAACTGGGATCTCGGACCACCGTGCAAATACGCGATCGAAAAATTCATCAGAGATCAGGTCTATAAAAACGATGAGTAAGCACGTCGACAATTTTTTCAATCAGGTAGCGGATATTGCAAGGGAGATTGATAAATCCCAAATAGAGAACTTGGCACACGCTTTATTCG
>VGTW01000214.1 GCA_016874555.1 Gammaproteobacteria bacterium | reverse complement strand
TCCGGCGTCTGCAGGTCACTCACGAGTCGCAAACCAGTTGGACATGTAACCCGCACCGCCCGATCTTTGGCCGACCGGCGCCGCGGCAACCTTGAAACCGTTTTTGGCGAGGATGTTTTCCAAATTGCAGTCGCAGAAATCTTGCGAATAAGGCTCGCCGTTGTGTCGCGCATCGAACCAGCGGTGATAGCGCTGGAAAGGCGATTTGTCGCGAGTCCCGATGAAGTCGTAGATCGCAAAGATGCCGCCCTTGCGGGTGACCCGCGCAGCCTCACACACCGTCTCGTGGATGATACGCAGCGGCAATTCGTGAAAGACGATGAAGGCGAAGGTGATGTCGAAATGACCGTTGGCATATCCCGTGTCTTCAACCAGACGCTGTGCAAAGGTCACATCGTCACCAAGCATCGCCGCGCGACGATGCGCCACACGCAGCATGGGAGTCGAGTAATCGACTCCGGTGACCTCGGCGCTCGGAAAGCGGCGCTTGAACGCCGTGCTGCTCTGGCCGATCGAGCAGGCCAAATCAAGGATGCGTTCGACGCGACCGTCGGCTGGCGCAGGCACACGCGCCACCAGCTTGGCATGTAACTCGTCGTGGTCGTTGTCACCGCGGAAAAATACTTTGGTGCCATAGTGATAGAGATAGCCCGAGAGCTCGTCTTTGTAGTACCCGGCCGGCTGCAGATGAAAGTGCACATTGACGTAAGGCGGATAGACGAACTGCCGATCCAGCTCCAGTCGGCCAGGACCACGGGTATCCCAGTGCGCGAGCTGCGAAGTCAACGATTGGCGCTGCGCCTCGAAAGAACGCTTCAGCGTGTGCCATTTCATTTCCTGCTGCGTGCGTGCGAGACGATCGCGCAGGCGACCTAGCGGCAAACCATGAACATGGGCGCGGATCTCTTCGAGCTCCTGCCATTTCTTGCCGCGGCGTCGCTCTTCGGCGAGCAATTCTTCGTTGAGACGATCTTCGAAGTCGGCGCCTTTGCCGAGGATGTATTCGCGAAAGCCCTCGACGAAGTCGAGATAAGACGCGTCGGCTCGCTGCGCGAGCGCCGGCATGGTTTCAGGTTGGCTGCTCATGATTAAACGACCTGGGTATCAAACGACTTGGGTCACCGGATTGTACGAGAAAAGACCGATGCCTTCGTCCGCAGGTTTGCCCTTGGAGCGCTCGTGATAGGTCTCAGTATCGGCAGCATGGAACATCTTTCCGGCCTTGCGCGACTCGAGTACCACGAAGGCCGCACGCTCTCGACGCGCAGCCTCGTAGCGGGCAAAGGCCTCTTCGATCGTTTCTGCAGCGGCAATGGCCCGCCCGAGCACAAGTCCATCTTCGATGGCCAGCACAGCCCCGTGGCCGAGGAAAGGCAAGATCGGATGTGCGGCATCGCCCATCAACGTGACTCGTCCCTCTGTCCAGCGGGTCAAGGGCTCGCGATCGAAAAGTCCCCATTTGTAGAGTTGATTCGGTGGCACGAGCTCCATGAAGCGCCGTACCCAAGGTGTCCAGCCGGTGAATTCCTGCAACAACTCTTCCACGGTCGAGCGAATCGACCAGCCCTCTTCGGTCCAGGCCTTGCGCTCGGCAAAGGCGACAAAGTTCAGCAGCTCGCCACCGCGCACCGGATAACGGTTGACGAGGTGCCCCGGGCCCAAAAAAACGCCGGACGGCGGCAGCAGGATTTCTGGCGGCACCAACGACATCGGCACAAGGCCGCGCCAGGCGATATAGCCGGTGTACTGCGGTTCCAGTGGTCCAAAGATTTCATGGCGCACGATGGAGCGTGACCCATCGGCACCCACCAGCGCATCGAAGTGCTGATGGCTACCGTCGGCGAACTCGACATCGACGCCGCTGCTGTTTCGACCGTCGCTGTTTTGACGGACATGACGGCAGCACCGATTGAGTTCGAGAGCCGTCGGGTC
>VGTW01000213.1 GCA_016874555.1 Gammaproteobacteria bacterium | reverse complement strand
TCATTAGGAGAATCTCCTTGAGATGAAACAGCCCTTCACAGCGGACCGGAAGGCCACACTGCACCGTAATTTCTTCGCTACAAGATGCTGGAAATGAACGCACTAGAAGATAGCACAACCCGTAAATAAAGTTAAGAAAATAGCGGCGTTTTGGTGTTGTAAAAAAACAAATACCATCAACTTTCAGCGCTTGCGGACACTCAACGTGGGCCGAAGACGGGGTGGCTCACCCGATCGCCCTTGCGGATGCCCCGCCGGGCGCTTTCCCCGCCCCGAAGTTCGAGAACGGCGAGTACCGGGGTCGGCGGACCCACGAGCTCGAGCGAGAGCGGCGTGGTGTTGGCAAAGACCGCGACGATCTTGCCGCCGGCGTCGATGAACAGCATATCGAGCGGGATGTAGGTATTTTTCATCCAGAACGAGGATATCCGCGACGACTCGTTCACAAATAACATGCCCTGATTCGCCGGCAGATCGCGCACGTACATCAGGCCTTGGCGCTGTCGATCCGGGGTGTCGGCGATCCAGATCTCGAACTTATGACGAGTGCCCTTACCTACAATTTCGAGGGCACCTTGCGGGTAGCTCGCGAGATCCAGCACCTGCGCGCGCGATGGGCTGGCGAGTAAGCTGAGGGCCGCGGCCAGCAGTGCCAGCCACAGCCCGCAGAATCGCTGTTTGCCGGAGTTTTGCCCGATGTTCACTTGCCCCTTCGAAGATATATATATCATATAGTATTGACCGACATTTAGTATTGAACAGCGTTTCGATCGTGCCGATGCTCCCGGAGTGCGTCTCCGAGTGCGATTTGGCGAGTGCTACCAGCCTACTGCGTATCGGATTGAGCGAGTAGACTCGATAATGGAACTGGGCCAGGCCTCGGGACGCTCTCCGCGTGATTCGCAAGTACGCAAAGCAATGGTCGTGGATCCTGCTCGCCGTTTTGTTGTTGGGCTGTGCGACCGTGGGTCCTCGCCTCGAGGCGCCCGCGTTATCGATCGCCAACGTCGAGATCATCAAAGGCGATTTGTTCGAGCAGCGGTTTCGCGCCCGCATGAAAGTGCAGAACCCCAATGATCGCGAGCTGCGCGTGCGCGGCATCACCTACACCATCGAGCTTGGTGGCGAGGACCTGGGTCGCGGTCTCTCAGGCGGCAGTTTCGTCGTGCCAGCGCGCGGCGAAGCCGAATTTGACATGCTGGTCACGGCAAATTTCGCCGGCACTTTATTAAAACTTGCGGAGCGTGCGCGCAAAGAGGGCTCGCGACCGAACGAGCTGGGCTATCGTATGCGCGGCGAAGTGAAGCTGGACAGCGGCCTGCTGCGTACGGTGCCGTTCGATCAAAAAGGAACGTTACCGCTTCGTTGAGCGTAGTTCTGAGCTGACCCCGAGCGGTTGAGGACTTCTTTGATGTTTCTTCGGCGGGTCATGCTGATCATCACCGTCATTTTGCTGATCGCTGGGTCGATCGCGATTGGTTGGTACCTTGCTACTTGGCCGATGCAGGCCGGGGGCGCGTGAGATAATCGTGCAATGTCACCCGCCCGCAATCCCATCGTCGTGGTCAGTCTCCTGGTCGCTTTACTTAGCAGCGGCTGGACGATTTACGCCACTCGTCATGCCGGCACTGCGGGGGCTGGGATAGGCGGACCCGGTGGCGCGCCGGGCCAAGGCGCAGCGTTGCGCGGCGCTAGCGGGCCGGAGCGGCCTGAAGCTTCGGGATTGCGCGGTGGCGTGCCGGGCGCCGGTATGCCGATCGCTGTCGTGTCGCGCGAGGTGTCGCTGCAACCCATTGCGCGTGAATTGCGTGCACTTGGTACGGCGCGTGCCAACGAGGCGGTGGAAATCACCGCTAAAACTTCGAACATCGTCGCTGCTATTCGCTTCAGCGACGGCGGCGAGGTGGCCAAGGGTGCTGTGCTCGTCGAGCTCGACAGCGCGCAGGCCCGCGCTGACCTTGCCGCCGCGCAAGCGGCCTTGACCGA
>VGTW01000212.1 GCA_016874555.1 Gammaproteobacteria bacterium | reverse complement strand
GTGCCTACGCAATTCGCAGCATCCCCGCGGTCAAACTTTTTCGCGATGGCCAGGTGGTCGATGAATTCGTGGGCGCGCAACCCTTGGGCGCCGTGCGCACATTCGTCGAACCTTACCTGCCGAAAGCGAGCGATGGCCCGCTCGCGAACGCCCGCGCGGCGCTCGCGGCAGGTCGCCCCCAGGAGGCACAGTCGCTGCTCGAACCCCTGATGGCGCCGCTCCTCGCGCCGCTCACGTCACCCCCGAACGCGCAGCCCCTCGCGCTGCGAGGGACTCCGGCCTCAACCGACGAAGTGCTGGTCGTCACCTACGCGTCCGTGCTCGCCTGCATGGGGCGTGCGGCCGAAGGCTTGGGACTGCTGCAAAGCTTGCGTCCGGCAGCGCAAAGCGATGCGCCGGTGCGGGCGGCCTATGCGCTCGTGCATTTTTCGAATGTGGCGAGCTCGCCCGACGAGACCGATGCCATTCAGACGGCGCGCGTGAGCGCAGCCAAGTATTTCCTGCGTGCCGACAACGTTCGCGGACTTGAAACCCTGTTCGCCGCCGCCGAGCGCAATCGACGCTATGCGAACTCTGCGGGCAAGGACGACCTGCGCAAGGCGCTGGAATTATTTGATGCCAGCGATTCGCAACTGCCAGCCGCCAGACGCAGACTCGCCAGTCTGTTGCACTGACTCAGTACCGGACCGACTCAGGGCTCGACTGACTCAGTGCGCGAGTGACTTCAGGCGCTCGGTCTCGGCGTCGCCGAGATAGGACTTGATCATGCGCCGCGCGAGATAAAGCAGCGGAATCATCGCGATCGCAGCCAACATCTTGTAGCTGTAGTTGACCATGCCGACTGCGAGAAACTGCGGAATCGGCCACTTCTGCGGCCCGAGCACGAACGCGATATAGAGCACGACAAAGCTGTCGATCAACTGCGAAACCGCGGTCGAGCCCGTGGCGCGCAACCAGATGAGCTTCTCGCCGGTCACCGCACGGATGCGGCGGAACACGGTGATGTCCACCAACTGACCGATCAGAAAGGCCACGATCGAGCCGATGATCGTCCACAGCCCCTGACCAAACACCTGTGCATAAGCGTGCTGGATATCAGGTACGCCGAGATCACGATTGGCCTCGACCCAAAACCCCGCCGGTGCGAGACCGATCGAGACGTAGGCCACCATGAACGCATAGGCAATGAAGCCGACCGCAACCCAGGAAATGAGTCGCACGCCTTTGACGCCGTAGTACTCGTTGATGACGTCGGTCATCACGAACACGATCGGCCACACCAGCACACCGGCCGTGAAATTGAGCGTTCCCGAGACGCCGAGCAAGGACCACTCGATGGGCGAGATGCCGAGCGTCGCTTCGAGCGAAAAAATCTTCACGCCCACGAACTCGGCCAAGATCGCGTTCGTCAAAAAGAACCCGGCCAGCACGACAAACAGCCGGGTCGCTCTTTGATCGGAAAGATGCACGATGCCTACTTCGCGTCAGCCGAGTGCGTCATCAAGCCTCAGTACGGCGTGCAGAAGCAGTGCGCGTAAAGCTGATTGCCAAGCGCATGCCGATTGAAGCGCAGCACACTGCGCTCGATCGGGCCGAAGTCGCGTCGCGCCGCGGTGAGCGCAGCACGCGTCGGCGCATCGAAACCTGCGACGCCACCCAAAGCAAAACCGCCCATGCTGTCGACATCGAAGGCTCGCAGCATCAGCACGGCCGCCTCGACCTGAAGATTGCTCAGCAGCTGTTTCGCGAAGCTCTTCTCGGGCTCGAGGTAATCGCGCTGGTATTTGCCTTCGGTGAGGCCCGCACGCTTTGCCGCCGAGGCCACCGCCTCATCGAAGGAGCCGAGCTTGTCGACTAGGCCAAGGCGCAGCGCATCGCGCCCTGACCACACGAGGCCTTGAGCGATGGCATCGACCTCATCACGGGTCTTTTTGCGACCCGCCACGACCTTGCCGAGGAACTCTTCGTAGCCGTGCTCGATGGTCGATTGCAACAGCGT
>VGTW01000211.1 GCA_016874555.1 Gammaproteobacteria bacterium | reverse complement strand
GCCCGACGACATCCGCTTCGCCGACAATCTGCCCAAAACCCGTTCGGGAAAAATCATGCGGCGCTTGTTGCGAGCCATCGCCCGCGGCGAGCCCATCACCCAAGACGTCAGCACGCTCGAGAACCCGGCCATCATCGAGCAGTTACGCGGCCGCTGACTGGCGCAGGACTCAAGCAGACGCACGGCTTAAGCACCGCCGCTCTTGAGCACCGCGGCTCATGTTACGCGTGGGCAACAGTCGCAACCATCTTGCTTCAAAATTTTGCTGTGCTGCACTACGATAGCGCAACAGCGGGTTCTCAGTAGAGGTCACTCGATATGTCCAGAAGGCACTCACCCGTAGCCCTGTTCGTTTCCATGAGCATTGCTGCGCTCGCCGGTCAGGGCGCTTTCGCTCAGTCTGGTAGCGGCGCCAGTCAGGGCGGTCTCGCCCTCGAAGAAATCGTGGTCACGGCACGCAAGCGCGAGGAATCGCTGCAAGACGTGCCGCTCGCGGTAACGGCCATCACGTCGGCAGACATCGCCAATCGTCAGGTGACCTCGATCGACGACGTCGCGAAATTCGCCCCGGGCCTCGTCTTTGCAAAAACGTTTGGCCGTGCGACCGAACGTCCGGTCGTGCGCGGTCTGGCGAGCGTACTCGCGGGTACCAACGCCTCGGTGGAGACCGGCGTCTCTTATTTCGTTGATGGTGTCTATTACCAAGGCGATATCGGCAGCCTCGACATGAGCGACATCGAGCGTGTCGAAGTCATCCGCGGCCCGCAGAGCGCGCTCTACGGCCGCAACACCTACTCGGGCGCCATCAATTTCGTCACGCGCAAGCCGAGTGATCAATTCACTGGCGGCGTCAATGGCACCTTGGATCCCGACGAGCGGCAGATGAGCGCGCGCATGTCGGGTCGCCTTACCGATAGCCTGGCCGCCAGCGTCAACATGCGCTACTACGACTTCGACGGCCAGTGGAAGAACCAGCTGACTGGCAAGACTGTGGGCAGCGAAAACACGGTGTCGGTCGGTGGCATGCTCAATTTCACGCCCTCCGAGAACGTCGATGTGATGCTGCGTCTGCAGCACAACCGGGACGATGACGGTACGCGTGCGCTCTTCTTCCAGTCAGGCGAGCTTAACAATTGCTATCCGGGAACGCGGTCGCTGGCGTCATATGTGCGCACGGGTTCTAGCAACAACAATCAGTGGTACTGCGGCGAGGTGAAGGCCCTGCCGGTGTATCTGAACGATGCGCCCGTCACGCAACCTGTGGTGCCGCTGGCCGGCATTCCGGCAACCATCCAGAGCGCAACGGGTAACGTTTACAGTGATACCCGCCAAGGCGCGGTGTTCTCGGGCGTCAAGCGCGATCTTGATGTCGCGATGATGCGCATGCGTTGGGATATCGGCGGCTCGGGCTACAGCATCATCGCCAGCGGCGGCTGGCGCGATGAAGATCGCTTCACCGGCGCAGATAGCGACCACTCGGCTGTCAATATCATTGGTGCCAACATCAATGGTGAGCGGCCGCAGGCGACGGGCTCATCCTCTGATCGCGACACGTTCAAAGATTGGTCGGCTGAGCTGAAGTTGGAATCACCGCGTGATGCCAGCTTCCGTTGGTTGGTGGGCGCCTACAAATACGACTGGGAGCGTCGTGGTTATCGCATGGATTTCGTGAGCCCGAAGGGCCAAGACAATCCGCAGCAGATTTTCACCATCGAGAACTCGGCACTATTCGGTTCGCTCGAGTTCGATTTCACCGAGCAGTTGTCGGCCTCGGTCGAACTGCGGCGCGCCACCGAGAAAAAAGGCCAGAGAGATTTTGGCGCCACAGCCACCAGCACCTCGTCAGGTAATCCGAACGTGCAGGCGGGGCCGCTGTTCCTCATCTACGACTCGTCAACACGCGGCAACGACGAGTGGAAGTCGACGACCCCGCGCGTCACGGTGGACTACAAGGTCAACGACGACGTGACGGTCTATGCCAACTACTCCAAAGGCTACAAGCCGGGCGGCTTCAACGGCTCG
>VGTW01000210.1 GCA_016874555.1 Gammaproteobacteria bacterium | reverse complement strand
GATCGATCAGGTAATGACCTGTCAACCGACGCACGTGATCATGGGCGTGGCGCTCGAGGCGTTCTGGGGCGGAGTCGCAGCGGCAGACGAATTGCAGCAGGAACTCGCGCAGCGAGCAGGCGTCGGTATTTCGATGGGCTCGACGGCCACTGTCGCCGCCTTGCGCCGCCTCGATGCCAAATCGATCGCTGTGCTCACGCCGCACCAACCTCGCGGCGACGAGCAGGTTCGCCAATACTTTGAGCAAGCGGGCTTTCGAATCCTGCGTTTGCTCGGCCTGAAGTGTCCCTCGCCCATCCAGATCGCACACACCACGCGATCACAAGTGATCGATGCACTGCGGCAACTCGATGGCGATGACGTTGAGGCGATCGTGCAGGTTGGAACGAATCTCGCGGCGATCAAACTCTGCGCCGAAGCGGAACGCTGGCTGGGCAAGCCGGTACTGGCGATCAACACCGTCACCTACTGGGACGCGTTGCGTCGCAGCGGCATCGAGGATCGAGTCGCAGGCTACGGCAGTACGCTGGAAAATTTTTGATGGTTGAAAGTGATGCGGCGCGTGTGCTGGTGGCGGGCGGTGGCCCCGCCGGCATGGCGACCGCGCTATTTTTGATCGAGCAGGGCGTACCCGTGCTGCTGTTCGAGCGTGGCGCAGGCCCGCATGCCGACCCACGCGCCGCCACTTACCACCCGCCAACCCTCGAAATGCTCGAACGTTCAGGGGTAACCGCTGAACTGCACGAGCGCGGCATCATCGCCCGCCGGTGGCAATATCGTGATCGGCGCGCGGGCTTGGTGGCGGAATTCGATCTGCAGAGTCTCGCCGGCGATACGCGCTATCCGTATCGGCTGCAGTGCGAGCAGCACAAGTTGGTCGGAATGATGGAGCGCCGGGTTGCCGCCTCGCCGCTCGCGCGCATCCTGCACGGCGTCGAGGTCATTGCAGTCACCCAGCATGCCGAAGGCGTCGAGGTGGGCGTGCAGCACGCCAACGGTCGCAGCGAGCAATTCGGCGGACGCTGGTTGGTCGGGGCCGACGGCGGACGCAGCGTTGTGCGCAAGAGCCAGAACATCGACTTCCGCGGCTTTACTTGGCCGGAGCGCTTTCTGGTCATCACCACGACCTTCGACTTCGAAACGCTAGGCTTTGCCTACAGCAGTTACACCATGGACCCGCAAGAGTGGGCAGCGACCTTCAAAGTTCCGGGCGATGGCCGCGGAATCTGGCGCTGTGTTTTTCCGACGCGCCCCGAGGAACAAGAGAGCGACCTACTCGATTTCGAGCAGGCGAAGGCGCGGCTTGCGGCATTCGTACCCGAGAGTCGGCAGGGCCAAGTCATCCATACCAACCTGTACGCAGTGCATCAGCGGGTCGCCGAAACCTATCGTCGCGGACGCGTACTGCTGGTGGGTGACGCTGCGCACGTCAACAACCCGCTCGGCGGTATGGGGCTGAATTTCGGCATCCACGATGCCTACAGCCTCGCCGATTGTCTGGGCCGTATCTGGCAGGGCGCGAACGATGCGCTGCTCGACCGCTATGATCGTCAGCGACGCGATGTCGCCGAGCGCTATTTGCAGGCCCAGACGATCAGTAACAAGAAAACGCTGGAAGAAAGCGATCCGCAACGACGCGCAATGCAGCAAGCGGAGATGCGCGCCATGGCGGCCGATGCCGCCGAGGCGCGTCGCTATTTGCTGCGGACGTCGATGATCGAGGGTCTGCGCGCCGCGGCCACGATCACATGACAGGATTGGGGCGGGCCGAGTCCGCGCTACAATCGGCTACCGACGAGGAAGGGCCACGCCAGATGACCGCGTGCCTCGTCAACGGCACCGGGGGTTCGAGCGAGTGAGCTGGAAAAAAAGAGTTTTACTTGCCGTGGCGGCGTTCGTGCTGATCGTTGCCGTGTTCACGCTCGAGTTCATGTCGTTTGGCGGCGCCTTCCGCGAGCTCACTCTGCGATCACCCGGCGTTTGCAACACCTTGCCGCTGACCGCGAGTGCCGAAGACATCCAGATCGATCGCAATCGCAGCATTGCCTATCTGTCATCGCTCGATCGACGGGCGTTGGT
>VGTW01000209.1 GCA_016874555.1 Gammaproteobacteria bacterium | reverse complement strand
AGCCCACGGAAGGGCCCCCCATGACTCTCGTGCCGCGCGCCATTTGCTTCGATCTCGATGACACGCTCTGGGAGGTGCAGCCGGTGTTGCGGCGTGCTGAGGCGCGCGTGCAGGCCTACCTCGAGGTCGAGCACCCGCAGCTTGCACCGCAGCTCAGCGTCGAGGCGATGTTCTCAGCGCGACGGACACTCGCGGCCGAGGTGCCTGAGCGTGCCCACGATATGACCTGGCTGCGCACCGAAGCGCTGCGTCGCCTCGCTACTCACCATGGTCATGATCCGGTGATCGGCGATCGTGCCTTCGAGGTCTTCATCGCCGCACGGCACGAGGTCGAGTTCTATCCCGAAGTCACGACCGCCCTGTCGAAGCTTTCGAGTCGCTTTCGCTTGGCGAGTTTCTCCAACGGCAATGCTTGCGTGCATCGGATTGGCATCGGCCACCATTTCGAGGTGACGCTCAACGCCGAGTCGGTTGGGCGTGCGAAGCCGCATCCCGAGGTTTATTTGACCGTAGCCCGCGCCCTCGGCATCAGCCCCAGTGAGCTCTTGCACGTCGGCGATCACCTTGAGAACGACATCCGCGGCGCCGCTGAAGCCGGTTGCCGAACGGCGTGGGTGAACCGCCGCGGGCTCAGTTGGTCGCCGGAGTTTGGGCCACCGCCTGATCTCGAGGTGACTGATCTCGAAGGCTTGATAGGGCGGTTGGCTTAAACCAAAAAAGCGCAGGGGGCGGCAAAAGGGCTGATCCGCCCGACTTTCTGAGGCGGAAGCCCAGTAACGAATACTGCCGGCTCCAGCTCCGGCAAGTGATATGCCCGCATGGAAACGCCCTCGCAAAAGCCGTTCAATTCGACCGCACGAGCCGGACACAACCCGAGCTTCTCTTCGGTGAATCCCAAACTCACGGTACGTCTGTCGCGACCGAGCGTCGAATTCGTCAAGGCGTACACCAAAGCGAATGGGCTTACTGTGACCGAGCTCATCGAACGCTTCGATGCAAGCCTGCGGCTTGCAGAGGATCCTCTCGGTGGCGATGTCAAAAAGCTCACCGACCTCATCCCGGTTGAGATCGACACCCGAGCAGAGTATCCACAGCACCTGAGGGGCAAGCACAGTCAGTGATCTTGGTTGATCTCAACTGCTGCTCGATGCGCTGCAGGAGCGCGAGCCGCACTATCGGGCGTCAGCAGCGGTACTGGATCGAGTCATTTCCGACGAACTCAAGGCAGTGATCGCTGCGCACGCGGTGACGACGATCCACTGCATCGTCGCCTGATTTCGGGACCGTCACTCAGCGGATGAGGCTGTCGATATGCTTCTGCGCCATTTCGAGATCGTTGCCATCGGTCGCGAGCAGATGCTGCGAGCCCGATCGCAGGCTTGGTCCGATTTTGAGGATACCGTGGTTGCCGCGTCAGCAGACTCGGCACGGTGTTCTGCCGTCATCACGAGAAACACCAAAGATTTTAGGAAGTTCCCAGTGTCTACCATGACGCCGGAGGACTTCTTGGCGTCACGCTCGATGCGGCGCCCTGGCAAACGTCATCGAGACTGAGCGACTTTCTCGGGTTTGGAGCTACGCGTCAAAAACCAGATTGCGAAGATCGCCCCGCCCTTGATGAAAACCTCGCCGAGGTTGTCGAGGCGGTGACGGTTGAGGGCAGGCACTGCTGCGGTCAGCAGCATGACGGTGCCGCCGACGGCCATCCATGGAAAACCTTTTCGTAGCCAAAGCGCGACTCCCGTGCCGATCACCACGAAACAGGTGACGATGGGCGCGATCGGGATTTCGCCTTTGACGAGCGCCTGCTCCGGGGTGCAGCGGTTGGCTTCGGTCACTGAGCCGCTGTAGCGGATGAGATCGAATTCGCAGACTGGATAAATTTTTTTGGTCCAGAAAAGCGGCAGGTCATGCAGGATTAGCGCCGTGGTCACCAGGCAAAAGGTCCCCATCACCCATTTGTGACTGGCGAACTCGAAGCCGGCCAGACGCAGAATGGAGCCACTGGCGATGATCAGCCAACAGCCTGACAGCCAATGCGCCCAAAACACCGGCCAAGTCAGCCAGTAGAGCGGCTCGCCGAAGCCGATGACGATGCCGGCCGCG
>VGTW01000208.1 GCA_016874555.1 Gammaproteobacteria bacterium | reverse complement strand
CGAGCGCGGGCAGGGGTGCGAATGATCTGCCCCTGCAGCAGGGCTGCAGCCTCGCGAATCCGTTCGATGTTGACGGCCACGACAAAATGATACCCGTTCAGCCCGCGTACAACAGAGTAGAATCCCGCGCGAAGATTTCCGCATGAATTCCACCGCACCGTCTCGCTTCGAACGATGGCAGGCCTCGACGCTCGCGCCGTTTCGCTATCGTGTGTTCGCGGTGTTCTGGTGGGCGTCATTGGCATCGTCGTTTGGCGGTCTGATCCAGACGGTGGGCGCCGCCTGGCAGATGGCGCTGATCGCGCCCGCTGCAGATGACATTGCGCTGGTGCAAGCCGTCGGTGCGCTGCCATTTTTCTTTCTGTCGCTGATCGCTGGCGCGCTCGCCGACAATTACGATCGACGTCTGCTGATGCTCGCTTCGCAAATTTTGGCGCTGACGGCCTCGTTGGCGCTGGCCTTGCTTGCATTCTTCGGCCAGATCACCCCTATCGCATTGCTAGTATTGACGTTTTTCATTGGCTGCGGGGCCGCGGCGTTTGCGCCGGCGTGGCAGGCGTCGATCGGCGAGCAAGTTCCGCGCGAATCGATTCCGGCGGCCGTGATGGCCAATGCCATGGGTTTCAATCTGGCGCGTAGCGTGGGTCCCGCAGTCGGTGGTGTCATTGTGGCGACCGCAGGCGCGGGTGTCGCGTTCGCCATCAACGCCGTGTCGTATATCGGACTGATCGCTGCTTTACTTTGGTGGCGTTTGCCGATACCGCAGCGCGAGTTACCGCCCGAGCCGCTGGCGTCGGCGATCGCGGCCGGTATCCGCTACGTACGACTGTCGCCTAATTTGACCGCTATCATGTTTCGCTCGGTGTTGTTCACCGTACCGATCTCGGCTGTGCCGGCGCTCATGCCGGTCGTTGCCCGCGATTTGCTCGGCGGTGGTGCGCCGACTTACGGGGTGCTGCTCGGTGGTTTTGGTGTGGGTGCGATGCTCGGCGCGCTCTCCAGCGCGGCCTTTCGCGCGCGATTTTCTAGTGATCTTTTATTGCGTGGCCTGTGTGCGGTAGCCATGGTGGCTACCGTCGCCATCGCGCAAAGTCCGTGGGCGGCGACGACCTTGATCGCGCATGTGATCGCGGGCTTCGTCTGGACGCTCGGTCTCGCCAATTTCAACATTGCCGTGCAGTTGTCCTCGCCGCGCTGGGTAACGGGCCGTACGCTGGCGACATATCAAACGTTCGCCTTCGCGGGCATGGCTGCTGGCGCGTGGCTGTGGGGGCATCTCGCCACGGGAATCGGTTTGCGCGAGACGCTGCTGGTTGCCGGCCTGTCGTCGCTCAGCACTTTTGCGGTGGCGCGCTGGTTGCCGGTGTCGGTTGCGCGTTCAGGCTCACTCGATCCGCATGTCACGGCCACCTCGCAAGCGCCGCGCGTCGAATTGCACGAGTCCGCGGGGCCGATCGTGGTCACGCTCGAGTATCGTGTGCCGGAACAGAACGCCGCACGCTTCGTGGCCGTGGTCAATGAATTGGGACGTATTCGGCGGCGCGACGGCGCACGCAATTGGTCCGTCTGTCAGGACCTCGACCAGCCCACGCTCTGGGTGGAGCGTTTCGAAAGCCCGACCTGGATCGACTATCTGCGTCGACAGACGCGCCCGACGCTCGCTGATCAAGAAATTCGCCAACGCCTGCTCGGCATCATCGAGGGCGAGCGGGGCAGCGTTCGTCGGTACATCGAACGTCCGCCGGGCGCCGAGCCGTTAGGCACCGCAAGCGCGCGCCCCGAACCTCTCGACGACACCGTCAGTCACGGTTGAAAGCGCGGCACCGTCGCGGCGCTGGATGATCGCCGGTTTCAGCCTTCGTCAACGTCGCGGCCGGAGACGATCCGCGGCAGTGTGAGGGCGGCGAGTGCGGCCACCAGCAACAGGGGTGCAATAATCAAAGAAAAAGACCATTGCCAACCGATACTACCCACCGCAAGGGGCACGAGCGCCGGGAGCAGTGCAAAGCCCACCGTCAGCGGTGCCGAGCCGCAGGCGGCATAGGCGGTGGTGCGCATGCGCGTCGGATAAAGATCGGTGAGCAGGGCGCCGACGACGGCGTTACTGCCGTAGAAAAATGCGCCAGTGAGTCCGTACA
>VGTW01000207.1 GCA_016874555.1 Gammaproteobacteria bacterium | reverse complement strand
ACCGTCAGCGCGATCCAGAAAAGCAGTTTGAGAAACCGATTGTGGAACGAAAACCGGCTGCGCACGGTCTGCATGGCGTTGCTCTCCGGGGGTGGCTACACTTGCGACCCTCGAATTCTACTGGATGCACGAACCTTAGCGAGCTGCGGCTCGTAGAAAGCCCTACTGGACCAAAAACTCGTGCTCAAGCTGCCATTTGCCTGCATTATTCGATTGCTGCTCTGTGGCCTTGCGGTCGCTGCGATGCTGTTGTCGCGCCCGGCGTTCGCTGACAGTGATACCGAGGGCCTGGCCTCCAAAGCCTTACGTGAAGAAATGCTGGTCGCGGCGTCGGGTCAGGCGCTCGTGATGCAGGGGGTGGTAGAGCGGGCGCTTGACTATATCGGCGTGCCCTATCGTTTTGGGGGCAGTTCTCCGCGGGGCTTCGATTGCAGCGGCCTCGTCAATTATGTGTTCCGCGAAACCTTGGGGGTTACCTTGCCGCGCACGTCGCGGCAGCTTGCTACTGCGGGCGCGCGCGTGGCGCGCGAAGAGCTGCGCCCGGGCGATCTCGTATTTTTCAATACTCGCGGCGCCCGCAATTCCCACGTCGGTATTTATTTGGGGGACGGTCGATTCGTACACGCACCGCGCGCTCGTGCCTTGGTGCGCATCGATCGGCTCGACGATCCGGGTTATCGCGAGCGTTTTGAAGGCGCACGCCGCCTCGATCCGCTCATATTGTTGATTGCGCCGATCCAAGTTGGCTGAGCAGCATCCGAGCACTCTGGCACACTCGTACGTTCAAGTGAGCCACTGTGCTCAGACGAGCGATAGAAATCTTGAGGGATGCGCGTGGCCTGGGTGATCGACCCAGCCGCGTACGCGTTTTGCCACCAGCCGATTCGATACGCCCGCCCAACTCGGGATGAGCGGTACATCGCGCAGCAGCAGTTTTTCTGCCTCACCATAGCCACGATGACGGGCGGCGATGCTTGCCTCTTTACCTGCGTCGCGAATCAACTGATCGTATTGCGCGTTGCGATAGCGCGTAACGTTTTCGGCCGAGTCCGATACGAAGCGCTCAAGAAAATTGGCAGCCGAGGGTACCACTGCAAACGAGCTGTAGCTGAAGAGGTCGTAGTCACCGCGCTGCAGTGCCGCGGTGTAGGCCCGGCCATCGAGTGGCAGCAACTCGAGATCGATACCGATTGACTTCCACATTGCGGCCACGGCAAGAAATACTTTCCGCCCTGTGGCGCTGGTCGGAAAACCGACGCCAAGTTTCACACGGCCGCTGATACCGGCCTCAGCCACAAGCTTACGGGCTTTTTCGATACGTTGCGACATCGGCTGGCTTATAAATTCGGCGCGTGTGAGCGCCGGATATTGCGGGATCCCGGGTGGTAGTACTGCATCCCACGGTTGCTCACCTAGGCCACGCACTTTCCCGGCGAGCACATTGCGATCGAGTGCCAAAGAAATCGCCTGACGTAGCGCAGGCCGATCGAGCGGCTTGCGGGTGATGTTGATGCCGATGGCACCGAGCACGCATTCCTGTGAACTGCGCAGCAGCGGTGCTAGCTCGCGTCGGGCAAGGTCGAGGTTGGTTATATCCTCGAGCGAGGCAACATCCGCTTGACCGAGCTTAAAGAGTCGCAGGCGCGTGGCATCGTCATAGCCCGTCAGCCATTCCACGCGCTCGATGGCGACGCTTCCAGCTTCGTGGAAGCGCGTGTTACGAAAGAGCTTCAAATCTTTGGCACCAGCTGCCCAAGACTCGATACGATAAGGGCCATTGCTGACAATGAGATCGGGCTTCGCCCACTCGCGACCGTATCTTTTGAGTCCATGTTCGGGAATGCAGTACGCGAGTGCGAGATTTATCGGCAGTTCGACATCGGGATGCTCGAGCCGAATGACGAGCGTTTGCGGATCGGGCGCGCTGACAGCGAGACTGGTCGGCAGTGTACGACCGAATCGCAGATCGCGGGCGCCGACGATAGCATCGAGGCGCGTGGCCTGCGCAGCGCCAGTTTCGGGCGCCAAATAGCGCCGTAGCGTGAAAACAAAATCGCGTGCGTCGAGCGCTTTACCGTCCGACCAGGCGAGTCTCTTGCGCAAACGAAAAGTCCATATGAGGCCGTCGGCACTCGTCTCCCAAGCACTTGCGCATCCGGGAAC
>VGTW01000206.1 GCA_016874555.1 Gammaproteobacteria bacterium | reverse complement strand
CGCGCCGAACTCGTTCGCCGCGCCCGCGCCATGTTGCCGGCGCTCAAAGCGCGCCAGGCCGAGGCCTACGCTAATCGTCGAATGCCTGCTGAGACCGTACGCGAAATGGTCGAGGCCGGTTTCTTCCGCATCTTGCAGCCGAAGCGCTACGGCGGCTACGAGATGGATCCACAAGTTTTCTTTGATGTACAGATGACGCTGGCCGAAGCCTGTATGTCCACGGCTTGGGTACTCGGCGTGGTCGGCTGTCATCCCTATCAACTCGCGCTGTTCGATGATCGGGCCCAAGCCGAAGTGTGGGGCTCGAATTCCGATACCCTCGTCAGCTCGTCGTATCAGCCCGTCGGCAAAGTCGAGGTCGTCGAGGGCGGCTTTCGGCTGTCGGGCCGCTGGGGGTTCTCGAGCGGCAGCGAATATTGCGATTGGATCCTGCTCGGCTCTTTAATCTTTAACCAGGATGGCCCGCCTGAGATGCGCACCTTCTTGTTACCGCGCAAGGACTACAAGATTCTCGACAACTGGTACACCTTCGGCATGCAGGCCACGGGTAGTCAGGACATCGTTGTTGAAAACGCCTTCATCCCGGAGTACCGCACGCACAAAGCCGTTGATGGTTTTATGTGTAGAAATCCGGGGCAGGCAGTCAATACTGGCCCACTCTACAAATTGCCTTGGGCGCAGGTGTTTGTACGTTCCGTGTCAACGGCCAGCATCGGTGCCGTGCAGGGTGCGCTAGACGCGTTCGTTGATATCGGTAAGAAACGCGTGTCGACCAATACAGGCAAGGCCACCAAGCAAGATACGAGCGCAATCCTCGCCGCGGCTCGTACGCAATCGGCCGTGGACGAAATGAAGACCCTGCTCTATCGCAATTTCGACGAGATGATGACGACGGTGCGGGCGGGCGGCGAGCTCACCATGGAACAGCGCGTGCGTTACCGCTACCAGTCCTCACAAATTGGTGGGCGCTGTGCCGATCTCATCGACGATCTGATGCCGCTGCTCGGCGGCCGCGCGATCTACACCGATAGCCCGATCATTCGTTACTGGCTCGACGCCAATGCGGCGCGTGCGCACGTCGCGAACGATCCAAAACTGATCGGTTCGACGCTCGGCGGCATGTACATGGGCGAGCAGCCCCAAGATTTCTTCGTCTGACGCCATGGCCAAGACTGCGGACTATAACATAGGACCGCATACCTTCCCGCGTGGCTGGTTCATGATCGGCATCTCGAGCGAGGTGACCGACCAGCCGCAGGGCGTACATTATTTCGGGCACGATTTCGCGCTCTATCGCGGTAAAAAAAGCGGTAAGGTAATTCTGCTCGATGCCTATTGTCCACACATGGGCACGCACCTCGCCAAAAATAAATCTTCGTATACGGCGCGCGACGGGCATGTGGTCGACGATGACATTCAGTGCCCCTACCACGCTTGGCGTTTTGGTGCGGACGGTCGCTGTAACCACATCCCTTATTACAACGGCGCGATTCCCAAAGCGGCCAGCGTCAAAAGTTGGCCGGTACGCGAGCACGCCGGGCTCATTTTTATGTGGCACGACCCCGAAGGGGGCGAGCCCGAGTTTGATCTGCCGGCATTGAGCGAATACGGCCAACCGTATTGGGTACCATGGAACGTCGACAAACTCGGCGTGATGGCGACTCATCCGCAGGAGGTCATCGATAACATCGCCGATCTGCCACATCTCGGCCCGATTCACGGCTCAACCGTCGAATACTTTGAGAACGAGTTCCGTGGGCACAAGGCGATACAGCGTCAGGCTGGCGGCCATCGCACTCTCGTCGCAGGTCCTAACGACAAGTTATACACCGACACGGTCTATCACGGCCCCGGAATTTTGGTCTCGCACCTCACCGGCCTCTTTGACACCGTGCTGCTGATCACGCACACGCCGGTGGATGACGGCGCGATCGAGGTCTGGCACGCCCTGCTCGTCAAAACCCAGAATGCCGTGCCGACCGATGCAGACCGTGAGGCTGCGTGCGGATTCAATGAATCGAGCCGACTCGCGTTTTTGCAAGACTTCGAGGTCTGGGGAAACAAGCGCGCTGCTATCAACATTCTGCAGATCCCAACCGACGGTCCCTTCCACAAGGCCCGGATTTGGTACAAGCAGTTCTATTACCCGCGCAGCGAAGCCAAGCGCATCATCGGACCGATAGAGGGTG
>VGTW01000205.1 GCA_016874555.1 Gammaproteobacteria bacterium | reverse complement strand
TGCCGTGTCGAGCCTGCATCTGCACAATACGCGCGGGCTCGGTCTTGCTAACGTGCTTGCCGGCCTCGAGGTCGGCGTCAGCGCGTTCGACAGTTCGCTCGCCGGGCTCGGTGGCTGTCCGTTCGCCCCGGGTGCGTCCGGGAACATCGTGACCGAGGATTTGGTCTTCATGCTTGAGGCCATGGGTCTGCAGACCGGTATCAATCTCGAAAAACTGCTCGAGGTTCGGCGTATCTTGCGCGACGCACTGCCCGGAGAAGAGCTGTATGGTTTTACGCCCGATGCGGGTCTGCCGCTCGGTTTCATTCAGGAGTCTGCGTGATGTCTGTTATGCCTGAGCTTGCAACGCTGCCGCTGCACGGCTTAAAAGTTATTGAGTTCACGCATATGGTGATGGGGCCGGCAGTCGGTGCGGTACTCGTCGAGCTTGGTGCTGAAGTTGTGCGCATCGAGCCGATTGGCGGCGACTCGACTCGTCATCTGCTTGGTTCCGGTGCGGGTTACTTCCCGATGTACAACCGTAACAAGCGCAGCATCTGTCTCGATCTCAAAGCTGCCGACGGACTCGAGGTTGCGCGTCGAATGTGTGCCGCGGCCGATGTGGTGATCGAAAATTTTCGCGCTGGCACGATGGATAAATTAGGCCTCGGTTACGAGTCGCTCGCCGCGACGAATCCGCGCCTGATTTACTGCTCCGAGAAAGGCTTTCTGTCGGGTCCCTATGAGAAACGTGCGGCGCTCGATGAAGTGACGCAGATGATGGGTGGGCTCGCCTACATGACCGGGCCGCCGGGACGGCCTCTGCGCGCAGGCACGTCCGTTATCGATGTGACGGGCGGCATGTTCGGCGCAATCGCCGTGCTGGCCGCATTGCAGGAGCGTCAGCTTACTGGCCGTGGGCAAAAGGTCAGCAGTGCGCTTTTCGAGACCACGATATTTCTCGTTGGGCAGCACATGGCGCAGATGGCGGTAACCGGGCAGCCTGCTAAGCCCATGCCCGTGCGAATCTCGGCTTGGGCGATCTATGACGTTTTCGAGACGCGCGATGGCGAGCACGTATTCGTCGGCATCGTGTCCGACGGCCTATGGCAAAAATTCTGCGAGGCGTTTTCTTTGGCAGCATTGGGAGCCGATGAAAGCCTCAAGACCAATTCACAGCGCGTATTGCAGCGTGAGGCCCTGTTGCCGCACGTCCGCGAGCTATTCAAGACCTACAGCAAAGCTGAGCTTGTTCCGATTCTCGAGCGTACTGGTCTGCCCTTCGCACCGATCGGCAAGCCCGAGGACATGTTTGTGGACCCGCACCTCACGGCGAGTGGCGGTCTTGGCGCGACGACACTGCCTGATGGGCGCGAGACGCGCTTGCCCCTCCTGCCCATCGAAATGGACGGGCGGCGACCTTCGCAAGGTGGCAAGCTGGCGAAGCCCGGCGAGCACACCGACGAGGTGCTGCGCGCGCTTGGAATAACGCCAGCGGCAATCGACGAGTTGCGCCAGCGTCACGTCGTGGCTTGAACTGCGAGGCACCCATGGCCAGTGAATATTCGGACTTGATCGGAATCGAGGACGAGCTGCAGGACGAGGAGCGGCTGGTGCGCGACTCGGTCGCGCGCTTTGTCGATGCCGAAGTGCTGCCGATCATCGGTCGCCACTTCGCCGAGCACACGTTCCCGCGAGATTTGATCTCGCCGCTGGCCAGACTTGGCCTGCTGGGCTCGTCCATCGATGGCTACGGCTGCGCAGGCCTCAATGCCGTGTGCCATGGCCTGATTTGTCGCGAGCTCGAGCGCGGCGATTCCGCGATGCGCAGCTTCGTGTCGGTACAGAGCTCTCTCGTAATGTACCCGATCTATGATTATGGCAGTGAAGAGCAGCGCGCGCGCTGGTTGCCAGCACTCGCCAAAGGTGAGGCGATTGGCTGCTTCGGGCTCACCGAGGCACATGGCGGCTCAGATCCCCTCAACATGAACACAACCGCGCGCCGTCGCGGCGGTGATTGGGTGCTCAACGGCTCTAAGATGTGGATCACCAACGCGCCCTTAGCCGATGTGGCCGTAGTCTGGGCGCTGACCGATGACGGCGTGCGCGGTTTCCTGCTGGAAAAGGGTATGCCCGGTTTCGCGGTGCAGGAGATCGAGCGCAAGTTTTCTTTGCGCGCTTCGGCGACAGGTGCGCTTTTCTTTGACGATGTAGT
>VGTW01000204.1 GCA_016874555.1 Gammaproteobacteria bacterium | reverse complement strand
ATCGTCGAGATCGAGCGCAGCACTGTGTTTGGACGTCATTGGCAATACCTCGGGCATCGCAGTCAGGTGTCGATGATCGGCGACCTGCTCATCTCCTCGATCGGCGGACTCGATGTGGCGATCACACGCACCGCGCAGGGTCTTCGAGGGTTTCATGCGGTATGCCGCCATCGTGCAGGCCCGCTCGAGCCCTGTCGTGGCGGTGGAAAAACGTTTCTGCGTTGCCGTTATCACGCTTGGGCGTATGGACTCGACGGACAGTTGCTGTCCGCCCCCGAGATGCGGGGCGTCGAAGGGTTCGATGAGACCTCGATCCGTTTGCCGGAAATCGAACTCGCCGAGTTTGAGGGTTTGATCTTTGGTCGACTCGAGCCTGGCCCCGCCTCACTCAAGCAGGTGCTCGCGGACGTCGCGCCACGCCTTGCACGCGCGGGCCACACGCTGCCCACTCTTCGCTTTCATGAGCGGGTGTCGTACGACATCGATTGCAACTGGAAGACCTATGTCGATAACTATCTCGAGGGTTACCACGTTCCGCACGTCCACCCGACGCTGAACGCCATCCTCGATTACCGAAGCTATACGACGACGCTTTCGCAATGGCACTCGCTGCAGTCGAGCCCCCTTGAGAGCGCGCCCGACGCCTATGGCTCCGGTGAGATGCTTTATTACTTCATCTACCCGAACACGATGCTCAACATCCTCCCCGGAAGGCTACAGACCAACCGCGTCCTTCCACTGAAAGGCAACCGCTGCAGGGTTGAGTTCGATTTCTTGTATCGCGATGAGCCTCTGGCCAACGATCGCGAGTTCTCGGATATCGTCCAACAAGAAGACATCCGAATTTGTGAGGATGTGCAGCACAATCTCGATAGCGGTTCTTATGTTTCGGGCCTGCTGAACCCGACGCGTGAGTCGGGCGTCCATCACTTCCAAGAGCTGCTGCGGACCGACTATCGTGAGTCGTTACGACGCGCCAAAGAAATTCGCCGCCAGGCATAACCTGCTGCGATACACGCGGCGCCCCACGTCGCGGATTCGAGTCCTGCACTGTAAAACGCTACCATCGAGAACACGAGCGCCCCAATGCAGGCCACCAAGGTGCTACCGGTTTTCGGCAAGCGACCGCTGCGCCAAGCTTGTAACGCTGCGAGTGCGCAGATGACGAAAAATACCAATGAAGTGGTCGCCGATAATAGCGCCACGAACTCGAAGGCCGTCGCGCCACGCCGCGAAAACGCGAGCAACAAAAAAAACGAAGAGATCGCCGCGCAGGACATAAGTCCCACCACTGGAGCACCACACTCGTTTCGCTCAGCCGCTCGCTTTGGAAGGCCGTCGGTGGATGCCATCGCAGCGGTAAGCTCGCCGCCCACGAGCAACCACCCATTCAGCGCACCAAAGCAACTGATCGCAGCAAAGATTGCGACGATCAACCCCGCACCGCTACCCATGAAGCGACTGATGAAATCTGCGATGGGCGCTGAGGATTGGGCGATTTGTGCAACCGGCATCATAAATGCAACGACGCAGGTGGCCGCAACGGATATAAAACCAGCGAGTAATACACCCACGAGCGTCGCCCGTGGCACGACGATGTGTGGGTCACGCACGGCGCGCGCCGGAATGGCCGCGCTCTACGGACCGAGCAGAGCAAAGAGCGTGATCCCAACTGATGCCAGCGCCGGCTCCCAGCCGATCGCTTGCTGCGACATTCCGGCGAACACCGCGTCGCCTTGATCAATGAAAAGCCAGAAGCCGAGCGCGATGATGAGTACGAACGGGATGAGCTTCAGCAGGGTCGACACGATTTGGATCGATCCGCCGATCGCACGAAGGTTGGCGGCGAGCAACAGGACGATCATGAGTAGACCGAGAGCCTCAGGCGCGAACGACCACTGCTCGAGTCCCAGCATAATTTTTAAACAGTAGCTCACGCCCGCCACCGCGATCGCAGCGCTTCCCGTCCACACTGACAACAGGTAGCCCCAACTGCCCAGCCAGGCAGCATCGTCGCCGAGTAGCAGTTTGATGTGGCCGTGGCTTCCAGCGCCGGCGGGCAGGTGCAAGGACAGTTGCGCATACATCCACGCGAGGCAGCCAGCTCCCGCGAGACTCACCCCCCACGCCATCAACGCGTTGATCCCAAACGGGGCGAGCGCCGCCGGCAGCATGAAAATGCCGGAGCCGATAATGTTGCCG
>VGTW01000203.1 GCA_016874555.1 Gammaproteobacteria bacterium | reverse complement strand
GCCGCATAACATCGCCGGATGCGTGTAATCGCGTGAAACGCCTGCGCGCACCAATCGCTAGCACCTGCGCCGTATTCGCACTGTCGCTAGGCGTCATCGCGAGCGGTGTGCTGCTGGCCGCGAGCGCTCACGTCGAAAGTCTGCGGATCGCTGAAGTCGTGGTCACTGCAGCCGAACCCAAGTACGTCGCACCCACCCTGCGTGATCGCATCGGGCGGATCTGGGCGCCCGTGTATGTCAACGGTCAAGGTCCGCTGCGGCTGGTTCTCGACACCGGTGCCACCACATCAGCCCTCACCCACGATGCGGCGAATCTGTTGTCGCTGGATCCGGGCCGCTCGCGCCCGGTGCTCTTGCGCGGCACCACGGGCAGCTCGCAGGTTCCGGTCGTCAAATCGCGACAGATCGAGATCGGCGATTTTTTGACCGAAAATCAGCGCCTGGTATTGGTCGACGATGCATTTGGCGGGGCCGACGGCGTACTGGCCACACGCATGCTGCGTGACCGACGTATCCACGTGGAATTTCGTAAAGACCGTATCGAGATCACACGCTCTAAAAGTCAGCCTGCGCCACCCGGCTTCTCGACCATCCCGGTCAAATTTGCGACGCGTGAAGTCCCCTGGGTCGAAGCTTGGGTTGGTCCGGTCAAAGCCAAAGCGGTCATCGATACCGGCGCGCAGCAGACCATGGGTAATCTGGCCTTGCGCAGCGCCCTGGCGGCAGCGCGCCGGCGCGGACTCGATGCCCGTAACGAAGGCGTGATCGGCGTGACGGGCGATGTGCAGGAAGGCACCAATCTCGCCGTGCCTACCGTCCGCCTCGGCAACGTCAGAATCCAGAACGCACGGATCAATTTCCTCGATCTTTATATCTTCGATCACTGGGGCATGCTCGAGGAGCCAGCCATGTTGATCGGCATGGACGTGATCGGTGTACTCGACACCTTCATCCTCGACTATCGTCGTCGAGAGCTGCAGCTGCTGACTCGCAGCACCACTGCATCCAAAGAATAGCCAACGAGATCGATCTCAGGTGCGGCGCGAACCCGCCTCAAGATCGGCGTATTCCCCACTGTGCAGTACCTCGAGCTGCTGCCAGAGATCGCTCACGTGCTCCTGCCAGAAACGCGGACTCGTGAACCAGGGAAATGCCTTGGGGAACGCAGGGTCATCCCAACGGGTCGAGATCCACGCCGAGTGATGCACCATCCGCAGCGCCCGCAACGGCTCGATGAGCAGCAACTCATCGGTGTCGATATGGTGAAACTCGCGATACCCCGCGGCAAGTTCTTGCCACTGACCACGCCGTTCGTCCAACGAGCCGGAGAGGAACATCCACAGATCCTGCACGCGCGAACCACTCATGCAATCGTCGAGATCGACGAATGCCGGACCACGCTCGTTCCACAACACGTTGCCAAGATGACAATCGCCGTGCAAACGAATCTGGCCTATGGGCCTTGCTTGTTCGATTTTGTCGTCGACCGTCTCCAACAACTCGGCCGAGACTTCCGCGTACTTGTCGATGAGCGAGGCATCGAGCGCGCCCAAGCGCGTCATTTCGTCGAGAAAGCGCGAACCGAGCAGCGCATCACGTGCCTGCCAACCAAGGCGATCGCTGCTGAGGGCGGGTCGGTGCAAAAAGCGTCGGCGCGCGCCGACCGCGTGCATGCGCCCGAGTGTGCGCCCGACGAGCTCGAGCGAGCCGCGGCTGTCGATTTCGGCGGCGCGCGCGGCAAGGCGGGGAAAGACCGCAAATCGCAACCCCGCCCGCTCGTGTAGCTGTCGATCACCGATGCTGAGCGCGGCCGCGACCGGTAGCTCAGCGCTCGCGAGTTCCACACCGAACTCGAGCTCTTCGAGAATCTGCGCATCACTCCACCGTGCGGGTCGATAAAACTTGAGTACCAACATGCCGTGCGTCGGCGAACCTACCTGATAAACCCGATTTTCGTAGGAATTGAGGGCGAACAGGCGGCCGTCACAATCCATGCCCAAAGATTCGACGGCGTCGAGCACGGCATCGGGCGAGAGCTCTGCGAAAGGCCTGAAAACGGCTGCGCTCAATTGACCGACTTCAGCAAATCCGCAGCTTTTTCCGCGATCATGATGGTCGGTGCATTGGTGTTGCCACCGATCAAGCGCGGCATCACCGACGCGTCCACCACGCGCAGACCCGCCACGCCGCGCAAGCGCAACTCGGCA
>VGTW01000202.1 GCA_016874555.1 Gammaproteobacteria bacterium | reverse complement strand
TGTGCCGGGGCACCCCGAAGTTGGTGGAAATACGATCGCCAATGCCTACGGCCGCTGCATCGCAGCAGCCACGCGTAACAAGGTCGAGATCGTCAATCTTGCGCCGCGGCTTTTTGCCAACCGCGCGGGACAGGAACTGTTCGTCGGCGGCGAGCGTATCGCACTCAAGGATTGGGTAAACCATCCGCGTAACCCCTTTGCAGGCGAACAACGCAAGCTTGCGCCGTGGGCTTGGGCCGACGACCTGTTCAAAAAACACCTACCGTTCCGCGATCTCGAGAATTGGCATGATGCCGCGCACGCTAAGTACGATATTTCAGTGCACGAATTTTTGACTGCGCATGGTGCAACCGACGCGATGATCAAACTCGGCTTCGATACCAACATCGCTTACGGCACGACCTCCCACGATGTCTCGCTACTGCAGCAAGCCTTCGCGGATCACTGGCAGTCGGTGAATCGCGGCGCAATTACCGCATTTTCGCGTACAGGCGCCTCGAATCAGATGCCTGCGGCTACGCCACCTACAGGCGCGCCGCCCGGACTGCTGATCGGCGCGTTCAAAGGCGGTAACCAGAAGCTGCCGATCGCCATGGCCAAGCGACTCAAGGGTGATCTGCTGCTGAACTGCCGCGTGAGCGCGATCGAAGTCGGCGCCAGCAGTACCAAAGTGAGCTGCAGCAGCGGCAAGGTCTATCGAGCCAAGGCTGTGGTCTGCTCCATGCCGTTCTCGACGCTGCGACATGTGGCCATTGACCCACTACCGGAACCGGTACAGCACAAGGCCATTCAAACATTGGGCTATATACCAATCACCCAGTTTCATCTCATCGCGGAAAAACCTTTTTGGCTCAATGACGGCATGTCGCCCTCGATGTGGACCGATGGTCCCTTGGGTCTCGTGCTCGCTCAAAAATTTGGCAGGACCGACGAAGAAGTCACGAGCCTCACGGTGTGGGCGCGCGGACTCAATGCGCTCTACGTCGATCGCCTCGGTATGGAAGATGCCAAGCGGCTGATCATCGCGGAGTTCGAGCGTCTGCGACCGGCATCCAAAGGCTTGCTGACGGTGGCAGGTGCGCACTCTTGGGCAGCAGATCCGTTTGCGGCAGGCGACTGGGCGATCTTTCAGCCCGGGCAAGTCCGTGAGTTACGCGCGGCGATCGCCAAGCCGCACCAGCGACTCTTCTTCTGCGGCGAACACACCTCGGTGGGCAGCCGCGGCATGGAAGGTGCATTCGAATCGGCCGAGCGCGTCTCGCTCGAGGTCTTGGGCGCGGTCTGAGTTCGCTCGCCGCTCCAGTCAAAGATTTCCACCGGCGCCGCGCCACTGCGGCTTCGGATAAGGATCCTCATGGGTCGGCTTAGGTTTTACCGTCGAGCGCGAGCGCCAAAGAATCAGCCACCAGAAACCGAAGAACGACATCGTCATCCAGCAGAACTCGTGCATCCCCCAACGCTCGACGCCGTAGCGGGCGAGCTGCTCAAATAGGATAAAAACCACCGTATAGATCGCCGCGCCCGCAAAGGCGCCGAGCCTCCAGGCGAACGAACGCTTGCGCCCACGCATGCCGATCGCCCACCAGGCGACGAAAAAGAATACGGCATAAAGATTGATGAGGATCAGCCAAGTCGGCTTCGGTGCGTAGAGCCAATAGTGGTTGACCCAAAAAGCGCCCGCGCCAAAGAAGCTGATGAGGACATATCGCCATTCATCGAGTGGCTCTTTCAGCAGGCGCTGCCAAAACCAGACCAGAAAAACATAGACCGTCCAGGTTCCGAAGATGAGTTCATAGAACTGGACCTTGCCTTGCCAGGCGTCTTCTAGTGGCGGCATCCACATGATTTTATCCCCCGCGGATCACGCGCGACGTCGACCATAAACGCTGCCGCCTATCGGCCGCCGCAACTTCCTTCTACCTTGGCCGACTGACGGAACGGGGAAAGACGGGTATCCTCGACCTGAACGGGGGCTTCAAATGCTGAATGCAAGCATCACAGGCTGGGGAAAGTGCCTGCCGCCAGGCATCCTGTCAAATGCCGATATTGCCACCTTCATCGAGACTACAGATGAGTGGATCACCACTCGCACCGGGATCCGCGAGCGACGCATCTCGCATGTATCGCTTGGTGATATGGCACATGTCGCCTCGGCTAGGGCGCTCGCCTGCGCAGGGCTCGAGGCCAAAGATCTGGACCTGATCGTCTTTGGCACCACCACCCACGACGATCAATGCCCGAACAT
>VGTW01000201.1 GCA_016874555.1 Gammaproteobacteria bacterium | reverse complement strand
CCGACACTTCGGCGGTGTCGGCACGGCGCATCGGGCGACCATCGACCGGGCTGACCGGCGCCTGGCGAATGCCATCGATCGGAAAGATCACGATCTCCACGGGCTGACCGTCCACTTCCAGATGCAATGAAGGCTGCTGTACCACGCGTTCGGCATTGACGCGGGTACGCCGCTCGCCCAGCTCGAACGGCACGCCCTGATCCATGAGGTGAAAACTCACTGACTCGGCGCGGTCCGCGAATACATGCAACGTGACGTCGTCATGCGAGGTTGCCGTACCCTGCAGCACCGGCCCAACCAGTCGCGGCTGAAAATCTTTGAGGCGCTGCATGACGTCGAGCGCCACTGCGCGCTGTGCCTGCAGCGATTCAAGATGCGCTTCGCCGCCGAATAGACGCTGGTACTCCTGCAAAGCCTCTTCGATTTCGGTATTGCGCGGCAGCACGGCACCATCGACCACGCCGAAGCGCTCTGCTGCCTTGCGCTTGGCGAACAAAAAATCGCGGATGCCGTGCTCGGCCATCACGCGCGCAGCTTCCTGCGCCAGCGCACGGCGCAGATTTTCGGCACGCGGAGGCAGCTTTTTCACGGCGACACCTCGTGAGGCAGGATTTAGAAAATGGGCTCCGGCGATGGCTGCTCGGTGGGGGGGCGCGCAGGGTCCATGCTCGTCTCGCCAAGAACGCCGCCCGTGGGCAGACGATCGGTCATGAAGGTTTCAAAGATTGCAGCGGGATCATCGGCGCTGGCGATTTCGCCGGTGACGGGCGAGATACGCACCTGCACGAGACCGCCGGGCACCGGCCACGGCCGATCCGCAACGCCTTTGAGAGCCGTGGCCATGAAGTCGGTCCAGATGGGCACGGCAGTGCGACTGCCTTCTTCGCCTTCGCCGAGCGGTCGCAACTGATCGAAACCGACCCACACCGACGCCACCAGCGTCGGGTTGTAGCCGTTGAACCAGGTGTCGCGCGCCTCGTTGGTAGTGCCGGTTTTGCCGGCGACGTCACTGCGGCCGAGTGCGAGTGCACGCCGACCGGTGCCACGCGTGATCACCTCGCGCAGCATGTCGGTGATCAGCCAGGCATTTTGCGAACTGATGACGCGCGGTGCGACTTTCGTGGCGGGCAGGTCGCAGCCTGCTGGCACAGGCAGCGCTTCGGCTACGGGCGCTTCGTTTGCAGGTGCTTCATTCGCGGTGAGTGCCTCGGGCGGATCGCATTCGAGCGCCACGCGTCGCGGCGCCGCCTCGAAAACGACCTGACCTTGCGGGTCGACGATGCGCTCGATGAACCATGGCTGGATGCGATGACCGCCGTTGGCGAAGACCGCGTAGCCCGCAGCGACCTGCAGCGGCGTCGCGCTCATGGTACCGAGGGAGAGGGTGAGATTGCGCGGCAGACTCGTGCGCTCGAAGCCGAAGCGCTCGGTGTAGGCCATGGCCGGACTCATGCCGATCGCCTGTAGCACGCGGATCGAGACCAGATTGCGCGACTTGACCAGTGCTTCGCGCAGGCGCGTGGGTCCGCCGAAATCCCCACTGGAATTTTCCGGGCGCCAGGCTTCTTCCATGCGCGGATCGTCGATGACGAAAGGCGCATCGAGAACGAGCGACGACGGTGTAAAGCCATTTTCGAGCGCGGCCGAATACAGGAACGGCTTGTACCCGGAGCCCGGCTGGCGCTTTGCCTGAATGGCACGATTGAACTTGCCCGCACCCGCATCAAAGTAATCGAAGCCGCCAACCAGGGCGGTGATCGCGCCGTCTGCAGGGGAGAGCGCCACGAGTGCTGCGGCCGCCTCGGGAATTTGCGCAAGTTGCGGCGTGGGTTGCAGCGTGACGTGGACGATCTGTCCACGGGCGAGAATTTCCCGAGCGGTTTTCGGTGACTTGCCGAGCCGCCCGTCCACTTTGGGCCGCGCCCAGGCCATGCCCTCCCAAGGCACGCTGACGATGCCGCTGCCACGGGCATAAACCCGCGCGGATTTGTCCCGCACCTCGAGTACCAGCGCCGGTAGCACGCCGCCGCTCACCGCCTGCTCTGCGAGCAATTCTTCGAAGACGGCTTCATCGCCGTTTGTCGGAATGCTCACTGTAGTCTTTGCGCCACGCCAGCCGTGTCGACGGTCGTAATCGAGCAGGCCGGTGCGCAGGGCTTCGTTCGCAGCGCTCTGTTGCACAGGTTCGATGGTGGTGTAGATCTTGTAGCCTTCGTTCTGCGCTGCAGCGCCAAAACGCTGCACGAGTTCGAGCCGCGCCATCTCGGCGACATAGGGCGCTTCGACCTCGAACGACTGTACGTGCACCCGGGCAAAGATTTTTTCTGCTGTTGCACGGCGCTCGGTTTCGCCATCAATGAATCCCA
>VGTW01000200.1 GCA_016874555.1 Gammaproteobacteria bacterium | reverse complement strand
GATTTTCCGCGGGGGTAACGGTCTGCTTGGTCGTGATGAAGCTTCGACCCTGCCAGTGATGGTCGCGTGGGCGAAACAGAACGGCATTCAGGAAAAGGCTTTCACCGACGCCTGGAACTCCATGTGGGTGAACACCAAGCTGCGTCAGGCCGATGAACTCGTGCGTCGCTACCGCGCCGAGGGCACGCCGTTCATGGCCGTCAACGGCAAGTACTCCACGGACGTAGGCATGGCGGGCGGTGTTCCGCAGATGCTCAGCCTGATCAACGACCTCGCCAACGCGGAAAAAGCCCGCTGATTCCTGCCAGGCAGGCATGCTGTCCGCCGCTCTCGATCAGGGCATCTTGACGAACCGGTAGAATGCCGACAGTGTGTTGGCGAACTTTTCTCGCAAAGGATCTGCCATGAAGACGACCGCGTCGCGCGCCGTTGCCGCAGCATTACTCGCGGCACTGCTGGTCACTGCCTGTGGCGGCGGTGGCGGCGGTAACTCAAGCAGCAGTAGCGCCGGCAGCGGCACGACGGGCGGCGGCGCGACGGGTGGCGGCACGACGGGTGGGTCAGGGGCTTGTTCCCTGACCGAGCGTCAAAACTGGGTGGTCGCACAAATGCGCGACTGGTATCTCTACCCGGAGACACTTCCCGCGACCATACGAGTCAGCGATTACACGTCCGTCGAGACATTGATCAGCGCCATGACCGCAACGGCGCGCGCACAGAACAAAGATCGCAACTTCACCTATCTGACCTCGATTGCCGAGGAGAACGCCCTCATCAACTCCGGGGCCAGCGCAGGCTTCGGGATTCTGCTCGGGTACGATGTGAACGCGCGTCGAGTGTTCATTCTCGAGGCTTTCGAGGGCACGCCGGCGCTGGCCGCAAATATCGACCGGGGCGATGAGATCGTGGCCATCGGTACTTCGAGCGACAATCTTCGCTCGGTGACGGACATCATGGCCGCCGAGGGCGTCGACGGCGTCAGGGTTGCACTTGGTCCGAGCACGCCGGGAACCGCGCGGGTATTGCGGATTGCGCGTGGCACAGCCGTGCGTACGCTCTCAGTGACGAAAGCCGATTACGCGCTCGAACCCGTCTCGACACGCTATGGCGGCCGAATCATTGAAGACGCCGGAAAGCGCTACGGTTATCTGCATCTGCGAACCTTTTCGGTGCGCACCGCGGACGCGAGGCTGCGCGAGGAGTTCCGCAAATTCCTTGACGCAGGGGTGACCGAGTTCGTCATCGATCTTCGCTACAACGGTGGTGGACTGGTCAGCATCGCGGAACTCATGGGCGATTTGCTCGGCGGCGATCGCCGCACGACTGAAGTCTTCTCGCAACTCGTCTACAACAGCGCCAAGTCGGCAAGAAACTCGACGCGACGCTTCGCGCCGCAACCGCAATCGGTCAAACCGATCAGGATGGCATTTGTGACCACCCGATCGTCGGCATCGGCGAGCGAGCTCGTGATCAATGGATTCATCCCCTACTTGGGCGGTCAGCTGGCATTGATCGGCGAAAACACCTTCGGCAAACCGGTAGGCCAGGAACCCATCGACAATGCGGCCTGTGATGATCGACTGCGCGTGGTCGCCTTCACCACCCAAAACTCGGAAAGATCCGATGCCTATTTCAACGGCCTCGCGGGTGCCGTGCGCGCGAGTTGTCGCGCCGATGACGACATCACCCAGCCGCTCGGCTCCGCGCGTGAATCCTCGATCCGCCAGGCGCTCGATTGGTTACAAGGCAAGTCCTGCACGACGATTCCGGTGACCACTGCCGAGGCTGCGACGGCGTCCGGCATCGGGCCGCGAACTGAGGTTGGCGGGCTGCAAACCCTCGAAATCGAGCCGTTTCCGCTGCCCGCCGACCCGACACCGGCGGAACGGGAGATTCCCGGCTTATTCTGATTCCGGAGCGACTCGGGCGGCGGTCGTTCCGCGCTTGCCGGGGAGCCCGGCGAGTCGGTAACGTGCGGTGAATGAGGGGTAGCACACCAAGAGCAGGCTGCGGCCTGCTCGCGTTTGCGACAGCACTGTGCGCCGCGACGCTTGCAGCACCGGTTGCGGCGCAGCGTCTGGTATCCGTGCTCCAGCCGCAGCGTGCCCCGGAGCTGCCGATCACGCAGGTCATCGTGCGTTTCCGCGACGATGTATCCACCGGTCGATTGAACCGACCAAGCGGCGAGCGCCTGCGCAATCTGTCCTCTCGGGCGGGCATGGCGGTCGACTACCGACGCCCCACTGCGGATTTGTCCCATGTCCTGCGACTCGCCGAACCGCTCGAGCGCAGCGCAGCCGATCGCCTCGTTCAAAGATTGCGACAGGATCCGGCGATCGCAAACGTCGAGATCGACGAATATCTTTTTCCGTTGTTCGTGCCGAACGACACATTTTTCAACGATCCGCGCGACATCCAGTGGCACCTTAAAGCACCGAGCGCTGCGCGCGCCG
>VGTW01000199.1 GCA_016874555.1 Gammaproteobacteria bacterium | reverse complement strand
ACGCGAGGCCTTGATAGCCTTAGAGACGAGATAAGCGGCGCCACCCACGGCCATGAGATAGGCGGCCTTGTGTTTGCGGATGGCTTCGATCCCGGCGGGTCCGCGCTCAGCCTTGCCAATCATAACCATCAGGCCGGTGTTAGCGAGCATCAGTTCGGTGAATTTATCCATGCGCGTTGCCGTGGTGGGGCCTGCAGGGCCCACCACTTCGTCGCGCACCGGATCGACGGGTCCGACGTAGTAGATGGCGCGATTATGGAAGTCGACGCCGGGCGGCAAGCCTTGTCCGCTCGCGAGGAGGTCGGCGATGCGTTTGTGTGCGGCATCACGCCCGGTGAGCAACTTGCCGTTGAGTAGCAAGCGATCGCCTGGTTTCCATGCGGCCACCTGCTGCGGCGTAAGCGTGTTGAGATCGACGCGCAGGGCTTCGACGGAGGGCTTCCAGTCGACCTTGGGCCAGCGCGAGAGATCGGGGGCCTCGAGTTTTACCGGACCCGAACCGTCGAGCGTGAAGTGCACGTGACGGGTGGCCGCGCAGTTCGGAATCATCGCTACCGGCTTCGAGGCGGCGTGCGTCGGATAGTCGAGAATTTTGACGTCAAGCACGGTTGCGAGTCCGCCAAGACCTTGCGCACCGATCCCGAGCGCATTGACCTTGTCGTGCAGCTCGATACGTAGTTCCTCGATCGGCGTGCGTGGGCCACGCGCTTTGAGCTCGGCCATGTCGATGGGATCCATCAATGATTCTTTGGCGAGCAGCATGGCTTTTTCGGCAGAGCCGCCGATACCGATACCGAGCATACCGGGTGGGCACCAGCCTGCGCCCATCGTGGGTACGGTCTTGAGCACCCAGTCGACCAAAGAATCGCTGGGGCTCAGCATGATGAACTTCGATTTGTTCTCAGAGCCACCACCCTTTGCAGAGACGATGATTTCGACATGATCGCCATGGACCATCTCGACGTGGGTTACTGCCGGCGTATTGTCACGGGTATTTTTCCGCTTGAAAGCGGGGTCGGTGACGATCGAGGCACGCAGCGTGTTATCCGGATCGAGATAAGCACGTCTTACCCCTTCGTTGATCATTTCTTCGACCGTGAGTGTGGCGTCCCAGCGCACATTCATGCCCACCTTGACGAAGGCGACCACGATCCCCGTGTCTTGGCAGATTGGACGATGGCCCTCGGCGCACATGCGCGAGTTGGTGAGAATCTGCGCAATTGCATCTTTGGCGGCAGGAGATTCTTCGATTTCATAGGCACGGCCCAGCGACTCGATGTAATCCATCGGGTGGTAATAGGAAATGTATTGCAGAGCGTCGGCGACGCTGTCGATCACATCCTGCTGCTTGATGGCGCTCATGGGCTCACTCGTGGCTCGATAACGGCATCTTACCTTTGGGGGTGCAGGGCTGCGACCAACGTTCGGCCCCATCGAGCGAGGCGGCGCTTAGCCTACCGCCCCACACGCAGCCCGTATCCAGCGCGAGTAGGTCTGCGCGATCGACGAGTCCCAGTGTGGACCAGTGACCGGTGACCAGCCGTATGCCCCGCGTTCGCCGTAGCGGGACGTCGAACCAGGGCATCCAGCCCGTATCCTGGGAGCCCGGTGCTCCTTTCATTTTCAAATCGATACGGCCGTCGGCTCGGCAAAAGCGGAGCCGGGTCAGCACGTTGATGATGAAGCGGAGACGATCGCTGCCCTCGAGAGCGGCGCTCCAACAGTCCGGTTGATCTCCGTACATGGCATCGAACAGCGGCTGCGGATCGGTACGAAGCATGCGCTCGACTCCGCCCGCGAACTGTAAGGTTTCGGCAGGGCTCCACTGCGGTACCACGCCGGCATGCACCATTAAGTCGGATCCCTCGCTGAGCGCCAGCGGTTGTATCAGCAGCCATTCGAGCAAGGCATGTCGGTCGGCCGCACTCAGAATCTCATCGAGCGTGTCGTACTCGCGCAATTTGCGCCGACTGCCAAAGGCGACGGCGAGCAGGTGCAGATCGTGGTTCCCGAGCACGACGCGCGCATTGGCGCCGAGTGCGCGCACGAAGCGCAGCACGCCGAGGGAGTTGGGCCCGCGATTGACGAGATCGCCGACGAACCATAGCTGATCACGATCGGCATTGAAGCGGATATCTTTGAGCAGCGCCTGCAGTTCAGCCAAGCAGCCCTGCAAGTCGCCGATGGCAATCCGCGCCACTTAGTTATCCTCGACGGCTGCCGCGAGCGCTGCAAATTGCGCGGGTGCGAGCGTCTCGGGACGCGCTCCAGGATCAACACCGCAGGCAGCGATTTTCTCGGCATCGAGCAGCGATCGCAGCGCGTTGCGCAGCGTCTTACGGCGATGTGAAAAGGCTGCTGATACGACGTGTGCATAGCGCGCATCCACTGCAAACACAGGCGTTTGCCGCATGCTAAGTCGAGCCACCGCAGACCACACTTGGGGCACGGGTCTGAACGCGCCAGGACTGACATCAAACAAATGCTCGGCAGTCACCCAGGGCGCG
>VGTW01000198.1 GCA_016874555.1 Gammaproteobacteria bacterium | reverse complement strand
GGAAGACGCACGGTATCGCAATGGATCAGAGTCATATCAAAGAATTCATCGCAACCATCGGTGTCGGCCTGACCTCACAATATGTCGAGCAGATCGGCCGTAAACTCGTCGGCGGACTCATCGGTGCTGCGGCAGGGCGTCTGCTGGGTGGCCTTTCAGGCGCCGCGACCGGCATAGCGTTTTCGTTCGCAACGACCTACGCACTCGGGCAGGTGGCCAAGCGCTACTACGCGGGCGGTAGAGTGATGAGCACCGAACTGCTGCGCAGCACCTTCCAGGAAACACTGGGATCGGCGAAGTCGATACAGCAGCAGTACCTGCCAGCAATTCGTGATCGCGCGAGCACACTGAGCGCGTCCGAAGTCATCGAGCTCGTGCGCAAGTAGCGTCTGAGCCTGTAGCGCCTTAGCCTGCGAGCAAGCGACGTACGCCTTGCTCGATCTGCGACATCATACTCGCGAAACCGTCTGCCTCACCGTAGTAAGGATCGGGCACTTCACGATCGCCGAGAAACAGCCTTATGGGCACACCGGCACCCGCCGGACGACGCGTCTCGAGCTGCGCAAGGTTATCGCGATCCATGGCGAGAATCAGGTCGAAGATTTGAAAGTCTGCGTCACTAATTTGCCGACAACGAAACACCGAAAGATCATAGCCACGCTCAGCGCATGCGGCGATCGATCGCGGGTCGGCGGTATCGCCCACGTGCTTGTCTTTGAGACCCGCCGAGTCGAACCGCCACCGCAAAGCACCCTCGCTCGCAGCAAGCGTGCGCGCCACGATCTCGGCAGCCGGCGAGCGACAATAATTTCCGGCGTCCACGAACAAAACCTTCACTTCGATCCTCCTCGCTCACACTCGGCGATGGCCGTATCGACCCGCGGTAGCCAATCGCCGCCATATTTGTCTTGATACCACTTGCGTAGCGTTCGAGTCGCCGCACGGAATTCCTCGCGCTGCTCGCTCGTCACGTAGTCGACCGCTCCCCCGCCCGCCAAAAAACGCTCGATAGCTGGTGTTTCTCTTTCTTTGGCAGCACGTCGCGTCGCTGCAGCAAGCTCACGAAAGGCGATCATGACTGCAGCCTGTACATCGGCAGGCAGTCGCTCCCAGCCTTTGGCCGAATACCACCAGATCGCCGCCATGTAGCTATGCCGATCGACAAACATATGACGGATATGGTCGTCGAACTTCATGCCCATCACATCCTGAATACTGTTCTTGGTACCCGCGAGCATGCCGGCACCAAGCGCCGTATAGACCTCGGAAAACGGCAGCGCCATCGGACTCGCCCCAAGCTCGCGGACCATCTCCTGTTCGAGTGCCGAGGGCAACGTCCGGACCCTCAGTCCTGCAAGATCAGCCACATTTTTGATGCGTCGATCGACCATGGCAAAACTGCGCCAGCCGCCAGTATTGCCGACCGCCATTAGGCGCAAGCCCAAGCCCTCTTGCAGGATCGCCTCGCCCATCGCCTGCGGCACGCTGCCATCCATCACGCATTCGGCTACGGCATCGTCGGCAAAAAGATACGGGAGATCGAGCACTTGCGCAGGTCCGTAGAGACCCGCAAGACCACCGATGGTGGTTTGATGGACTTCGAGGATGCCGCTCTGCAGCGCTTCGATACACTCGCGCTCGTTACCGCAAAACTGGCCGGACGGATAGATCTGCACTTCGACACGCTTACCAAGCTGCCGGCGGAGCGAGTCGCGGAAAGCTACGGCACCGATGTAGTCCTCATCGTCTTGCGAGGCAAGAAAGGCCACACGAATCGTGAACTCCGCTTGTTCAGCACGCGACGAAAAAATGCCGACAATGCAGATGACCGTGATCAGAACCAGCAGCGTATTTCGAAGTCGGCCGCTCATCAACTACGACTCACATCAAACCCAAGGCGCGCGGCAAGGTGAGTACCAGCGACGGAAAATACGTGATAACAAACATTACCAGAATCTCGACCGCCAAAAACGGTAGCAGTGCTCGCGCGATGTTCTCGACTTTTTCGCGGGCCACCGAAGCGGTGACGAAAAGCAGCAAGCCCATCGGCGGCGTGGCAAGCCCGATGGTCAGATTTACGCACATGATGATCGCAAAGTGCACCGGATCGACACCGAGCCCGATGAACACCGGAGATAACACAGGCCCAAGAATCAGAATCGCCGGACCAGCATCGAGAAACATTCCGACGATGAGCAGCAACACATTAACCAAAAAGAGTAGGGTCGGGACATCATCTGTGACCAGCAGCATGGCATCGGCTATCCCCTTCGCGAGACCCGACACCGTGACCAGCCAACCGAGGGTGACAGCTGCCCCCACGAGCAACAGGATCACGCCCGACAGCAGTGCAGTATTTTTGAAGATGGCAACGATCGCGGGCCAACGGACGTTGCGGGTCACGAAGATGGTGACGAAGAGTGCATAGGCTACCGCTACGCAGGCTGCCTCCGTCGCCGTAAACACACCGCTCAGCATGCCGCCGAGCAGAATCACTGGCAGCAGCATCGCAAGCCA
>VGTW01000197.1 GCA_016874555.1 Gammaproteobacteria bacterium | reverse complement strand
CAAAGAAAATACCTTGGACTCGGCTTTTTCGCGAACCGAGCAGGTGTTGACTAGCAGCACATCTGCCTCGGCCGGGTTGTTGGTGGGCTGCAAACCCACAGCAGCCTCGAGCACGTCGCCCATGCGGGACGAGTCGTACTCGTTCATCTGGCAGCCGTAGGTCTTGATGTAATACCGGCCGGTTGTAGAGGTTTGGGATTCGCCCATGAGTCGGGAACGCTCGTTGAAGATCGAGTCGCTCAGTTCAAAAGGGAATGTCGTCGTCGAACTCGTGTTTTTCGGTGGTGCTGCGCACGGGCTCGCCGAAGCCAGCCTCGCCACCCGCTGCGGCCCAGCTGGAACCGGATGAGCGGCCCTCACCGCCCGCTAAGCCGCGCCCGCCGCCGCCCAGCATTTGCATCTCGTTGCCGACGATCTCGGTGGTGTAGCGATCGTTACCGCTTTTGTCTTGCCACTTGCGGGTGCGCAGCCGGCCTTCGATGTATACCTGCGAACCCTTGCGCAGGTATTCGCCTGCGACCTCGGCCAGTCGACCAAAAAGCGCGACGCTATGCCACTCGGTTTGTTCTTTCGTTTCGCCGGACTGTTTGTCCTTCCAGCTTTCGGAGGTGGCGATGCGAAGATTGCAGACCGTCATGCCCGAGGGCATGGCCTTGGTGTCCGGGTCTTGCCCCAGGTTACCGACGAGGATGACTTTGTTGATGCCGCGCGCCATGGTGAGCCCTTCCCTAATTGTGCCCTCAATCTGGGTCGCCCGGCCCGGTTCGGGCGATGGGCCATCGTTGAGGCAGAGCCAGCGGCTCAGATCCCAGGGACGGCGTCGGGGTGGTCAGCGGAGAGCGGTGAAAACGAGCGGCCATTCTAATCGCCCCCCGCCCCCACTGCACCGCGAAAATCCGGCGTAGACCCCCAGAAAGCCGTCAGCAACGCAGCCTACCGGGGTACACTAAACGGCTGTTTTTCTCGAATAACGCCTGACCATGCTGCCCATCCGCATCCGCGGCGCCCGTACCCACAATCTGCGCAACCTAGACCTCGACATCCCGCGCAACCAATTGGTAGTGGTCACCGGGCTGTCGGGCTCGGGTAAGTCCTCGCTGGCCTTCGATACGCTCTATGCCGAGGGCCAGCGGCGATACGTGGAGTCGCTGTCGGCCTATGCGCGGCAGTTCCTGTCAATGATGGACAAGCCCGACGTCGATCACATCGAGGGGCTCTCACCCGCCATTGCGATCGAGCAAAAGGCGGCCTCGCACAACCCGCGCTCGACGGTGGGCACGGTCACCGAGATTCATGACTACCTGCGCCTGCTTTATGCGCGGGCCGGGATCCCGCGTTGCCCCGAGCACGGCATCTCGCTCGAGGCGCAGACCGTCAGTCAGATGGTGGATCAGGTGCTGCGCCTCGATGAGGGCACGCCAGCGATAGTGCTAGCGCCCCTGCTGCAGCAGCGCAAGGGAGAGCATGATGGCGTGCTGCGCGATTTGCAATCGCAGGGCTTTGTCCGCGTGCGTATCAACGGGACGATCCACGACCTCGACCCGCCACCCAAACTCGACGCGCGTCGCAAGCACGATATCGAGGTAGTAGTCGATCGGCTGCGGATACGCGCCGACGCCGCGCAGCGACTCACCGAATCCTTCGAGACCGCCTTGCGCCTCTCGGGGGGTACCGCCCGAGTGGTGCACATAGAAAACCTGGCGGGCAAAGGTCTGCTGTTTTCGAATCGCCACGCTTGCCCGGAGTGCGGCTTTAGCGTACCGCCGCTCGAGCCGAAAATGTTCAGCTTCAACAGCCCCGCCGGCGCCTGCCCGACCTGCGACGGTCTCGGGCAGCAAGAATTCTTTGATCCGGCACGGGTGGTGGCCTTCCCGCATCTTTCTTTAGCCGGCGGCGCTGTACGCGGCTGGGATCGACACAATGCCCATTATTTGCAGCTGATACGCACGCTAGCCACTCATTACGGCTTCGACATCGAAGAGCCTTGGCAGGAACTGCCGGCGCGTACGCGGGGAATCCTGATGTATGGTAGCGATAATGAAGAGATCGAATTCACCTACATCGTCGGCCGCGGCAAGACCACCCGACACAAACATCCTTTCGAAGGTATGCTGCGCAATATCGAGCGTCGCTACCGCGAGTCCGAGTCACCTGCCGTACGCGAGGAACTCGCGCGCTACAAGGGATGGCGCAGCTGTCCCGACTGTGGCGGCAGCCGTCTTAATCGTATCGCGCGCCATGTCCATGTAGCCGACCGCGCACTCACCGAGCTCACGGCCCTCGCTGTTGCCGATGCCGCCGATTTCTTTGGTCAACTGACCTTGCCGGGCTGGCGCGGAGAAGTCGCAGGAAAAATCGTCGCCGAGGTCCAGGATCGTCTGCGTTTTCTGGTGGACGTTGGGCTTGGCTATTTGACACTCGATCGTGGCGCTGGTTCGCTGTCGGGCGGCGAGGCGCAGCGCATTCGGCTGGCGAGTCAGATCGGATCCGGACTCACCGGCGTAATGTATATCCTCGATGAGCCCTCGATCGGCCTGCACCAGCGCGACAACG
>VGTW01000196.1 GCA_016874555.1 Gammaproteobacteria bacterium | reverse complement strand
AGACTTTCGACGTGAGCGCTCGCGGCCAGCAGCACACCGCTCGCGATGACGCCTAGCGACAGTGCGAATACGGCGCAGGTGCTAGCGATTGGTGCGCGCAGGCGTTTCACGCGATTACACGCATCCAGCGATGTTATGCGGCAGACGATGTGCGCATCAGTTGATACTACACATCAGGGGACCGCCACGGCCTGGATTTCGACTCTCAGTGTGGGCGTGGCGAGTTGCGCTTCGACCGTAGCGCGCGCCGGCTTGGCCTCGGGATGCACCCATTCGTCCCATACGATTCATGGTCGTAAAGTCTTCGATACCGGTCGGGTAGACCGTGGCACTGACGATTTTTTTCTTACTGCCGGCTTTCGCGAGCAGATCGTCGATCTGTTCGAGTACCTGCCGAGTCTGATCTTCGACTTCGCGCGAGGGTCTGTTGGCTACCTGACCGGCGAGAAACACGAATCCATTGGCCACCACGGCTTGGGACGTGCGCTTGCCGGATTCGATACGTGTGATCATGCAATCATCCTCGATAGTCAGGTTGGACCGTGACATGCTTTATCCTAAGCCCATGACCTGCACATTTGCCACGGCTACCGGCCGCCAAACAAAAGTTTTCTTTGGGGTTTTTGTGCTGCCCGTGCTTACTGCACTGGCGCTCGGCGGTGGCCAGCCGGCCGCGGCGGCGGCAGCCGCGATCACTTGGCTGGCCGAGCCCGCGCGCTTCACCGATCCGCAGCGACGCGAAAAACTGGCGCGCGCCTTTCCGGCCATCGACCAGAACATCGCCGATTTTTTGCGCCGCGAGAAAGTCCCTGGCGCCGCCTGGGGGGTGGTGATCGACGGTGAGCTCGTACACGTCGGTGTTTCAGGTCTGCGCGATGTGGCGGGTGGTGCCCCGGTCAAGCCCGACAGCGTGTTTCGTATTGCCTCCATGACCAAAAGTTTCACGGCGATGGCGATCTTGCAGCTGCGCGATGCCGGCAAGTTATCGCTCGAGGACCCCGTCGAAAAATATCTGCCGGAGCTTCGACCACTGCGCTACCCGACTGCGGACTCGCCGCGCATCACGCTGCGTCACTTGCTGACGCACGCCGCGGGTTTTCCCGAGGACAACCCGTGGGGCGATCAGCAGCTGGCCATCTCCGAAGCGCGCTTCGACGAGTTATTGCGCGAGGGCATCGCGTTTTCGAATTCGCCGGGTATCGCCTATGAATACTCCAACTACGGCTTCGCATTACTCGGTCGAGTGGTGAGCCGCGTATCGAGTATGCAGTATAAGGACTACGTACAGCGGCAGATCCTGCGGCCACTCGGCATGCGTTCCACCACGCTCGAGCCGCAAGCGGTGCCGCCCACGCAACTCGCGCTCGGTTATCGCCGCGAAGACGATCTCTGGAAGCTCGAGCCGCAGCTGGCCGACGGCGCCTTTGGCGCAATGGGGGGCATGCTCACTTCGCTCGATGATCTCGCGCGCTATGTGGGACTTTTTCTCGATGCATGGCCGCCGCGTGACGGCGCGGCCGAACTGCCGCTGTCCCGCGCATCGCTGCGGGAGATGCAGCAGCTGTGGCAAGCGCGTCCGACGATCGTTACACGCAGCGCTGCAGGCGCCATCGCGCTCAATTCGGGTGGCTATGGTTACGGTCTGCGCATTTCGCAGAGTTGCGACTTCGGACACATCGTTGCGCACAGCGGCGGCCTGCCGGGCTTCGGTTCGCAGATGCGCTGGTTGCCGGAATACGGCGTCGGACTGATTGCGTTCGGCAACAGGACCTACACCGGATGGGGTGGGGTGTTCGACGATGCCCTGGCAGCGCTGCAAAAGACCGGGGGTCTGCTACCACGCGAGGTACAGCCGGCGCCTGCCTTGCGTGAAGCCCGTAGCGGCATTAATTCTTTGATAAACGCCTGGGATGATACACTTATCGAGCGACTCGCGGCCATGAATCTTTTCCTTGATCGCTCCAAGGAGCGTCGTCGTGCCGAATTTGCCAAGCTGGGCGAGACCTTGGGACGCTGTCGTGAGCGGCCCGGCTATCTTTACAGCGAGAACGCGCTGCGCGGTGACTGGGTGCTCGACTGTGAACGGGGTATGGCGCAGGTGTCGGTGACCCTCGCGCCGACTGCACCGCCGGGTGTGCAGCATCTCGAACTGCGGGCGCTGCCGCCGGGTGCGGAGATCGCCGCGGTTACCGGTCTGCCGCCGCGCGCTTGTCCGCGCTAGGCGCCGCTCGCCGAGAGCACCCGAGGTTCGAGACCCGCGCTGCGCAGCGCCGCGAGTAAAGTCTCGGTATGTTCGGCGTCACGTGTTTCGACGGTGAAGTCGAGATCGGCGCCTTTGGCAGGCACATCGAGAAAGAGTCGGTGGTGCGCCACCTCGATGATGTTACCCCCGGCATCGCCGATGACGCCCGCGATACGCGCCAAGGTGCCGGGCTGATCGGCGCTCTCGAAACGCAGCGTGACGAGGCGGCGTTCGCGCACGAGCTGACGCTGCAGCACGATGGCGAGCAGTCGCGTGTCGATGTTGCCGCCGCAGAGCACGAGGCCAACCTTGCGGCCTTTGAATTTGTCGGGATGTGCGAGTA
>VGTW01000195.1 GCA_016874555.1 Gammaproteobacteria bacterium | reverse complement strand
GACGACGCGGAGTGACCCGCAGGGCCGGTCGACGGTTTTTGAGCATCTGCCTGTACCGCCCGTTGGGCGCTGGATCGTGGTCGGACGACTCGACGTCAACACTTCCGGGCTGCTGCTGTTCACGACCGACGGCGATCTTGCGCATCGGTTGATGCATCCCTCATCGGAAGTCGAGCGTGAATATTTGGTGCGTGTGCGTGCGCTGCCTGCAGCGGCTACCCTCGACACTTTGCGACGCGGCGTCGAACTCGAGGACGGCTGGGCAAAGTTCGATCGCATCGAGGCGGCCAATGCCAGCGACGGGCATGCATGGTTTCGCGTCGTACTGCACGAGGGGCGTAATCGCGAAGTACGGCGACTGTGGAGTGCCGTGGGTCACGAGGTCAGTCGCTTGACGCGACTGCGTTACGGGCCGATCAGTTTGCCCGCCGATCTGCGGCCCGGGCAGTCGCGGTTGTTACCGCCCGCATTAGTTGCCGAGCTGAAGCGCAGGCTTGACCCCCAGCACCGCAGCTAGCACCAGCGCACCGGCTACGACGCCGACCGCGGCATCGAACAGCAGGGCGAGCGCGCCTGTGGCCTGCGGCAGAAATGGCAGCGAGTGCGTGAGAATGCCGCCGCCGACCAAAAACATGGCGATCATGCCGACGACCCCGAGCGAGGCCAGTAGTCGCGGTGCCGTCGACAGCAGGGCGCGGCCGAGCGTGCGCGACACGCGATGCGGTACACCGTCGCCATGTTTATTGACGAGGTGCGCGCCCGCGTCATCGAGTTTGACGATCGCCGCGACGAGCCCGTAAACGCCGATCGTCATCAGCACCGCCATCGTCACCAGGACGCCGATGCGTGTACCGAGTGGTGCGGTCGCCACGGTGCCGAGTGTGATCACGATGATCTCGGCCGAGAGAATGAAGTCCGTGCGGATGGCACCGCGAATCTTGTCGCGCTCGAACTGCACCAGATCGACCACGGGGTTTGCAGCCGCTGCGCTCAGCGCCGCGCGCTCGGCCGCTTCGCTGGCGTGATCGTGTAGCCAGCGATGGGTCAGTTTCTCGCAGCCTTCGTAACAAAGAAAGAGTCCGCCGAGTACCATCAACGGCGTGATCAGCAGCGGCGCGAAATAACTTATGAGCAGGGCCGCGGGAACGAGGATCGCTTTGTTGATCGCCGAGCCCTTGGCGACCGCCCAAATGACGGGCAGTTCGCGCGCAGCTTGCACGCCTGCCACCTGCTCGGCGTTGACGGCAAGATCGTCACCGAGCACGCCAGCACTTTTCTTTGCCGCGACTTTGCTGAGCACCGCGACGTCGTTGAGCACGGTGGTGATGTCATCTAGAAGCGCGAGCAAAGATCCACCAGCCATATGACATGATCCTGCCATGAGAACGCTGCGCCAGGTACGCCAGGCTTTCTGGGGCCTCGTGTTCAGGGCGCTGTGGCGACGCGTGGGGGTATAATGCGGGACAGCCGCCGTCGGCTTTTAGCCTGCTCACTCGCGGCGGCACGGCCTACGACGGTACCGGTGTGCCGCCGATCGCATCGCGGCGGGGGCTGCGATGTTACGAGGCGGTCGCGGCGAGAGTCGCCAACAGGATCGCACCGCCAAGTGACAGGCTCGTAAGTATGGCAAAGCCGCGCCCGATCATGGCGAACGCCGACGGAATCAGCAGCGCGAAGACGCCTATGAATAGCCCGCTGCGATGGAATCCCCCGAGGTGATCGGCGGCGATCAGCCCCACTTCAAGCAAGAAAAAGGGCAAAAATTTCGTCAAAAAGACCCGAAAACAGCGACGCCATCGGCTCGAGCCTCGCGGGGCCCGCTGCCCAGCCGACGAACAGTCCGCCGACCAGCAGCAGCGCGCTGCGGCCAAGCAAAACCTCCCTCGCGATTTGGCTGCACGGCGGGCCGGCTTTGAGGCCCCGGGCGAGCAGAATGCGGAGCAAAATCGCCGGAATCTCGAGCAAGACCAGCAGCAGTGGCATAGTGGGTTCTAGGGCATCCCAGCGCTGCCGAGAGAGGCGACACTCATCGGCGCAAGGTGCCGATACTGACAGAGCCGATAGGGTTCTGCGACGGCTGCGGCATTGCTGCGGTCCAGCCGGCCGATGCCTCACAGAATGAAAAAAGGTAAGAAAGTCAAATAGATGCGGAGTGCCAGGGTGAACATCATTAAGGTCGCCGGCCAGGCCCTCGGCGGGCTGGCGGGCGAGCACGATGCCGCCCTCACACGCCGATCGACAGCGGCAACAATGTACCGACGAACTCGTAGATGGCAGGGGGCAGGCGCAGGTCCGCTCTGAATACGCCCTCTGCAAGCCTGAGGGCGAAAAAGAGAACCAGCGGGTGAAGGCTCGTGGTCCAACCGCCCCCTTCGCGCTCAACCGCCGTTGACACCCCCCGCGCTGGAAATCAGAATACACGGCTCGGTTCAGGCGGAGGGGTACCCAAGCGGCCAACGGGAGCAGACTGTAAATCTGCCGGCTTACGCCTTCGTAGGTTCGAATCCTACCCCCTCCACCAGTAGAGCGGGAACGGAGCATGAGACGGTAGTTGTGGCGGATCTTGCGGGCTCACCCAGGAAAAG
>VGTW01000194.1 GCA_016874555.1 Gammaproteobacteria bacterium | reverse complement strand
AGACTGCCCACTCAGCGGATCAAGGGATTCGTAACGATACCCGCGGGCATCGCTGTACCAGCCGCAGTCGCCGCAACTCGTCATCGCCGCAGACATGGACTTTCCGCCCGGCGTTCTGAGGCGCCGAAACGGCGCGGCGGCCGAGAGGACCTCGACCGCCGCGACGATTTCATCGGTCGGCGCCGCGAAGTCGTGCAGCAGCACGACTTCGGGCGTGACCGTGGTCAGCTTTGGAAAGATCTCAGAAATCGTAGCTGAGACGTCCGTAGATGTATCGACCCGATCGACCGAACGGCGAGTAGTTCGAGTGCGGGCTCGTACCCGTTGCATTCAATCTCGCCGGAGTTTCGGTCGGATACTGGTCGAACATGTTTTCGGCACCAAACGCCGCCTTGAGGCTGTCGGTGAGGTTCGCGCGGAACTCGAAATCGACCAGCGTGCGGGGTTGGAGGAGCACATCGTTCGCCGCCGCTGCGGCCGTAAACGCCGCACCCGAAGCCGGTGCCAGCGCCTCGCCGTACCGCGTCGCACGCAGCGTCGCGCCGTAGCGACCCGAGGTCCAGATGATGTTTGCGCCAAACTTGTTCTCGGGCTGAGCCTCCGAAAGGATCAGCGACTGCTCGCGGCCGTAGAGAATCGGCGCGGTACCCGGAATATTTTGCGTAAACACGGCTAAGCGCTCGATCTCGGTGTCGTTCCAGCTTCCTGTCAGCGTGAAGTCGAACTTACCGAAAGAATTGGTCTCGTACGGGTAGGCCAGTACGACCTCGACGCCTTCAGTCTTGGTGTCGGCGCCATTGATGAAGAAGCGAGCTCCGCCGATCCCGGTAAACCCCTGGCTGGCGAGGAAACTGATGACATTCGCCGCGTTGAGGTTTTCGGAAAGCACGATGCGATCATCGATATCGATGCGGTAAGCATCGATGGTCAAGCTGGCTACGCCAAGACGCAGCACCGCACCCAAAGAAAAGTTGACTGACTCCTCGGGCTCGAGATCCTTCGCACCCAGAGCCCTCGCTGCCGGCGCATCGACTCGGAAAGTCTTGATTTCAACTGGTACTGGCGGATTGTTGATGAAGTTAGTCGACGTCGTGCTGAAACGCTGCTGCTGTAACGATGGTGCACGGAAGCCGTTTTGCGCCGAGGCACGCAGGGCAAAGCCATCGGTGAAGTCGTAGCGAGCGGCAAGTTTGCCGGTGGCGTTGCTCCCGAAGTCCGAGTAGTTCTCGAAGCGGGCCGCCGCAGAGGCCAAGAGCTTGTCGGTCAAGTTGGCTTCGATATCGAGGTAGCCACCGATGGCCTCGCGATCAATGCTACCGGCGTCGGCGGGCTGGAACCCGGGGAACACCTGAGCGCCACTTACCTTGCCGGAGGCAGGATTCGCGTTACGGTAGGAATCCGGCTCGCCTGCTCGAATGGAGTATTTCTCCGACCGCGCCTCGATACCGAGCGCGACGTTCAGTGGCGAGGCCAGCGAACCGACATCGATCGCGCGGGTACCCGAGAAGTTGACGACCGTCTGCGAATACTTGTAGCCACCAGAATCCAAGACCGTCTTACTGGTCGGACCGATCGAGGCGTTCAAGGTATCTTTGATGGTGAAGTCCATCTCGTTGCTGCCGTGGACAAGCGAAGCATCGAGAGTCCATTCACCGGCATCCCAGGTTGCGCCACCGCCCAGGCTCAGATCAGCGACATCCGGCGAAATCTTGGGCAGGAAGCCGTTCGGATAAATCGCCAGATCGATTTGGGTCGTCTGCACCGGACGACGGAAAAACCCGGCGGACAGCGCCGAGCGATCCTGATAGCTCGCCCAGCCGTAAAGCTTCACGCCATTCGAGAGATCAGCACCCGCATTGGCGAAGAACGTGAGCTGCTCCAGCTCCGGCTCACCCCACCAGGCGTTGAAACGATTCGCGTTGATCTCGCGAGGATCGAGCACGCCACCCGCCAATGCCGGGTACTGCTGACGCGCATCGAATCCGGCACGCTCGGTGCGGGCCTGATCCTTGTACTCGAATGACAGCGTGAGGAAGCCCGTCTCACCCAAACCGAAGCCCGCCCAGCCCGATGCCGTTAGGACTTCGCCATCTTCGAGGTCGCGCTCGACCTCGGCCGGGATGGTGAAGTTCGGGTTAGCGGGGACGCCAGGAACAGAGCCCGTTACACCCGCGCCAGCGGTACCGTTGACGCCGATTTTGAAGTCGGTCTTGCGGGTGCCGTAGCTCACCGAAACATTGCCACCCTCGCGAGCCTCGCGCAGACGGATGTTGAGAACGCCGGCGATGGCATCCGAGCCGTACTGGGCCGAAGCACCGTCGCGCAGCACCTCGATCGATCGGACCGCTGCGGCTGGGATGGTGTTCAAGTCGACCGCCGCCGACCCTCGCCCCACGGTGCTGTTGACGTTCACGAGGGCCGCCGCGTGACGCCGCTTGCTGTTGACGAGCACCAACGTCTGGTCGGGCGCGAGACCACGCAGTGAGGCGGGACGCACTGTGTCGGTGCCGTCCGACAAGCCCGGGCGCGGGAAGTTGAACGACGGCAAGGCCACCGAGAGTGCCTGGTTGATTTCCGTGACGCCGATA
>VGTW01000193.1 GCA_016874555.1 Gammaproteobacteria bacterium | reverse complement strand
AACACGGCAGTCACGCGCGATGTGCCGCCCTATGTGATGGCGGTAGGGCATCCGGCCGAGCCGCATTCGATCAATACCAACGGTATTTCGCGGCGCGGTTTCTCCGCCGAACAAGTGCGCAACATCAAAAATGCGTACACGATGCTGTATCGATCAGAGCTGCCGTTGCAGGAAGCCATCGATGAGATCACGCGAGCCGCGCAGAACCAGCCGGAGCTGCAAGCCTTCGTCGATTTCTTTCCACGGTCCAACCGCAGCCTGATCCGTTGAGCGGGACGGGACACTCTGCAGAACCTTTGATTGCGCTCGTGGCCGGCGAGGCTTCAGGCGATAACCTTGGTACCGCGCTGATCGCGGCTATCCGCGAGCGCTTACCCGGTGCACGCTTCGTCGGGGTGCCCGGGCCGCGCATGCGCGACGCCGGTTGCGAGGCGCTCGCTGAGAGCGATGAACTTGCACTCATGGGGCTTACCGAGATCCTGCGGCACTTGCCGCGGCTACTGCGGCTGCGGCGTCGGCTGATCAAAGAATTCTACGCGCGGCGTCCTGCGGTCTTCGTCGGCATCGATGCGCCGGAATTCAATCTCGGACTCGCACGTCGGCTCAAGCAGGCGGGCGTGCCGACTGTGCAGTACGTGAGTCCGCAGGTCTGGGCCTGGCGGCAGGGGCGGGTACGCGGCATTGCCGAATCCTGTGACCGAATTCTTTGTCTACTGCCATTCGAGCCCGACTTCTTTACACGACATGGCGTAGCGTCGCGTTTTGTGGGTCATCCGCTCGCCGATCAGTTTCCGCTACACGCTGATCGGAGTGCCGCCCGTGCCGCGCTCGGTTATACGGAGTCGGACGAGATTGTGGCGCTATTGCCCGGCAGCCGTATGGGCGAGGTGTCGCGACTGGCAACACCCTTCGTGGGCGCTGCGCAGTGGCTCGCGGCACGCCGACGAGGTGTGAAATTTATAGTACCGCTGACGAGTATCGCGACGCGAACGCATTTCGAGTCGGTGCTCGCACCCGTTAGCGCGGCACTCGCGATCAAAGTTCAGGACGGTCAGTCGCAGTTAGCGCTCGCGGCCGCCGATGTAGTGCTAACGGCCTCGGGTACCGCGACGCTCGAAACATTGCTCTCGCAGCGACCCATGGTAGTAGCTTATCAACTCGCACCGCTGACAGCGTTTTTGTTGCGCCGACTTGGTCTCGTGAAAGTGAAGCATTTCGCGCAGCCGAACCTGCTTGTGGGGCGCGAGGTGGTCCCGGAATTTTTTCAAGAAGCCGCGACACCTGCTGCCCTCGGGGCAGCCGTGTTGCGGTGGCTGGAGGAGCCAGCGGCGCTCGAGTCGTTGCAGCGCGACTTTGCAAGCGTACACCAGCAATTGCGACAGGGTGGTGCGGGTTTGGCGGCCGACGCCGTGCTCGAACTTGTGCCTCGTTAGAGCATCACGATAATTGAGCTTCAAGATCAGGTGTGCACCAGGACATGATTGAGTGGTCGGCGGGCGTGGATGAAGCCGGTCGTGGTCCGCTTGCGGGACCGGTGGTGGCGGCTGCGGTCATTCTCGATCCGGCGCGACCGATTGCGGGGCTTGCAGACTCGAAAGCGCTGAAGTCCGTACAGCGCGCGGCACTCGCGCTGCTGATCCAGGAGCGTGCCGTTGCTTGGGGCATTGGTCTCGCAAGCGCTGCCGAGGTCGATGTGATCAATATTTTGCAGGCGACGCTGCTCGCCATGCGTCGTGCGGTGATCGCGCTGGCAGTGGCGCCGACGCACCTTGAGATCGACGGCAATCGCCTGCCCTCGCTCGAGGGCCTCGAGGGCGCGCGCTCGGCGGTCGCCATCGTCAAGGGCGACAGCAAGGTGGCGGCGATCAGCGCGGCCTCGATACTTGCAAAGACTGCGCGAGATCATATTATGGAACAACTGGATACGCGTCATCCTGAATATGGTTTCGCGATCCACAAGGGTTATCCCGTGCCCGCGCATCTGACTGCGCTCGACGCGCATGGGCCATCGCCGGTGCACCGCAGGAGCTTCGCGCCAGTAAGATCACGCCTGCGATGACCGACTTCGTGCACCTCCGCCTGCATACCGAGTACTCGCTGGTCGACAGCGTTGTGCGGCTCCCGGAGCTCATCACGCAGGTGGCAGCCGAAGGCATGTCGGCGGTTGCCGTCACCGATCAAAGTAATCTCTTCGCTTTGGTGAAGTTCTACACGGCGGCGCTCGAGAGGGGCGTGAAACCGATTGTCGGCGTCGATTTGCTGATCGCCGAGACCGGTGAGCGCGTGACGCCGACACGCATCGCGTTGCTTTGTCAGAATGAGGCGGGCTACCGCAACCTCACCCGGCTGGTCAGCCGCGCATATCTCGAAGGCCAGCAGCATGGCGAACCACGCATCGAGCGCATTTGGCTTGATGCGCGCTCGACTGCAGGGCTGATTGCCTTGTCGTGTGGCCCTGAGGGTGACGTTGGGCGAGCCTTGGCCGCAGGCAAAGTTGCCGATGCACGACGGCGGCTCGCCGAGTGGCGTGCGCTTTTCGGCGATCGCTATTACCTTGAAGTTAGTCGAGTGGGTCGCGAGGGCGAGGAGGTACTGCTCGCCGCTACCGTCGAATTCGCACTCGCCGAGTCGGTACCG
>VGTW01000192.1 GCA_016874555.1 Gammaproteobacteria bacterium | reverse complement strand
ATGCGCTCGGGGTCGACCTCATAAATATCGCGTACCTTGCCCGTATGCAGGCGACGCAGGTGCCGCAGCGCCGTGGTGTGCACCGTCTGGATCTCGTCCACTTCGGGGTCTCGCTGTCTCCGGCGGACTGCCGGGGGTTGCTAGTATTGCAGTATGGAGTGGGGCGGGAAACTCGTGGGTGGAGCCTTGGGCTTCCTGCTGGGAGCCTGGGTCGGTGCCGCGCTGGGCGTGATCGGCGGTCATCTCGTCGATGATCGCCTCGGTTCGACGCGCAACTCCAAACCGCCACCGCTGCGCAAGCCCGCGCGCCCAAGCAAAATCTACCACGTCGAAGATACCGATCCCGTCGCCGCGCAGGGCAGCGATACCGGCAGCGAGCTTGATACCGATGAGGGGCCGTCGGTCGAAAATCCCGAGGCTGTTGCCAAGCAGTTTTTCCAAATGACCTTTGAAGTGATGGGTTACGTCGCCAAGAGCGATGGGCGAGTCTCAGAAAGTGACATCCGCGCCGCCCGCGCGGTGATGAGGGACTTCGCACTGGATGACGCGCAAGTGGCGCGCGCCATCGCCAGCTTCAATGTTGGCAAGCAGACCGAGTACGACACCGAGCGTACCGTGATGTCGTTGCGCCGCACCTGCGCCGGGCGACCCGATCTGCTGCGTACCTTCCTCGAAATTCAGGTGCGCGCGGCCATCGGCGGCTCGGATTTGCAGGGTCCGTCGCGTCCGCTGCTCAATCGCGTTGCCGCAATGCTCGGCGTGGGCGGCCTCGAGTTTGCACAGCTCGAGACTTTGCTGCGTATTCGTTATCGTACGCGTGGTAAGCGCGGTGAGGCTGCGGACTGGAATCGTGCAGCCGATGGCGGCGCGACGCTCGATTCCGCAGGCCCCTCGCAACGCCAGAGTTCCAGCGGCGGCGTGCACGGCCCTTCGACGAGCGGCGCACGCATGACGCTGCAAGAGGCGTATCAAGTGCTCGGCGTGTTGCCGGGTGCTCCGATGCCCGAAATCACCAAAGCGTATCGTCGGCAGTTGTCGCGGCATCACCCCGACAAGCTGAAGGCCAACGGTTTGCCCGAGTCCATGCTCAACTTCGCCCAGGTGCAGACGCAGCTGGTCATCGAGGCGTTCAACATCCTTCGCGAATCACAGGGAGAAGCTCCTTGAATCAGTCTCGTCCGGCGTGGATTGCGCCGTCGATCCTTGCCGCGGACTTTGCGCGCCTCGGCGCCGAGGTCGATGCCGTACTCGCTGCGGGCGCTGATCTCATTCACTTCGATGTGATGGATAACCATTACGTCCCAAACCTCACCGTGGGTCCGCCCGTTTGCGCAGCGCTGCGCAAATACGGCGTGACCGCACCGATCGACGTGCACTTGATGGTGCGGCCGGTTGATCGACTGGCAACCGACTTTGCCAAGGCGGGTGCGACCTGGATCACTTTCCATCCCGAGGCTAGCGAGCATGTTGATCGCACCATCGCGTTGATTCGCGAGCACGGCTGTCGGCCAGGACTCGTACTCAATCCGGCAACGCCGCTCGGCTGGCTCGATCACACCCTCGATCAGCTCGATATGGTGCTTTTGATGTCTGTGAATCCGGGTTTTGGCGGACAGCAATTCATTTCGAGCGTGCTCGACAAATTACGCGCGGTGCGCGAACGCATCGCAGCCTCGGGGCGCGACATACGGCTCGAGATCGACGGTGGGATCAAGGTAGACAACATCGGCGCCGCTGCCGCAGCGGGCGCCGATACTTTTGTCGCCGGGTCGGCAATCTTTGGTAGCGCCGACTATGCGGCGACGGTGTGCGCCATGCGCGGGGCCATCGCTACCGCTGCAGGCTGAGCGGCGGCTGTCGCTCCGAGCAAACGCGTCGGTCGCAGACCGAGAATCACTGTCGTCTTGCCGCACGCACGCAGCGTGCCTTGTTCTACGAGCGCGTGCAGCACGCGGCCCTTCGTTTCGCGCACGCAGCCGACGAGGCGGGCGAGTTCTTGACTCAACACGCGAATCTGCATGCCTTGCGGATGCGTGAGTGCGTCGGGCTGTTCGCTAAAGTTCGCCGAGTGCCCGCAAGGTGCGACCGCTGACATCGATAAAGGCGAGATCGTGCAGTTTGCGCGTGGCCCGCTCGAGCCGTGCGGCGAGCTGCGCTACGAGTTCGAGCGCAAGCACCGGATCGGATGCCGCGACTTGCCGGAAGCGCGAATAGACCATCTCGGCGATTTCGCTGCGGCTAAGCGCGCGCCCGTAGGCGCCGCGACCCAGGGTGGAATCGAGCAGGCCTGTTTCACCAAATAATTCACCCTTGCCAAGGTAGGCGAGAACCAGTTCCTTGCCATTCTCGTCATCGATCAGTACTTCGACTGAGCTGGCGATCGCGTAGAGGAGTTCATCCGGTGCCTCCCCCAAACGAGTGAGCAGCGCACGCGACGGAACCACGCGTCGCGGTCATTTCTCAAGAGAGCGCTGCATCGGAGTTACCGCGGTGCGTGGCCTCGCGCTGAGGTGGATCCTGGGGGGCGCGCCTTGCGTCAATCAGAGCCAGTAGCTAGTGGTGGTCATGACGCGCGCGGTTACGCGCATCGCAGATTGCACACGAGGGGAAAGCTCGGTACCGCCAGCCGCACGAGCGGCCGCACCATGCGCCATCTCGTCGGCACGCATCTGCTCGAGTACGGCACGACTGCGGGTATCGCCCGCCGGTAGCTTCTCGAGGTGCGAGTCAATATGCCCTTCCC
>VGTW01000191.1 GCA_016874555.1 Gammaproteobacteria bacterium | reverse complement strand
CTTGGATCTGGTCGACATGGCCCCTCCAAACTCAACTACACTCAACACCATTCGGCGCACAGGCCGACCGTAAGATGTCAGAGATATTAGGTCGGTGCGACGCTGCACGCGAAAAGAAAAAGGGCTGCGACCCACGAGTGGTCGCAGCCCTTCGAGTCGGTAGTTGTTACCCCTACCTTGATTCGGTCCGCTATCGATTCGATCAATTGCCCCCGAACCGATAACTGAAACGAATGCCGATGATACGCGGATCTGGCATCGTCAGCCCAGTGGTATTGGCGGGCGAGAAGTTCGACGGGTCGTCAAGCGACTGCGCCACATCGCCAGGATTGGCTGAAACCCCCTGTATGGTGTCGTCATCGGTGATGTTATTCGCATAAACGAGCGCATCCCAACGATCGGAGGTGACGCCGATATGCAGGTTACCAATTGTGTAGTTATTAAGCTGCACGCGATTGAAGAAGTCTCGGCTTGGCGCTCATCCGCTCTGGATACTCGCGCTCGGCGCGCTCTCGATACTCGCGCGGCAACTCATCGATGCTGCGCAATTTGACCCCTGCGGCGTGCCAGACAACGTGACCCGGCTCACCCGTCATCTCCATCCATTTCAGCCAACCCATGAACACCGTCGACGAAAAAGTCGCCGGTAGGGCATCGAACTTACCCTCACGCACATCGCCGGCACGCGCGAATATCGTCTGTCGCTGCCCATGCATCGCCGGCATGCCGGGCGGATACACCGTCTGATGCTGTAGCCACACGTGATCGCCCATGCTGTGCCACTGCAAACGTAATGGCGCTCGCTTGGGCTCACCCATCGGCGTACCATCGAGACTCACCGGCCAGATGCCCTGCACACTATAACTGAATCCGAGATTTCCACCCTGTACTGCAGGCTTCACTGCTACGATCTTGCCCGTCCAAGGATTGCGAAACTCGTACAAAAATTCATTCGTCTCGTAGTCCCGAAAGAACGTCACGGTGTTGCCACCGAGCTGATAGCCCGCGCTCGTGTGTTTGAACCAATAAATCTCCATGCCCTCGAAACGGACCAGAGGTCGCGGCGTTTCGTGATCGCCGCGCACGGCAAAGATTACACCGGTGAACCACCAAGGCACATCCTGCTCGCGCAAGCTACCCTGCATACGCACGATCTGACGCAGGTTCGCAGTGGGGTCAGAGAAATCAGGGAGCGCGACTCGCGACGCCGCATCGGCCTCGGGCAGAGGCATCAGGGCCCCTGCTCCGAGCCCGACTCCAAGCACCAGTGAGTTACTGAGCCAAGAGCGACGCGATAATGTCAGAGTCATCAACTCACAGATCAATCAGAAGCGGTAGTTCACGCGCAGACCAACCACGCGCGGATCCGGCATATTGGCAAACACCTGCGTCGGAATGCGCAGGCCCAAGGGCGAACCACCGAACGGGCTGCGCATATTAGCCGGCACCCGCGCACCCACCGCACCGATCGTCTGGTTGAGACGAACCATCGCCAGCGCGTTGGCCGGGCCCGTTCCCGCAGAACGGACCTTGTCGTCATCGGTCGCGTTGTTGACGAACAGCACTGCTTCCCAGTTCTCGTTGCCTACGCCGAAGCGCAGGTCGACGTTGGTGTAAGCCTCGAGCCAAACCGTGTTGTCGTCTTCGATGAAGCGCTCACCGGCATAGCTGGTGTCGACGTCAACGAACCAGAACGAGTCGTTACCTAAGGGCTTACGATAGCTTACGTTGAGGGCCGCCGCGGTTTCTGGTACGTCTTCGAACTTGTTGCCTGTGCGATTGACCGAGCACGTGGCCCGCGCCTTGTTGACGCCCGACTCCACCACCACCGTGGTAACCGGCGTGCAGTTGCCGACGCGGGCAATTTCTGCGGCGCCACCCGAGAGCGTTCGGTAGTTGGTAAATTCATAGGCAAAGAAATGCGTGAGTCCCGCACCGATGGTCAGGTTATCGGTGGCGCGCCAGGTTGCAGCCAGTTCGATACCCTTGAGCTGCCCACCTTCTGCGTTAGTGATACGGTTGCCGAGTGTGTTACCGATAATCACCTGCGTACTCACCTGCTTATCAGTAAAATCCTGAAGGAAGGCGGCGCTATTGACCTTAAGGGCTCGCGAGGCAGAGGTCCACTTCGCCCCGAGCTCGTAGACCTTAATCTGCTCCGGATCAAACTCCACGTCAGGCTGCGAGGGCAGACCAAACGCACCGATTGTGATCGTTGAGAACCCACCGGGCTTCTTACCGACGGAGTACGACGCGTAGGTGTTAAGATCCTCGGAGGCCTTCCACTGCACCGTCGCTTTCGGCGACACGTACGAGTCATTGCGCTTGTAGGTCAAGCGCGTGAGCGGCGCACCGAGGCCCGCGAACGAGGCCGGCACGCCGGGTGCTGCGGCATACGGAATGCTTGCAACCGTCCGACAGTCACCGGTCGCACCACAAAGAATCACGGTGCCCGGACCCTGGCTACCTGCCGTCGTCGGCGCCGCGACCAAGTTGTCCTCGTCGATATAGCGAGCCTCGCCGATCACGCGCAGTTGCTCGGTGATATCCCATTCTAACTCGAGATAGGCCGACTTGTGTTTGACATTACGCTCGACGAGCGTCGGCACGCGTGCACGACCTACATCATCCATGTAGGGCACGACGCTGGTCTCGGTGTAAGTAAAGCGCGCAAAAGTCGGGACGACGTTTGAATTACCCGTACAGGCATAGCTCGGCGCAAAGGTCGGCGGCAACGGCGGTGCCGTG
>VGTW01000190.1 GCA_016874555.1 Gammaproteobacteria bacterium | reverse complement strand
GGTACGCCAACCATTGCTATACCCGGCGGTCGCCACGAGTCCGAGTTCGCCATCGCCGAGGATGTACGACGTCCCCCCGGTGACCGAGCCCGACCCGTTCACCGGCATCTTGTCGTTGTACTGCACAAGGCCAGTACGGGTGTTCAAAAATTGTTTGGCGATGGCCTGCGTATTGACGTTACCCGAGCTGATCCGCTCGCCACTTGCAAAAAAAACGGCAAGTGCCGGTGGCACATCGCGAATACCGCGATCCATGCCCGTCGCGTCGTACTTGCTGCCATAGTGCGTGTAGCCAATCTGCCCCGACGTTTCGGTATCGCCACTGACGCCGGCACCAAACTTCAGGAACGATTCTTTCGGCACCGACAAGGTCGTGAGGTTGATGATGCCGCCACCGAACTCACCCGTGAGATTGGGCGAGTAGCTCTTTTGCACGAGCGACGAAGCGATGACATCGGTTGGGAAAATATCGAGCGGAACGGCGCGGCGCAGCGGCTCGGGACTCGGCAAGGGCGAACCATTCAGCAAAGCCTGAGAATATCGATCACCCAGACCACGCACATACACAAAGCCGTTACCAGCCACACTGAGTCCCGTGACTCGGCTCAGCGCACCCGCCACATCACCCTCGCCGGTGCGCGCGATATCTTCGGCAGACAACACCGACAACACGACGTTGGTCGCCTGTTGGATATTGCGATCGCGTCGACCGACGATCACGATCCCGCCGACGATATCCACGTCGACCGGCGCCTCAGCCGCGGCCTCTTCGGCCGGCAGCTGCGACAGAAGGTCAGGCTGTGCGACTTCAGTCTGTTGCGCGGTCCGAGCGCCTGCGATGCCCGGGACCAGTGCTGCCGCGAGCAGTATTAGCGACGGCGACGCGAGTAGCTTGTTCATTCCTCGGCGATCCGCGGTGCAGACTTACTGAGCGATTCGCGGCAGCGTCGAGCAGGCACTGCCTGACGAACCAAAATTTGCTGTCGCCGAGTTGCAAGTCCAGCCGGCGTACCACGTATCGCCCGCGTCCTTGACTGCGCCGATGTAGTTCGTCGTATCGAACGATTCATCGACCACCTTCGGATCGGTCGCCGTACGACCCGTCTCGTTGGCGCCGTTGGTGAATCCACCCGTCAGAGACGCGGTGAAAGTCGAGGTGTTGTTGTTCGCCGCCACGTTGAAGGTCGCTGCGACCTGATCGGCCGTGAGACCGCTCGTACCGATGAACGGCGTAGTGCCACACTGCATGGCGACCGAACGGAAGACCGGCGGGCCGATCTTGTCGACCGCCGCATTGGTGCCGATGATGCTCGCGCCGTTCAAGCGCAGGCAGGCGATCGGCGTGGTCACGACACCGTTGACGAGCGAGGCATCGGCCTGACCGCGGAACAACATCGCCGCCGTATTCGCAATCGAGTTGCGATGCACGAAGGTGAAGTTTGCGAGGCGCATGAAGGTGCGCGGCGTTTGATCCTCGAGTGCGTTGGCGCTGTCGAGTTCCACCATCGAATCGCCGTTGTTATCTTTCTGTACGGCAATCACGTACTGAATGCGGCCACGATAACCCACGTCGAGATCGAGGTTGTCGTCGTCAGCGCCGGTGAAAACCATCCACTTTACATTATGCGTACCGCCAAAGAATTCGACGGCATCGTCCGAGCTGTTGTGCGACTGCACGTACTGAATGGTCGTACCGCTGCCGACACCGCCTGTCGTCAGCGCCTGCAGCTCGGAGTTACCCGAGAGCACATAGCCCGAGTAGCGAATCTGCACAAAGCGCAGCGTGCCGCTGTTGTCGGTCGGCGTTGCACCGCCGTAATAGGCCGGGTCGACGGCGCCTTCAACCTGACGTTCGCAGGCCGCGGTGCCCGGCGTCGCGTTCGGCGCCACCGTGCAGTCCGTGATCGGCGCGCGGCCGGAGAGCACCACACCACCCCACTGACCCTGCGAGAGGTCGTTGGTCAAACCGAGCACGTTGTCGCGGCTCGTGAAAACGATAGGCTGAGTCGCCGTTCCTGCCGCGTTGATGCGGTTGCCACGGTTGATATGCAACCAGGACACGCCCGTCGAGCCAAAGAGAACCACGCCCGGCTGGATGGTCAAGACAATGCCGCACGCCAAACCCGCCGGTGTGCCGACGGCAGCGCCGCAATCGTTACCCACGTCGACGCGACCGCCAAGCGAGTACAGCAAGCCGGGCACGCGCGTCAGTGTGGTGCTACGCGTAAAGCGCGCCGGCAATTCGCAGTTGCGATAAGTACCGGTCGGTCCCGTGATGGTGCCGAGGTCCTTGAGACCGGCCGAATCTTCGATGGTCGGGCAGCCGCCCGCGGGCGTGACCAGCGTTGACGACGGCGGCGGGGGGGGCGGCGGAGGCGGCGGCGTCGTGATATTGACCGTGACATTGCCGCCACTACCCGGCGAGGCGATCTCCTCCGAGCCGCAACCGGCGAGCACCGCCACAGAGGCGGCGAGTAACAAAAGGTTCTTGTGCTTGTCGAGGGTTTGCATGGGAAGACGCTCCGTCAGGGCCGTGGGTACCGCCAAAAATGGAACACGCAAAATTTAGGCGGCACGTGTGACAGCGGCATGACGGTTCCGTGACAACGCGATGGCGGATAAAGCCATGTGAAGATGAGCACCGCGCTCGCGAGGCCTCTTCTACACTTCGCCCATCGTGAGCACGCCCGCCGAAGACTCCCCGGAACTGCGGCAATGGATCATTCGCCAAACCGAAGCGGGTCGTTCGCCCAATGATTTATTGACGGAGCTCGCCGCGCGCGGCTTTGGCGAGGTACAG
>VGTW01000189.1 GCA_016874555.1 Gammaproteobacteria bacterium | reverse complement strand
CAAGCGGCTGAACTTCATGCACAATCCAGGCGCGAAACCCAACGCTTTCACAAGTTTTTTTCACAACCCTTCGCAATATCTCGCGTGCACCTACCCGTCGCCGACATCACTCCTCTCCCCCACCTCGGTGTGCTTGCCGTACGTGGCGTCGATGCCCGGAAATTCCTCAGCGGCCAGCTCTCGCAGGACATACTTGCGCTCGCTGCTGATCGCGTCGAACTCGCCGGCCTGCACAACGCGCAGGGTCGGGTGCTGGCGCTGCTGCGACTCGTGGCACAAGGTCCCGACGATGTGCTCTGCGTGCTGCCGCGCGCCTTGCTCGCCGACACGCTGACCCAGCTACGCAAATTTCTGCTGCGCGCCAAAGCCACGCTCAGCGACGAATCGCCGCTCTGGCAGATCGAGGGGCTCGCTTCGACAGCGCAGGCGCTACCGGACACCGTGGGCAGCGCGCTGCGTGCGCCACCAGATAAAGGCGGAAAGGGTCACGGTGAGATCGTGATCTGGCGTCATGCAAACGACGGGCGACTGCTGCGTCTGCGCGCCGCTGCCGAGCAGCCGCAAAACGCCCCTGCGGATGCCTTGCTCGCTTGGCAGCGCGCCGACCTCACCGTCGGTATCCCCGAGATCACGCCCGCAACCCGCGGCGAGTTCGTCGCGCAAATGCTCAACCTCGATGTGCTCGGCGGCATTTCCTTCACCAAAGGCTGCTACACCGGTCAAGAGGTCATCGCCCGCGCGCACTATCGCGGTCGCGTCAAGCGTCGTGCTCAAAGATTTCAGCTCGAGCCTGGGCCGCTGCCCGCACCCGGTGACAAGCTCGAACTCGAGATCGATGTGGCCGGCACAAAGATTCGGCGCAGCGTACAAGTCGTTAACGCCGTAGTTGTTCCGACGGGTATTGCGGACATCGACGGCCTTACCGGCGTGGAGTGCCTCGCCGTCGCAGCCTTTGCTACAGTCGAGGGGATGGCTACCGCAGCTACTACCGCCGATGCCGCAACTGAGGGTTCTGCAAACGCGACGCCGGCTCGTGCCGCCCGCGTTCTGCCAATGAGTTATTCACTGCCGGACTAAGCTCGCTTACCGACAGAGCACCAGGCCTACTCTGGCCGCATCTGCGGGAACAGCAGCACGTCGCGAATCGAGGGCGAGTCTGTCAGGAACATCACCAGACGATCGATGCCGACGCCGAGTCCCGCTGTTGGCGGCAAGCCGTATTCGAGCGCGCGCACGTAATCGGCGTCGTAGAACATGGCCTCGTCGTCACCTAATTCTTTGCGCGCCACCTGCGCCTGAAATCGTGCAGCCTGTTCCTCGGCGTCGTTAAGCTCGGAGAACCCGTTGGCAAGCTCGCGCCCACCGACAAAGAATTCGAAGCGATCGGTGATGAACGAATCAGCATCGTTAGCCCGCGACAGCGGCGACACCTCGGCGGGGTACGCGTAGACGAAGGTTGGATCGAGCATTGTCTGCTCGCCGGTCTTCTCGAAGATTTCGATCTGCAGCTTGCCCGGGCCATCGCCCGACTTCCACGGGATGCCGCGGGATTCGCAGGCCGCGCGCAAGTAGGCAAGATCGCGCAGCCGAGACCGATCGAGATCCGGATTTTCGCGCAGGATGAGATCTTCGACACTAATGCGCACAAACGGCCCGGACAGATCGTATTGCCGCCCTTGCGAGCTGAATTGCAGCGAACCCACGACGGCTTCGGCGGCGCCGCGCAGCATGCGTTCCACGAGGTCCATCAGGTCGTGATAATCCGCATAAGCCTGATACAGCTCGAGCATCGTGAACTCGGGGTTATGCCGCGTCGACAAACCCTCGTTGCGGAAATTGCGGTTGATTTCATAGACGCGCTCGAAGCCGCCCACGGTGAGCCGCTTGAGATAGAGCTCGGGGGCAATGCGCAGATACATGTCTATATCGAGCGCGTTGTGATGGGTTACGAAGGGCCGCGCCGTGGCGCCGCCCGGAATCGGCTGCATCATCGGTGTCTCGACTTCCATGAAGCCGAGCGCATCGAGCATGTCGCGCAGATAACGAATGAGACGGGTGCGCTTACGGAAAATCGTGCGGCTCTCCCCGTTCATGATGAGATCGACATAACGCTGGCGATAGCGCGCCTCGGTGTCTGCGAGCCCATGCCACTTATCGGGCAGCGGTCGCAGCGACTTCACCAACAAGCGCAGCGAGTCGACCCGAACCGTGAGCTCGCCTGTCTTGGTGTGAAAAAGCGTGCCTTCGGCGCCCACGATGTCGCCGATGTCCCAGTCTTTGAAGGCTTCGTAACTCTCGCCAAGCAACTCGCGCTGCAAAAAGAGCTGTACCTGCCCCGAGGAATCTTGAACTTTGGCAAAGCTCGCCTTGCCCATGATGCGCCGCAGCATCATGCGACCGGCGACGCGTACGCGTACCGCCTGCGCCTCGAGTGCAGCGGCCTCCATGTCATCGAAACCCAGATGCAGCTCGGCCGCGAGCGAATCGCGACGAAAATCATTGGGAAATGCGGGCTCGGCACCCTGGCGCAGGGCGGCGAGCTTCTGGCGCCGCTCGGCAATCAGTTTGTTGTTGTCGGTGTCGCTCACGTCACACCCCCGCCTTCAGCGAGGCCTCGAGAAACTGGTCGAGATCACCATCGAGCACTGACGTGGTGTTGCCGACCTCGACGTTAGTCCGCAAATCTTTGATTCGCGACTGGTCGAGCACGTAGGAGCGGATCTGGTGACCCCAGCTCACATCCGACTTCGACTCTTCGAGCACTTTGGCCGCGGCGTTGCGCTTGTTGACCTCGAGCTCGTAGAGCTTCGCCTTTAACATT
>VGTW01000188.1 GCA_016874555.1 Gammaproteobacteria bacterium | reverse complement strand
AACCCTGGAGCGCGCGCAGATCCGCACCATCAGCGACCTGCAGTCGATCGTGCCATCGCTGCGCGTCTCACAGCTGCAGACCTCGACGAATGCCAACTTTATCATTCGTGGCTTCGGTAACGGCGCAAACAATCCCGGTATCGAGTCCTCGGTCGGTGTGTTCATCGATGGCGTTTATCGCTCGCGCTCGGCAGGAGCGATCGGCGACTTCGTCGATGTGTCGCGCGTTGAAGTGCTGCGCGGTCCGCAGAGCACACTCTTCGGCCAAAATGCCTCGGCCGGTGTCATCAGCATCGTGACTCAAAAGCCCTCGTTTGATGAAACGAGCGGCATGGTCGAGGTCACTCTCGGCAACTACAACGGTCGCGTGGCCAAGGGCAAGGTGACCGGCCCGATCAGCGACAACCTCGCTTTCAGCCTTGCGGGCAGCGTGAACGAGCGCGATGGGTACTTTAAGAATTTGGCAGACCAGAGCCTCATTAACGATCGCGATCGTTGGGACATGCGCGGCCAGATGTTGTGGAAAGCCTCTGATAACGTCGAAGTGCGCATTATCGGCGACGTCAGCGAGATCGACGAAGCCTGTTGCGGCGTATCGAACCTGCTCAACGGCCCCACAGGCGCGATCATTCAGGGTCCGCTGGTCGGTGGGCGAATCTACCCAGGCGTTGCCAACTCGCCCGGTTTGCCGTTTGACCGCACGACGTACGCCAATAAAGCGCCCCAGAACTCAGTGAAGAACAGCGGACTCTCAGTCCATCTCGACTGGGATCTCGGTGACTTCACGCTTACCTCGATCACTGCTTCCCGACAGCAAGATTTTGATTTCGACTACGACTTCGATTTCACCAGCGGGTTGCTCGGCACCACCAACCGTAACCTCGGCGATATCGGCACCAAGACCCAAGAATTTCGCGTGGCGTACGATGGTGGTGGCAAAGTACGCGGTCTTTTTGGTGCCTATTATTTTGACGAGCGGGTTGATTATAGCAACGAGATCCTCATCGGCTCAGGCTTTCGCAATTACGCCAGCGTCCTAACTAACCCCGCCAATCCGGCCGCGGGCCTGCAAACCTTCCCCGGCCTCGAGGCGGCGCTTGGTTTGCCACGGGGGACACTGTTCGCAGCAAACACCGGCAACAAGATCAACACCATCCAAGACGCAGAGGCGTACACACTCTTCGGTCAACTCGATTTCGACGTGGCCGACAACCTGACGGTCACCGGGGGCATCGCGTACACCAATACGCAAAAGGACATCGATTACCGTCAGGTGACGACCGAGACGTTCTCATCGCTTAACTTTGTGGACATCGGCTTTGCCCAAATCTTCGGTGCACTCACCGGTGGTCGTGCGCCGACCCCCGCTAACTTCGCGGCCTTCGCCGCGCAGGCTGGTTTGGCGGATGCCGCCAGCGTCAGACCGTGTGTCCCGGGTCAGCCGGCTTTCCCAGCGGGTCCGCTCTGTAACTCGGCGCTCGGTCTCTATCCGTTGCAGTTCCTGCATCCGATCGTGCCGTTCTCTGACAAATCGGACGACAGCGAGACCACATACACGCTGCGTGCCGCGTACGAGTTTTCAGATAACCTCAACGCGTACCTCGGCGTATCGACGGGCTACAAGGCGACCTCCTGGAACTTGTCGCGTGACAGCAAGCCCTTCGCGCCCGCAGCGCCCGCCCGCTCACCACTCGGTGGTGCGGTCAACCCGTACTACCCGCGCTACGGCACACGCAATGCGACCCCCGAAGAATCGACGGTGGTTGAGCTCGGTGTAAAGGGTCGCTGGGAGCGCTTTGCTGCGAACGTGGCGGTGTTCGACCAAGAGATCAAAGACTTCCAGACTAACGCTTTCCAAGGCACCGGGTTCGTGCTCGCCAACGCCGGCAAACAGGTGACAAAGGGCATCGAGATCGAAACGCAGAGTAAAGTGACCGACGGCCTGCAGTTTGACATCTCGTATACCTATCTCGATCCGAAGTACAAAACGAGCCGCCTCATTGAAGCCGTCAACCTTGCGACCTGCCCCGCGGTACTCGCGGCGGCACCAACCAATGTCGATGGGAAAGTGGTGGCAGGTGTCGCCAAGCACAACCTCTCAGCGGGCGTGACCCAGGGCTTCCAGGTGGGTGAGACGGCGGGCTTCCTTCGCGCCGACTACCAGTACCAGAGCAATGTGCAGACGGCGGACGGCCTCTGCCCGCAAATCTCCTCGCGCCAGGTCAACACGTTTAACGCCAGCGCAGGCTTTTCCCGGGATGGCTGGGATTTCCTGATCTGGGGTCGTAACCTGAACGGCGACGACTACCTCGTCCAAGGCTTCCCGTCGGTAGCGCAGTCGGGCAGTTTCTCGGGGTACCCAAACGAGCCGAGGACCTACGGCGTCACGGTTCGCAAGAACTTCGGCGGTAATTGATTACACACCGTGTCCCCTCGCCCGGGGGTGATGCAGGTTGAAAAAACAAGAGCGGTCTTGCGATGCAAGGCCGCTCTTGTTTTTTGTGGCGTGAATACAACGATCGATCGTTGAGAATTCGTCTAAAGATCGCTATCGTCAGTCGATTGATAGCGTCCACCGGACGTTCCAATCGAATTCACAACAAGGAAGGACCATCGCAATGAATCGTACGCAATCCGGAGCCCTGCTCGGGGCATTTGTGGCGGCAGTGCTGGCCCAGGGGGCCGCGCTGGCGGCTCCGCAGTCGTCGTCGGCTCAGACGTCGGCTTCGGCCAACGACCAATTGCTTGAAGAGGTGGTTGTCACCGGCTCGCGCATCAAGCGCGACCCGACCACTGCGCCGACGCCGCTCATTCAGGTGACGCGTGAAGATGTGGTGAACTCCGGT
>VGTW01000187.1 GCA_016874555.1 Gammaproteobacteria bacterium | reverse complement strand
CGATCATGGCGATGAACGAGATCAACAGCGTACCTGCGAACAACGGCACGGCACCGAAGGCGCCCGACGAGCCCACCTGATCGGCGCGAATCGCCATCTGCGGGCTCCAGTTGGTGCCGAACACGAACTCGGTGATGGGTACGATATTGAAAAATCTCGTGGCCTCGAAAACGATCGAGAGCACGATTCCGATCGTAGTCAGCACCGCGACCGCCGAGCAGGCAAAGAGCGCCCACTCGATGACGCGCTCATAGGCATTGCGCGCCCGCAGATCCGGGCGAATACGTGCACGCACCACGAGCAACCCCGCGATCCCGACGGCAAAAGTCACGACGGTCAACGCAAGTTGGGCGATGCGTTGCAGCTTGAGATATTCGGCTGCTGCAACCCGGGTTGATTCGGAGACCATCTCGGTAGGCACGTTGCCCGCCACGACGTTGCGCAAATCATTGAGCATCAACGCCAGCACCCGCTCGGACTGCCCCATCGCATTCGCAGGCAGATCGGCCAGGACCAACTGCGTGATCACGATATCCTGCAGCGAGATCCACAACGCGAACACGACGAGCGCGGGCAGACCGCACCAGATCGCCGTGAGCAAGCCGTAGTGTCCGGGGAGCGAGTGCAGGTCGCGGACGCCCCGCAAGCCGCCCGCTACCGCAATGGCGCGCGCTTTGCCGAGCTGAAAAGCCAGCACCGACAACGCCACGAGCAGCACGAACAAAAGCGAAGAACTCATGAAGACGCTGGACCTTGGAGGGCTGGGGGACCCGAGGGGCGGGGTATTTTAGCCACATCCCATATCGCGGCTACGTCCGTCATCCAAATTTCATGATCGAACCCCAGCCCGGGGGGCGATGCAGGCTCGGAAACCCAAGCCCGTCGCCTGACTCTGCGGCCGATCAATAGGTAAAGTTGAAATCGACCTGCAGGCGCTGGTGGTCCCGATCGAAAACATTGCGCGTCGTAGGCAGCGTCACGGCGGCGGCCACATCGCGATTGGTTTCGTTGAGCATGTAGGTCACGTTGAAGCGACCGTTGCGCGAGAACTGCCAAGCCGCACGCAGCGCGCTGCCGCCCCCGTCGGTATTGCCCGCGGCGAAGTCCGAGTCGATCCACTGGGCGAAGAGCGCGTCCTTCTCGATCAACTGATAGAGATAGCCGATCTCCCATGAACCCGGAATCGTCGCGTTCGCCCGGCCGTAGTTGAAGCCGATGGCATAAGCCGTATCGAGCCCGCGCGGAATGGTGGTCGCCGAGCTTGTCGTCGTGATCGAATAATCGGCCGCAGTATTTTTAGCCACGTTGGCGTACAGCAGCAGCGGCTGTTCGCCGATGTTGAACTGATATTCGCCGAGCAACTCGATGACGTTGTAATCATTGGCGAGACAGCTGCCCCCGGTCGTCACCGCACGGCGACAAATCGCGGCGTTGGTCGTCGTCGAATTTCCATAGCTACCAAGACCCGCCGAGCTCGCGCTCGCGCCCTGAAACGGGTTGTAGCCGCGCACGGCCGTGTGGTCGTAGTAGGCGCCGGCGATCAACACCCGACTGCCATCACTGCGCAGCCAGCGCCAACCTATCTGCGCGCCCACCATCCCGGAGTCGGCAGCCGTCGCCCGCTCGGCAAATTGTGCGAGAAACACGCTGCCGAAAAATCCGTTCGCCGCCTGCTGCCAGTTGGCCGCCACGCCTTCTGGATTGATATCGTTATCAAAGAAATAGCTCGAGGTACGCGCCCAGGGATAACGCATTTTGCCGGCCGCGAACTTCCACTGGTCGGTCGGCGCCCACTCGACATAAGCGGTATCCGCGTCGAGCGGTTTGCGCGAATTGGCATCACTGAACGACTGATTCGATGAGCGCGCGTCCGCGCCCTCGGTCGTCGTGAGCTGCAGCTCCACCCGCGTGGTGTCGTTGACGCGCGCGAGAGCGCCGACACGCAGACGAAAACGGTTGCGGTTGCGATCGGTCAGTGTCGCTTCCTGATCGATATTCTCGTTACGCACCCGCAGGTCGCCCTTCCACACCCAACGACCCAGCCAACCCGAACTCGCACCCTCGCCCACGGTGCGCGCGAGGTTATCCGAGGTGCGATCGATGGAATCCTGCAACTCGGTGGTGGTTGCCGCCTGCGCGGTCTGCGCAGCCTCGAGCGCCGCAAGCCGCTCCTGCAACATCGCAAGCTGCGCCTTGAGTTGTTCGAGCTCGCTCGGCGTGCTCGTCTGGGCGTTCGCGAGGCAAGCCGCCCCCGTGGCCACCGCGAGAATCGCGGCAGCGATGATTTTCCGAGTTGTCATGAGGAAACCCTCTTTTGGGTGTAGCGCCTGAAAATTATGGGGCGAAATTTTTGAGCGATTTCACATCCGCTCGCGTTTTCGCCAAATCCGACTTCGGCTGCGGCACGAGTCCACGATCGGCAAGATAACCTTCTTCGCCGAGCGCCTTGTCGCTCACGTATTCATTGACGAATTCCTGCAAGCCGGGAATCACGCCGATGTGCGCCTTCTTGACGTAGATGAAGAGCGGCCGCGACGCCGGGTATTTGCCCGAAGCAATCGTCTCGAACGTGGGCTCTACGCCCTCGATCTTCGAGCCGCGCAGCTTGTCGAGGTTCTCTTCGAGAAAGCTGAACCCAAAGATTCCAACCGCATTCGGATTCGCCTCGAGTTTCTGCACGATCAGGTTATCGTTCTCACCCGCTTCGACGAAGGCGCCGTCCTCGCGCATTGTGTGACAGACGCGCTTGAAGCGCTTTTCATCCTGACCGCGCAGCGTGTTGAGCCACGGGTAGGTACGGCAGCCGGCTTCCATGTACAGCTCGTGGAAGGAATCGCGCGTGCCCGAGG
>VGTW01000186.1 GCA_016874555.1 Gammaproteobacteria bacterium | reverse complement strand
ATGGGCTCGAGTCGGGTGGAATCGAGCGCCGGGTCGAGATCGCGCAGTCGCCGTGCAGTGACTAAAACTCGGCTCTCCAAAGAATTGATGGCTGAATTGTAGCTGTCTACCGCTTGGCGGATGCCCTTGCCCACCTTGACCCAGTGCTCACCCATGACGGCGAGCCGGTCATAAAGATCTTTGCCGAGCGTGCTGATTTTCTCGGCGTTGCGCGCGATCTCTTCCTGGCGCCAGCCATAGGCAACCGCTCGCAACAAGGCGATGAGCGAGGTCGGCGTCGCGATCATCACACCCTGCTCGACACCCGCTTCGATCAGCGCCGGATCCTGCTCAAGCGCCGCACTGAAGAACACCTCGCCCGGCAAGAACAGCACCACAAACTCCGCACTGCCACGCACCTCTGCGGCGTAACCCTTCCGCGAGAGCGCTGCCAGATGGCCCTTCACGGCTTTGGCATGCTCCTGCAAGCGCAGCGTGCGCGTTGAGTCGTCCCGCGCTTCGAGCGCGGCGAGATAGCCCGCCAGCGGCACCTTGGAGTCGACGATCACACTGCGACCCCTGGGCAAATGGATGATGAGATCAGGGCGCAATTTGCCGTCTTCGCCTTCGATCGAATGTTGCTCGCGGAAATCGCAGTGATCGAGCATGCCTGCGAGTTCGACCACGCGCCGCAACTGGATTTCGCCCCAGCGGCCACGTACGGTCGGCTGCCGTAGCGCACCGACAAGGTTACTGGTCTCGCTGCGCAGTGCCACCTGCTCGCGCATCAGCTGCTGCACCTGCTCCGTCATCGATTGATAGGCCACCGCACGGTTTTTTTCGAGGTCTCTGACCTGGACGTCGAACTTGTCCAAGGATTCGCGGATGGGCTTCAGGCTGTCGTCGATCCGGCGCTGCCGCGTCTCGAGGTCGGTTCGTGCCTGCGCTTGGAAAGTTTCGAGCTGCGTGCGCGCAAGATCTAGGAACTGCTGATTATTGCTGCGCAGGGCATCGGCAGAAATTGCCTTGAATGCATTGGCGAGCTGATCGCGCGCCGTCTCGAGCAGCGCCAGCTTTTCGGCAGAGACCGCTTGCTCGCGCGCGAGCGTGGCTTGCAACGCAGCGTTCTCGGCGGTGAGCGCAAGCACCCGCGACTGCAGCTGCTCGATCTCGGCAAGAAATCGCGCCGACGGGCGCTGCCGCGCGAACAGCACGCCCAAGAACGCGCCGATCGCGCTGCCCGCCAGAAACAACAACAAAAAAGCCCAAGACTCTGTCACCGCTATCACCCGCCCAGCTATTCGGCGCTCGATGCGCCCTCACGGATTCGCCCTCACTATAGAGCCGATCAGGCGCAAATGGTGAGCCATGCGCCCCCGTGACAAAATGCGCGTATGAAACGAACCCGCGTTCCCCGCACTCCCCGCAGCCTCCGCGCCGCCGAGCCGCCGCGGCCGGCGAATTCCGACTGCTACGACGTCATCGTCATCGGCGCGGGATCCGCCGGTTTGCCGCTCGCGATCCGCGCGGCCGAACGCGGCGCCCGCGTACTGCAGCTCGAGGCCGACTATCGTATCGGCGGTACCCTGCACTGGTCATCCGGACAAATCAGTGCGGCGGGTACCCGTCTGCAACGGTCGCAAGGTATCGAAGACAGCCCCAATGAGCACTTCCGCGACGCGCAGCGCATCGCCCACGGGCGTATCGATCCGGTGGTGCTGCGCCTCTTCGTCGATCATGCTGCGGCCACCATCGACTGGTTGATGGATCTGGGTTTTGCGCCTGCACCCGGGACGCCGGTGGCCGGCGAGGCCCACGAAGCTTATTCGACCCGGCGATATCTTTGGGGTGCGAACAAGGGGCTGTCCATCCTCGAAGCTCTGCGGCCCACCCACGACCGCTGGGTACGCGAGGGCAGCATCGATCTGCGACTGCAGACCCGTATGACTCGACTGATGACGAATACGCAAGGCGCGGTGATTGGCGTGCGGGCGAGCACGCCAGCCGGCGAGGTCGAGTTCCAGGGGCGGAACGTCGTGCTCGCCAGTGGCGGCTATGCAGCCAACCCGGAGCTCTGGAAAAAACTCACGCCCGCCTACCCACTCTGCTCGCATGCCAACCCCTATTCGCGCGGTGATGGCATCGTGGCGGCCAGTGCGCTCGGTGCAACCGTTGACGGCAGCGACAAATTTCTCTGTACCTTTGCAGGTGTGCTCGAAGATCCGCGCGATCCGCGCTCCGGCGCCTTCCTGCTGCTCTCGCCGGGGGCGCGCAAAGTGTGGGAAATCTTTGTCGATCAGCGCGGCCGCCGCTTCATGCAAGAGGACCATCCGAGCATCGACTATCGCGAGCGCGCCCTGCTGCGCCAGCCCGACACACGCATGAATATCGTGTTCGATGAGGCGATCCTGCAGAACGCGGCGACGATCACCCTCGACTCGACGGCAACCTATCGCACACGCTTCGGTCGCCACCCGGCATTCGTCAAGGCAAAAACCCTGGCCGAACTCGCCCGCCAGCTCGGGGTGCCGGCAGCCAATTTGCGCCGCAGCGTGCGCGAGTACAACGCCGCCGTCGCGGCCCGCGTCGATCATCGACAGGGCAAGCAATTTTTGATCCGCCCCATCGAAAAGCCGCCCTTCTATGCCATCAAAGCACAGGGGCTCACGGTATTGAGCCCGGCGGGTCTCAAAGTCGATCGCAAACTGCGGGTGATCGGCGGTAACGACCGACCGATCCGCAATCTGTACGCGGCCGGCGAAGTACTCGGCTTCGGCAGAACATCGGGAGATGCTTTCGTTGGCGGGCTCTCGCTGACGCCGGCACTGACCTTCGGTCGTCTGCTCGGCGAGCAATTGCTGAGCTGGTAGCTCGTGTGGCAGTCGACGGCTGATCAGCGTCGATCAGTTGCCGA
>VGTW01000185.1 GCA_016874555.1 Gammaproteobacteria bacterium | reverse complement strand
CAGGGATGAAAAACGGCGAGATCTTGCGCGGACCGTTCGCCGCGAGGAAGGCGTCGTACTCGGCTTCGATGGTGGCCAGGCCGCCAATGCCGGCGCCGGTCACGACACCGCAGCGTTCGGCGTCGTGTTTGCTGAAATCGATGCCCGAGTGGGTGACCGCCTGAATACCGGCTGCCATGCCGTAGTGCATGAACTCATCCATGCGACGGGCTTCTTTGGGCGTGATGTAGTCGCCCACCGTGAAGCCACGCACCGCGCCACCGATGCGGGTGGCGAACGCGCTGGTGTCAAAGCGAGTGATGAGTCCGATGCCACTTTCACCGCGTAGCACGGCGTCCCACGCACTGGGTACGGTGCTGCCGACCGGAGAGACGATACCAAGACCGGTGACGACAACTCGACGCTTGCTCACTGGCGCCTCACGCGTTGCAAATCGGGTTACGCAAACAATCGGGGCCGGCTCATGGCCGGCCCCGAGCGAATCACGCTACGAACGACTCAAGCCTTGCGGCGCGCCGTCACGTAATCGATGGCTTGCTGAACCGTGGTGATCTTCTCTGCGTCTTCGTCGGGAATTTCGGTCTCGAATTCTTCTTCGAGTGCCATCACGAGTTCGACGGTATCGAGCGAGTCCGCACCGAGATCGTCGACGAAGGAAGCGTTGTTGGTGACTTGTTCCAACTTCACGCCCAGTTGTTCGGCAACGATGGCTTTGACTTGCTGTTCGACAGTACTCATCTGTGTTTTGTCCTCTTGGCGACCTGTGACACCGACTCCCCCCCTCGGGGTCGACGGGCCGCGAATTGTAGGCCAAGCAGGCCCGGAGTGCCACGCCTTAGGGGTTAAGCCCCTGTTTTGTATGGAAAACCCAACGGCGCGTCACAAATCCAACAAAATGGGCCAACGAGCGCGAACCGCGGCGTCAGCCGAGATACATGCCGCCATTGACGTGCAGCGTATGTCCGGTGACATAGGCGCCGGACGGCGCCGCGAGAAAGAGCACCGCCGCGGCAATATCGGCGGGATCGCCGAGCCGCCCGAGCGGAATGCCGCCGGCGAGCGCGGTGCGCTGGGCTTCATCGAGAGCGCGGGTCATATCGGTATCGATGAACCCCGGGGCCACGGCATTGACCGTGATGTTGCGGCTCGCGACCTCGCGGGCCAAGGAGCGCGTGAAACCGATAATGCCGGCCTTCGCGGCTGCGTAATTGGTTTGCCCCGGGTTGCCGAGCGAGCCGACGACTGAGGTGATATTGATGATTCGACCAAAGCGGGCTTTCATCATGTGCCGCAGGCAGCCACGGCTCAGGGCGAAGACGGAGGTGAGATCAGCCGCGATCACTTGATCCCATTCTTCGGGCTTCATGCGGATGAGCAAGTTGTCGCGCGTGATGCCGGCGTTATTGACCAGAACGCCAGGCTGCTCTGCCCTCGCCTCCAGATCCTCGAGCAGCGCTGCGACCGAGACCGCCGAGGTGACATCGAGTACCGCGCCCCGGCTGCCGGACGAAAGCTCACCGAGTTGCTCGCTGATGGCCGCAGCGCCCGACTCGCTGGTGGCCGTCCCCACCACGCGAGCCCCGGCTTTGGCGAGAGATTCGGCGATGGCGCGACCGATGCCGCGAGTCGCGCCGGTCACGAGCGCGGTTTGACCCGAAAGATCGAGCGTGACTGACATCGGCTACTCCGCGGCGGCTGAAAGCGCTTTGTCGAGACTGGCAGAATCTTCGAGCGCGAGGCAAGCGAGCTCGGGCGACTTGTCGATCCGTCGATTGAGACCACTCAGCACCTTGCCCGGGCCGCATTCGACGAGGCGATTCACGCCCCGCTCGACGAGCGACTGCACGGTCGCCACCCAACGCACGGGGCTTGCGAGCTGTCGATAGAGCAAATCGCCAATTGCGGCCGGGTCGCTGTATTCCGTCGCATCGACCGAGCTCAAAAACCGGATCTGCGGCGCCGAGATGTTGACGCTCTGCAGACGCTCGCGCAGACGCTCCGCGGCAGGTTTCATGAGGCTGCTATGGCAGGGCACGCTGATGGGCAAGGGCAGCGCCCGCTTGGCGCCGCGCGCCTTGGCCGTCTCGACGAGGCGCGACAGCGCGCTCGCGTGACCCGCCGCCACCACTTGTCCCGGCGCATTGAAGTTGACCGCCTCGACAACCTCGCCTTGCGCGGCCTCAGCGCAGGCGGCTTCCATATCTGCGTCGGAGAGCCCAAGCACAGCTGCCATACCACCCTGCCCCGCGGGCACGGCGTCGCGCATCACCTCGCCTCGAAAGCGCACGAGCGCAACCGCCTGCTCGTAATCGAGCACACCCGCGGCAACCAGGGCCGTGAACTCGCCGAGACTATGTCCCGCCACCCAGGCGGGCAGCGCGCCGCCGCGATTCCGCCAGACGCGCCAAGTGGCGACCCCCGCCACCAACATGACTGGCTGGGTGATTTCGGTGAGCGACAAGGATTCGGCAGGACCCTGCTGCGCGAGGGTCCACAGATCGAAGCCAAGTACGCCGGAGGCGGCGTCGAAGGTCTCGCGGACCACTCGGTCGTGGCCGGCAAGCTCGCCCATCATGCCCACCGATTGCGACCCCTGACCTGGAAAGACGAAGGCTGTGGACATCGAGATGCTCCCCAAAACTGCATTGCATTATACGTACCGCCGGGCGGTCACCGGAGTCGTCATCTCCCTTTGTTATGATCGAGCGGGCAAGCCGGAGGACGCAGCGTGCGCAAAAAATCGCGTGGTTTTACCTTGATCGAAATCATGGTCGTGGTGGTGATCATTGGCCTGCTCTCCGCCTTTATCGTACCGCGCGTCATGGATCGAGTGGACGACGCACGCATCACCAAGGTGCGCGCCGACCTGCAAGCCATCGAAACGGCGCTCGCCATGTATCGACTCGATACGGCGCGACTGCCGACCACGGCTCAAGGTCTTGCGGCGCTGGTGCAAAAACCCGATGACCCAGCGGTGC
>VGTW01000184.1 GCA_016874555.1 Gammaproteobacteria bacterium | reverse complement strand
TACCCGCGCCGAACTGAACGAACTCGAACACACCGACCGGGCCATTCCAGAGAATGGTCCCCGCCGTCTGCAACGAGTCGGCCAGCATCGCCGCGGTACGCGGCCCGATGTCGAGAATGAGTTCACTCGCACCGACCTCGGCCACCCTGCATACCGTCGCCGGCGCCACCGGGGAGAATTCCGGCGCAACCACCACATCGACGGGCAGCGGAATTTCGGCACCGCGCGCCTTGGCCTGAGCGAGCAAGCGCCGCGCAGTATCGAGCATGTCGGCTTCGTGCAGCGACTTACCGACGGCTACACCGGTCGCCGCCAAAAAAGTATTGGCGATACCGCCGCCGACGATCAGCTTGTCGACCTTGCCGAGTAACGACTCGAGCACCGTGAGCTTGGTCGACACCTTGGAGCCCGCAACGATCGCCACCAACGGGCGCGCGGGCTTGGCCAGCGCACGCTCGAGCGCCTCGAGTTCACCGACCAGCAGCGGACCCGCACAGGCAACGGGCGCATGACGCGCGACGCCGTGCGTACTCGCTTCAGCACGATGCGCCGTGCCGAAGGCATCCATCACGAACACATCACAGAGCTTGGCCATGCGCCGCGACAAAGTCTCGTCGTCTTTTTTCTCACCCTTGTTGAAGCGCACGTTCTCGCACAGCACCACTTCGCCGGGCTGACAAGCGACGCCGTCCAACCAATCGGCGACCAGGCGCACCGGCTGCCCGAGCAGTTCTTGCAGGCGCTGCGCGACGGGAGCCAGCGAGTTCTCGGCCGAGAATTCGCCTTCTTTGGGGCGACCAAGGTGCGAGAGCAGGATGACCTGCGCGTCGGCCGCGACCGCCGCACGAATGGTCGGCAGGGCCGCGCGGATCCGCGCATCGCTCGTGATCACGCCAGCTTCCACCGGCACATTGAGATCTTCGCGGATGAGGACACGCTTGCCCGCCAGCACAAGATCGGTCATCCGCAACACGTTCATCGCTGCCGACCCGCTCAAACCGCGTTCGCCCAAGCCACCGTGGTGTCGAGCATGCGGTTCGAAAAACCCCATTCGTTGTCATACCAGGAACATACCTTGACCAGATTGCCGCCGATGACCTTGGTCATGGTGGCGTCATAGTTCGAGGAATGCGCGTCGTGGTTGTAGTCGACCGAGACCAGCTGCTCTTCGGTGTAGGCCAGCACACCCTTGAGCGGACCCGCGGCCGCCGCCTTCATCAAAGAATTGATTTCGGCGACCGAGGTCGGCCGCTTCGGCGTGAAGGTCAGATCGACCAGCGAAACGTTGATGGTGGGCACGCGTACCGCAAAGCCGTCGAACTTGCCTTTGAGTTCGGGCAGCACGAGACCGACCGCCGCAGCCGCTCCCGTCTTGGTGGGGATCATCGACATGGTCGCGGAGCGCGCGCGGCGCAGATCCGAGTGATAGACGTCGGTGAGCACCTGATCGTTGGTATAGGCATGCACCGTCGTCATCAGGCCGCTCTCGATACCGATGTTCTCCTGCAAAACTTTGGCCATGGGCGCAAGGCAATTGGTGGTGCAGGACGCGTTGGAAATCACCGTGTACGAGGACTTCAGGGTCTGGTGATTGACCCCGAAAACGATGGTCGCATCGACATCGTCACCGCCCGGCGCCGAAATCACCACCTTCTTCGCACCGCCTGCAAGGTGCGCACCGGCCTTCGACTTGCTCGTGAAGAGTCCGGTGCACTCGAGAACAATGTCCACGCCCAGCTCACCCCATGGCAGCTTCGCCGGATCACGCTGCGCAAGCACGCGGATGCGGTCGCCGTTGACCACCATCGAATCGCCCTCGACGCTCACTTGGCCGGGAAAGCGGCCGTGCGCGGTGTCGAAACGTGTCAGATGAGCATTGGTGTTGGCATCACCCAGATCGTTGATGGCGACGATCTGGATTTCTTTGGTACGTCCGCTCTCGTAGAGCGCGCGCAGCACGTTGCGGCCAATGCGGCCATAACCATTGATGCCCACCTTGATTGCCATGATTCTCTCGTCCTCTGTCGATATCGTTGGTAAAAAATTCAGACCGAATAACCTGCGGCGCGCGGCTTCGAAAGCGCAGTGCGCCAGCACTCAGCTGGCCAAAACCTCATCGATCGCCCGCGCGATATGCGCCGTGGTGAGCCCATAGTGCTCAAAGAGTGCCGCAGCCTTGCCCGAGGCTCCGAACCGATCGATACCGAGCACGCGACCCTCGCTGCCGACGTATTTCCACCAGCTCTGCGAGGCCGCCGCCTCAACGGCAATACGGCGCACGACGGCCCGCGGCAACACATGTTCGCGCCAAGCCGCATCTTGCGCATCAAAAACATCGGTTGCAGGCATGGATACCAGCCGCACGCGGCGACCCGTTGCGTTGGCCGCCCGCACGGCATCGGCCGCGGGCGCGACCTCGCTGCCCGTCGCGATGACGATCGCCTCGGGCAGCTGCCCGGCAGAAAGTTCGGGCTCGATCAGCACGTAGCCGCCATTGGCAATCGCCGCCTGCTGCGCCGCATTGCGTGCCTGCTGCGGCAAGGCTTGGCGCGTGAGCACGAGACAACTCGGCCCATGCTTGCGCTCGACCCCGGCGAGCCAGGCGACCGCAGTTTCGGCCGCATCGCAGGGACGCCAGACACCGAGATTGGGCATGGCGCGCAGACTCGCCAGCTGCTCGATCGGCTGATGCGTCGGTCCGTCCTCACCCAAGCCGATGGAATCGTGCGTGTACACGAGCAGCACGCGCTGATGCATCAGCGCGGCCAGGCGCACGGCATTACGCGCGTAATCCGAGAACACGAGAAAAGTGCCTGCGTAGGGAATGAAGCCGCCATGCAGCGCAAGCCCGTTCATCATGGCGGTCATCGCAAACTCGCGCACGCCGTAATAAATGTAGTTACCCGACACCTCGGCCGGGGTGACCGGCTTGGAATCTTTGCGCAGGGTATTCACCGAACCGGTGAGATCAGCCGAGCCGCCGAGAAGCTCCGCCATGCCTGGACCCATGGCATTGAGAACCACCTGCGAGGACGCCCGCGTCGCCTGCGCCGCGGT
>VGTW01000183.1 GCA_016874555.1 Gammaproteobacteria bacterium | reverse complement strand
GCCGACGGGTCGCAGACTTAGAGAAGACACGAGTCGAGGACTGACGAGTCGCTGCTTGGTGCACGACTACTCGGTGCGAATCCAGTACTGGTTTCGGTAAAACGGTCCAAGAAAGCCACGTACTTCGAGCGTGCGGCCGTCATTCTTTGGCGTAAGCCGTACTCGATACACTTTGCCGTCGTTTGGGTCAAGGATGCTGCCGTATTCCCAATAGCCTACACCGCCGTTTAGCTGAACCCCCTCGATGATGGTCATTCCGAGCACCGGTTGATTACGACGAGGGCCGCTGCACTTGACGCAGTTGGCGTTGCGCTTGTCAGCCTCGAGTATCCGCTCGATACGACCGCTGAGCACCCCGTCGCTTTCGTGGATCCGCACCTGCGAACGACGCGCACCGGTTTTGTCATCGACGGTGACCCACAGGCCGACGGGAGTTTTTCCGGGGGTTGTAACTTGTGCTGTCGAGGCGCAGAGGGGCCCCACTACCAAGAGGGCATTTAGTAAGGCACCTGCGAGGGGGTTTTTCATGGGGCCGATCATACCCAAACCCGCCCCGCGGAAGCCTCGTCGCGCCATTCCATGCTGCGGCACTGCAACCCGCGCAGGCGAACGGTATCCTAGCGAGTCATGAAAACTGGAATCAAATATCGCGGTCGAGCGTGCGGTCGTTGGTTTGCAGTGATATTTGGATTCGTGCTCGGCCTCTCTATCCTGAACCCGGCCCTAGCCGCAGCGCCCGCGAAGCCCGCGTTTGCAACGGCCGCACCCACTGAGTTCCCTACGCAGGGGCGGGTGATCGTAAACGCCGATGGTTTTGCTGTGCTGTCGCGTCGCGCGCGCATCGAACCCGAGAATCGAATTCTTGTCGAGCGCTTGGAAAAACTGCTGCCGCGCCTGATGGCCGAGACCAATCTCGACATGTGGCTCGTCATCAATCGTGAATACGCCGAAGACCCGGTGTACTTTTCTTTGGTGCCGCAGCCGTCGATGGCGGCGCGTCGCACCACCATGCTGGTGTTCAATCGCAAAGCGGATGGTAGCGTCGAGCGTTTATCCGTGAATCGTTACCCGCTCGGAGCTCCCTACCAGGCGGCGTGGTCGGGGGGTGATCTGCCGGCACAATGGCGCGCCATCAGCGAACTCATACGCAGCAAAGATCCGCAGCGTATCGGCATCAACGTGTCGCGGCATTGGCCCGTGGCTGATGGGCTTACGAAGGGCTTGCACGAGCAGTTGCTCGAAGCGCTGCCACTCGCTTACCAGAGCCGACTCGTACCGGCGCAGGATCTGGTCGTGCGCTGGCTGGAAACCCGCCTTCCGAGCGAGATCGATGTATACGCGCACATCGTCGGGATTGCGCGCGGCGTCATTGCCGAGGCCTTCAGCAGTCGCGTGATCACGCCCGGCGTGACGACCACCCACGATGTGTCCTGGTATATCCGTGAGCGCTTCGAATCTTTGGGTTTGCCGGCGTGGTTCACGCCAGACGTCAACTTTCAGCGGGCGAGTATCGCCTGCGAGCGAGATCAAGATTTTTGTGGTCACAGCGGCGTAATCCAGCGTGGTGATGTGCTGCACACCGACGTTGGATTTTGCTACCTCAAGCTGTGTACCGACACGCAGGAAATGGGTTATGTACTGCGAGTCGGTGAGGAGACTCTCCCGGCGGGTTTGCTTGCAGCGATGCGCACTGGAAATCTTTGGCAAGATCTTTTGACGCGCGAGTTCCGCAGTGGACGCACGGGCAACGAAGTGCTCGCGGCAACGCGGGCGGCTGCAGATCGGGCCGGGATCGTCAATCGCGTGTATACCCACGCGCTGGGGTTCTTTGGGCACGCACCCGGGCCCACGATCGGCATGTGGGATAACCAGGGTCCGACAGTCGTGCAGGGCGATTGGAAGCTGCACCCGAATACCGGCTATGCGATCGAGGGTAACATCAAGCAGGTCGTTTCTGAGTGGAACGGTCAGTGGGTACAGATGAAGCTCGAGCAGAGCGCGATTTTTGATGGCGAGCGCGTGATGTATCTCGCGGGTCGGCAGACTGAGTGGCATGTTATTCGCTGATGCGCTTGGCCGATCGCAGCGCTCGTTGTGGATTGTGTGATGCAGGGCAAGTGAAGAAGTCGCTTAGCCCGTTCGAAGAGAGCCTGGGGCGTCGCTACGGTCGGGATTCGCTGCTGGCTGTCGCAGCCTTCGCGCGTGATGTGGGTGAGGTTTCAACGGCTGAGGGTACCTTACAGCGCTTGGGGGCCGTCAATCCGAGCGATTCGGCACTGACTACGTCTCAATGATTTCAGATATCGACTACATGCGTATGGCGCTGCGGCTCGCGAGAACTGCAGCGTCGCGAGGCGAAGTGCCGATCGGTGCCATACTCGTGCGTGGCGATTGCATTATCGGCGAGGGTGCCAACTGCTCCATCCATACGCACGATCCAACCGCGCATGCCGAAATCGTCACCTTGCGAGCCGCAGCCGCGCAGATTGGTGATTACCGTCTCAAAGAGGCCACTCTGTACGTCACGCTTGAGCCTTGCATCATGTGCGCTTCCGCCCTCGTGCATGCTCGGGTACGGCGCGTGGTGTTCGGCGCTTGGGACCCGAGGGCAGGCGGCGCCGGCAGCATCGTCGATATTTTCGCAATCCCCGAGCTGAACCATCGGGTGGACGTTTTTGGCGGCGTGCTCGCGGAGGAATGCGGTACTCTGCTCACCGATTTTTTCCGTGCGCGCCGTTCATGAAAACTGCTCCCTCACTCACTACTGGATCGATTCCGAAGACGCTATTCACGTTTGCCTTGCCGATTCTGCTCGGCAACGTGTTGCAGTCCGTGAATGGTTCGATCAATGCGATCTGGATCGGTAAGTATTTGGGCGCGGCGGCGCTGACTGGCGCCAACAATTCCAACATCGTCATTTTTCTGCTGCTGGGCGCGGTCTTCGGCATTACCATGGCTTCGACCATCCTGATCGCGCAGCATTACGGCGCCCAGCGCTTTGCAGAAGCCAAGCGTGTCGCCGGAACCAGTGCGACTTTTTTCCTTGGGTTGTCCCTGCTGTTCTCGATTGGTGGGTTTTTC
>VGTW01000182.1 GCA_016874555.1 Gammaproteobacteria bacterium | reverse complement strand
CGCCCGAGGCACGAGGACCTCGTGCCTCGGAAACCTGTGCAGCATCAAAGGGCGGCGTAAACTGACATCAAACCTGGACCAAACAAAGCGGGCCGGTCACCACGACCCATAGCGGCGCCACAGTCACGAGTAGTGGCGGTGCCGCCAGTTGCGCGCTGCCCGCATAGGCGAGGAAGGTCATGATCAGCGCGTATTCGATCGACAGGCCCGACTTGACCATCGCGACACCCGTGACGAGCCCCCAAGCGAACACACCGGGTGCTGCCGGCAGCAGCTCCCGCACGCCGCGCCAATACGCTTCGCGTTGCATCGAGTCAGGCAAGATCGATGGCGTGCGTTTTGAGATCGACGAGCGCGACGATGTCGAGCGCGCGTTGATGTGTGGCCCGAAGATTGACGCGCGGCGCGCGACCGGCAACGAAAGCCTCCTGCCAACGAGCGGCACACAGGCACCAGCGATCGCCGGGTCGCAGCCCGGGGAAGCCGAACTCAGGGCGCGGTGTGGACAGATCGTTGCCGCGACTTGCTGAGAACTCGAGAAACTCCGCCGTCATCACGGCACAGACGGTGTGCGAGCCGTGATCGGTCGGATCGGTCTCGCAGCAGCCACTGCGATACCAGCCCGTCTTCGGCGCATCGCTGCAGCTTGCCAGCGGTTCGCCGAACACGTTCAGTTGTCGTGGTGAGTCGCCGCCGCTGCCATCCATGGTGATGACAAGGGTACCCGATCAGTAGCGGTATTCGAAACCGGCGTGCAGCAGTCGCGGCGGTCCGACCACGATGCCGCGACTGAGATCGCCAAGGTACAGCCGATCGAGCAGATTCTTCGCGCTGGCGTACACGGTGAGCGCTTCGTCGTGATGGTACTGCAGGGTGAGGTTGGCGATGGCGTGTCCGCCGAGACGTCCGCGCTGCCCATCGGCACTGAGCGCCACGATGTTGAGGTCATCGCCGTACATGGCGCCCGTCCACGTGCCCTCGAGTTGCGCGGAGAGTGCACCGCGTCGAAGTCCGAGTGTGACCGTTGCTGAGTGGCGTGCGGCGTAGGGCAGGCGATTGCCACCGACATTGACCTGAGTGTGCCCCGGGATCGCCGAGTAACGCGTGCCGCTATACCGTGCGACCGGCAACCACGTCCATGCCACGCGCGCCGTGGGTGCGAGGACATGACGCTCGTCGCGCCACTCCGCCGCCAGCTCAGCGCCGCGGTGCAAAGTGCGTCCCGCGTTGGTGAGCGTTGCGCCGCTGCCGCCGGCGAGACTCGCCGGCACGATCTGATTGATGAAATCCATTTCGAACAGAGAGCCTTCGAGCCGCCATCGATCCTGCGCTTCGAATCGCAGGCCCACCTCGCGATTCCACGACAGCTCGGCCTCGAGCTCGACGCTCGCGCCATCGACGCGGATGGCGTCTTCGACGCGCGGCGGTGAAAACCCGCGATGCACGCCGGCAAACAGCAGCGCGGAATCATTGATCTTGTAGGTGACGCCGATGCCTGGCACGAACTGTGTGAGCGAGGAAGACCCGGACCGATCGGTCAGCTTGTTGCTGCGGGTGTATCGGATCGACTCTACGCGCACGCCCGGAGTCACGGTCAAACGATCGACTGTCAGTGAGGTTTCAATGAAACCAGACAACGCATCGACTTCGCGCAGATTGTCCTCGCGCAGCCCGCCGTTCGGTCCCGTGCCTGCGGTGCGTGCCCGCGGCGTATCACCGTGGACCTGTTGCCGATGCTGATGTTCGCGGTGATGGCGCAGTCCGATGAGCGTCGTGAGTGAATAGGTGCCGACCGATCCCTCGATGTTCAGACGCGGCTCGATGCCGAAGGTCGTGTAGCTGCGCAGCCGTCCTTCGTTGCCGCAGCCGGTATTGAGATTCCGCATGTCGAGGCATGCGGGGTCGGATGCATCGTTGGGTCGCTGCGTCGAACTGCTCGATTGCCGCCACCAATCACGATCGAAACCGGTGGCGTAGACGGAGGTTCGCAATGCCACCTCGTCGGTGATCTGCCAGCCGTGCGTAAGCGCTGCAGCCCTGCGCTGCGAGTCGAAGAAATCATTGACGAAGGCATTGGCGCGTGGGTTAGCGACGAACTCCGCCAGCGTGAGCCCCGAGTACGGCACTTGCGAGCGCTCGCGATAGAGGCTCGCGCGCAGCGTCAGCGACTGATCTGCGCCGAGCTCCTGACGAAGCTTCACGCCAACGTCTGTCACATCGAGCTCAATGTTTTCGCGCGACCCGGCACTTTGCTTACGAGTGGCGTCGAGTCGCCAGCCCGTACCCGTTGAGGCGAGCGTGTCGCCCACTGCCACTTGCCAATCCCGATACCCACGGCCTCCACCCCGCGCGGCGAGTCGACCGGAGAAGGACTCGGGCGGGTCCGCTGAGATGTAATTGACGAGTCCGCCCACCGTTTGCGGACCGAAGGCGATTTGACCCGAGTTCTTCAATACTTCGATACGGTTGAAGCGCTCGATAGAGGGATGAAAGTACGAGGCGTTATCGCCATAAGGTGCGAAAGCGAGCGGCAGCCCGTCTTCGAGCAGCAATACTTTGGTCGAGCGCGTCGGGTTGAGGCCGCGGATGCCGATATTGGGGCGCAGACCGAGCCCTTCTTCCTCCCGCGCGAAGACGCCCGGAACTTTGCGCAGCGCTTCGTTGACGGTCAGCACCCGCGAGTCGGCCAAATCCTTTTCGGTCAGCACGTGAGCACCGCCTGCGAGCCGTTCAAGCCGCTCCCGACTACCGAGCACGACGATTTCGGCAAGCTCGTCGGTCGCCGCCGCAGAGGCCGGAGGGAGCGACAACACACTGAAAAGACTCAGGAAAATGGCTTTAGAGTGGCACACAGCAGTTGTTTTCGCAAATGAGAATCATTACTATTTAATCGCAAATGCGAATAAGCCGCAATTGCAACGCCGCCGAAAACCCGCCGATACTTCATCTATGAGCGCCGAGCCCTGTCACTCCGATGCCCCGCCCGACTCCCGCCGATCCGAGCCGCGTCGCGGTGCTGCCGCGCGAACGCTTCCGACACCAGTCGACCTGTGATTTGTACTTCACGTGCGAGGAGCCGTTGGGC
>VGTW01000181.1 GCA_016874555.1 Gammaproteobacteria bacterium | reverse complement strand
CGAGGCTACCGACATGGACAAGTACCTCGACGAGTTCGGCACGCGCACGCCCGCCGCGCTGCGCGAAGAGGTCAAGGCGCTCAAGCAGCGGCTGGGTTGAGCCCGTGATCGTGCGTCGTGCTGCCCTGGCACTTCTGGGGCTCGCGCTCGCGAGCCTCTTGGGCAACCCCTCCTTCGCGCAAAGCGCGGCCCGTAAAGCAGCGACGGAGGCTGCGGCACGCACCGCAGCGGCCGCCCCGACGGCAGCGACTGCCGAGCAAGGCCCACCGCCCGTGCTGCTCTCGCGCGAGGCGCTTGCGGCGGCCATCGGTGTGCGCGAAATGGGTCTGCGCTCCGAGGAGAGTTATCAACTCCTCGAGGAGCTCACCACCGAAGTGGGTCAGCGCTTCGCGGGCACGGCAGGCGATCGCGCAGGGGTCGCTTGGGCGGTCAAAAAATTGCAGGATCTCGGCTTTGCGAATGTGCGCACGCAAGAAGTGATCGTGCCGCGCTGGATTCGTGGCGAGGCGAGTTTTGATGTGCTTGCGCCCTACCCGACCTCGATGGTCACGCTCGCGATCGGCGGCAGTATCGGCACGGCGGATGAAGGCCTCGAAGCGCCCATCGTCATGGTGCAGGACATTGCCGCCCTGCAAGCGCTCCCCGAGGGGACGGTGCGCGGCAAGATCGTGTTCTTCAATGGCCGCACCGAACGCACGCGCGACGGCAGCGGCTATGGCAAAGCGGTACGCAGTCGCACCGAGGGACCGAGCGTCGCCGGTTCGCTCGGCGCCGTGGGCGTGGTGATCCGCTCGATCGGCACCAGCAAAAATCGTATCGCGCACACCGGCACGCTTTCGTACAACGTGTCGGCGCCACGTATTCCGGCGGTCGCGATCTCGAACCCCGATGCGGATGCGCTCGAACGACAAATTGCGCAGACGCGCCCCGAGGGCAAGGCGGCCGGGCAACAGGTGACGGTACGCATGCGTGTGACCTCGCGTGATTTGCCGCAGGTGCGCTCGGCCAATGTGATCGGCGATATCCCCGGCACCGATCTCGCCGACGAGATCGTGCTCATTGGCGCACACCTCGATACTTGGGATGTGGGTCACGGCGTGCAGGACGATGGCGCGGGCGTCGCGATCGCGATCGCTGCAGCGCGTGCGGCAGCGAGCGTGAACCCGAAGCCGCGGCGCACGCTGCGCGTCGTGCTCTTTGCGAACGAAGAATTCGGACTCTCGGGTGCAGCACGTTACCCGGCCGACGAAGGCGACGAGTCCGTTGCGAAGCACGCCTTTGCCATGGAAGCGGATCTTGGCGATGGACCGGTGTGGAAGCTTGGCGGTCGCGTACCCGAGCAGTACTGGCCGGCGATCGATCAAATGCAGAAGGTGGTCCGCTCACTCGATGTCGAACTCGGCGACAACACCGCGGGCGGCGGCGCCGATCTTGGCCCCCTGCGCCGCCTCGGCGTGCCGGTCATCGCGCCTCAGCTCGACGCGACCACTTATTTTGATATCCATCACACCGTCAACGACACGCTCGACCAGATCGATCTTGCGCATCTGCGTCAATCGACAGCGGTGTTCGCGGTCGCAGCGTACGCGGCGGCCATGCTCGATGGGCCGGTACCGCGGCTCTCGCCAGAACAAGCGCGCTGAATATGGCCGAGTTCGACGCCGATGCCATCATCGTCGGCGCCGGGGCGGTGGGCCTCGCCTGTGGCCATGCGCTCGCGCAACGCGGGCTGGATGTCATTGTGCTGGAGTCGGGCCCGCGGATCGGCGAAGGCGTCTCCTCACGCAACTCCGAAGTGATTCATGCCGGGTTTTATTACCCCACCGGCTCGCTGCGCGCTCGCCTCTGCGTCGAGGGTCGCCGTCGACTCTATCCGTTTCTCGATGCGCATGGCGTCGCCTACCAAAAATGCGGCAAGTTGATCGTCGCCACCGAGGCGAGCGAACTTCCGACCATCGAGAAGCTGTTGGCCCAAGGCGCGCTGAACGATGTCGAAGGGATGCGGCTGATCGACGCCGACGAGGCGCGCGCCCTCGAACCCGCGGTGCACTGTGTCGCTGCGATGCTGTCCGAAGAATCAGGCGTCTTTGACTCGCATGGCTATCTGCTCGCGCTGCGCGGCGAGATTGAAAATCGCGGTGGCTTCGTGGTCTGCGGCGCGAAGTTCGTTGGCGCGCAGGCGCTCGAGGCTGGAGGTTGGCGCGTGCAGACGAGCGATGCGGCGGCCGCAGCGACGACCCTCATCGCGCGGCATCTCATCACCGCACCCGGCCTTGAAGCGCAGTCGGTCGCGGCGGCCATCGAGGGATTTCCGAGCGCGTTGATCCCGCAGCGCTACCTGGGCAAAGGTGTTTACTTCAAATTGAACGGTCGAGCGCCCTTCGATCGACTCGTGTACCCGACGCCCATACCTGGAGCGCTCGGCACGCATTACCGCAAGACCCTCGACGGTCAGGCCGTGTTCGGCCCCGACCTCGAATATGTCGAGGACGTCGACTACTCAGTCGATCCCGCTCGCGCCCGCGAATTCTATGCGAGCGTGCGACGCTATTGGCCGAGCATGCCCGATCATTCTTTGACGGCGGACTACGCGGGCATACGACCCAAGATTCACGGACCGAATGAAAAGCAGCCCGACTTCCGTATTGACGATGAGCACGCTCACGGCTTGCCGGGTCTAATCAGCCTGTTCGGCATCGAGAGCCCGGGTCTCACGAGCTCGCTCGCCATTGGCGAAGAGGTCGCGGCGCGGCTCGACGTCGGCTGACACCGAGACTCGAAGACTCACGCGTCGGCTGATCGCTCAACGCGAGCGTCTACTCGCAAAAATACGCCCCGCGCGGGAAGGTATTGCCGTCGACATCCTGCGCCCGCGAGTGATAGCCCGTCGCGCGATACGTTCGCCAGCGCGTATTGAGGCTTGAGCACACCTCGTTCCCAGTGGCCTGAAGCTCCGCGGGTACCGACCCGAAAGCGCCTGGGTTATCCCAACCCGCCCTGCCATCAATGGTGATGAGTCGCGGGGGCGCGGCACCCTCGACGAGTCCTGGCCTGAAAGGCGTCGAGCACGCCGTCAGAAAAACCGGGATTGTCAGCATGCTGACAATTCGTGAAAAACGACCGCGCGTATTGCCTCGCTTCATCGAGAAATGCCTCTGGCCATCGGAAAGAGATGACCAAAGTTATCGGGGCAGTG
>VGTW01000180.1 GCA_016874555.1 Gammaproteobacteria bacterium | reverse complement strand
GCCATTGGGGTGCCGATGGCGTCTGGTGGAGCTTCTCGGTCTCGGCTATCGTGGCCGCGCTGCTGTCGGCGACGTATTACCTCGTGGGTTCTTGGCGCTCCGCGTCGATGCGGATCGGCGCTGCAGCCTGAGCGAGAGTCGAGGCCGGAGTCGGCGACGACTTCTGCGGGAACCGTTCCTGTAGCAGTCCCCAATATTGCTGCACGCGGTCGACGAGCGTTTTCGTCTCAAAACCACGCGCGTAGCCATTTTTCATTTGTAGATACCAGAATTCGTCTGACAGCAGCATCAGACGTTCGCGAACGTCGATCCAAGCGTCGCTGTCACCGCCCTGTCGCGCCGTGAGCACGCGCGCATCCTCGAGATGTCCATAGCCCATGTTGTACGACGCAATCGCCATCCACAGTCGGTCAGGCTGGCGAATGCGCATCGGCACGGTGTCGTACAGTTGCGCGAGGTAACGTGCGCCAGTGATGATACTTTCACGTTCGTCAAAAGGATTGACAATGCCGAGAGATCGCCCCGTGCGTGGCATGAGCATCATCAGGCCCTGCGCTCCGAACGGTGAGACCGCTTTGGCATCCCACATCGATTCCTGATAGCCGAGTGCCGCCAGCAAACGCCAATCGAGACCCGTGAGTTCCGCGGCTTCCTCGAAGTGCGGGCGCAGCTCGGGCAGTCGCGTTTCGATGTCGATGGCGAGTTGTTCGGAGTTGGCGCGCGGTAGCGCCATAGGACTTGTCAATCTTTCGATTTCGAGTATAGATTCGACCGGTGCCTCGCGGGTGCGTGCGAGGAATTCATTGACGGCTTTCAGCAGGTCGCGGCCGTCCTGCCGCACCATCCAGTGCAAATCACGTTGCTGCGGCAAGGCAAAGGCGACATCGACCGAAGGGTGCAGTACGCGCGCGGCCGCAAATTCGCGTCCATCCATGAGCGTGACGTCCGCCCGGCCGGAGGCGACGAGTTCGAGCGGTTCGCGGCCGACGTTGCGCGGCACCAACGTGTAGCGAATCTTGACCGAGTCTTTGTTGCGCCGATGTTCGAGCCAGGCGTGTTCGGCGCTGTCTTCGACCACCACGGCGCGCAGTTTGGCGATGTCGCTCGGTGTCCGCGGTCTCGGTTGGCTTTTGTCGTAAACCCAGAACAACGGTGATTCGGAGTAGGGCGCAGAGACCAGCGCCACTTTTTGCCAGCGTGCGTGATCGCCAAGTTGTGCCGCGGCGAGATCCGCCCGACCCGTATCGATCGCTCGGCGCAGTCCTGCCCGATCGGCCTCGACCACCACAGTGAGCTTTACTCCAAGCTCGGCCGCGAACTTTTCGGCGAGGACATATTCCGCGCCCAAAGGGCTCTCGGGCCCGATGAAGTAGGTGGTTGGCCCATTGAGCGTTGCGACCCGCAGCTCGCCTCGTGAGCGGATCTCCTCGAGCGTGTCCCCACCCAAGCCGCAGCTGCCCAATAGCGCGAGCCCAGCGAGGCAGGCGAGGCGCAGAGCCAGCCGCCAACCCGCGGCTCGTCCGGACTGGTGCATGACTGTCCCCGAGAGGCCCATGTCGGCTAGAATAACTGGGTCCGGAGAGGTACCGAAGCGGTCACAACGGCGCCGACTCGAAATCGGATGGTCGGTTAATCCCGGCACGTGAGTTCGAATCTCACCCTCTCCGCCATTTTTTCTTTCCGAGCCATGCCCGCCAATCACATTTATAAAGTCATGTTCGCCAACCAAGGCAAGATCTACGAGGTCTATGCCCGCAAGGTGAGCCACGGAAACCTGTTCGGTTTTATCGAGATCGAGGAACTCGTCTTTGGCGAGCGTTCCTCGGTGGTGCTCGATCCGGGCGAGGAGCGTATCAAGTCCGAGTTCGAAGGCGTCAAGCGCAGCTACCTGCCGCTGCACTCGGTGCTGCGTATCGATGAGGTGAAGAAACAGGGCGTCAGCAAGATCAGCGCGCTCGAGGGCTCGAACGTCGCCCAGTTCCCCATGCCCCTGTACACGCCGCCCTCGGGCGACGGCGTCAAGAAATAGGCCGTCGCCCTGCATGCTCGTTCGCGGTACCCCCGCGCTCTCCGGCTTCCGCATAAAAAAATTGCTCGCGCGCCTGCGTGAGGTGGATCCCGCTGTCGACTCGATCGACAGTCGCTACGTCCATTTCATTGACGTAGAGCGCGATCTCAATGCAGCAGAGATTCGCACGCTCGAGTCGTTGTTGCGGTACGGTCCGCGTGCCGAGGTCGCTCTGGACTCGGTGGGCCAAGCGCTTTGGGTGGTCCCGCGGCCCGGAACCATTTCCCCGTGGGCGAGCAAGGCCACCGACATCGCCCGGGTCTGCGGCCTCGGCGCCGTGCGGCGCATCGAGCGTGGTATCGAATATCGGATCGACAGTCGAGTGACGCTCGATACAGCGGCGCTGCATGCCCTCGTGCCGCTGTTGCACGATCGCATGACCGAAGTTGTGCTCGATGATGTCGCACAGGCGGCGGCATTGTTCAGCGCCGAGGCGCCGCGCGCGTTGCAACGAATTTCGCTCAAGAGTGGCCGCGTGGCTCTCGAGACCGCGGATAAAGAATTGGGCCTCGCGCTTTCGGCCGACGAGATCGATTATTTGCTCGAAGCCTTCCGGGTACTCGGTCGTGATCCGAGCGATGTCGAGCTCATGATGTTTGCGCAGGCGAACTCGGAGCATTGCCGGCACAAGATCTTCAATGCCGAGTGGATCATCGACGGCGAGCCACAGAAAAAGTCGCTGTTCGCGATGATCCGCAACACGCACGCGAACGCGCCGCACGGGGTACTCAGCGCGTATCGCGACAACGCAGCCGTCATCGAGGGCGTGAGCGTGGGGCGACGCTGGTTCCCCGACCCCGCGAGCGGCGTCTACGGGGCCACAGTCGAGCCGATCGACATCCTTATGAAGGTCGAGACTCATAACCATCCGACGGCGATCTCGCCTTTCCCCGGCGCTTCGACAGGCTCGGGCGGCGAGATCCGTGATGAGGGCGCAACGGGCATCGGCGCCAAGCCCAAGGCCGGACTCGTCGGATTTTCGGTGTCGCATCTGTGCATTCCGGGATTCGAGCAGCCCTGGGAGTCGCTACCTGATCAGCCTGCGCTTGGCAAGCCGGAGCGTATTGCCTCGGCGCTCGAGATCATGCTCGAGGGACCGATCGGCGCAGCCGCATTCAACAATGAATTCGGACGA
>VGTW01000179.1 GCA_016874555.1 Gammaproteobacteria bacterium | reverse complement strand
AGAGGTCGCTGACATGGCCAGATACTTGGATGAATTTGGCGAGCGCACGCCCGCGCAGCTGCGCGCCCAGGTGGCGGCCCTGCAGCAACGGCTCGGTTAAGTGGTTCATCGCTTGCTCAGCGTCGCGATCGTCTGCAGCCTCGCGCTGTTGACGTCTGTCGCCACGACCTTCGCACAAAACCGTACCGCCAAGCAGGCCTCGACAGCGACCTCATTGAAGAGCACCGCCGCGGGAACCCCAGGCGCGGACACCCCCTCTGCAGGCGCCCAAATCGCGGGTGAAGTGCCACCACCGCCGCGTGCCATCGAAATCTCGCCAGAGGCTTTGGCCGGAGCGATCGGTGTGCGCGAGGTCGCACAGCGTTCGGACGAGAGCACACAGCTACTCGAAGCACTCACCACCGAAGTCGGTCAACGTTTTGCCGGTACGGCCGGTGACAAAGCGGGTGTCGAGTGGGCGGTCAAGAAATTACGCGCACTCGGCTTCGAGAACGTGCGCACGCAAGAAGTGATCGTGCCGCGATGGATCCGCGGCGAGGCGAGCCTCGATGTGCTCTCGCCTTTCCCCATGCCGATGGTGAGCACCGCACTCGGTGGCAGCATCGGTACTGCAGACGAGGGTCTTGAAGCCGCAATCGTGATGGTGCAGGACATTCCTGCACTGCAGGCTCTGCCCGAGGGTACGGTGCTCGGCAAGATCGTGTTTTTCAATGGACGCATGGAGCGCACCCGCGACGGCAGCGGCTACGGCAAAGCCGTTCGCGTCCGGACAGAGGGACCGAGCATCGCCGCCGCGCTCGGCGCCACGGGCGTCGTGATCCGCTCGGTGGGCACGAGCAGAAATCGCATCGCGCACACAGGGACGCTGTCCTACAAAGTATCGGCACCACGAATTCCCGCAGTGTCCATCTCCAACCCGGACGCTGATCTGCTCGAGCGACAAGTCGCACAAACGCGGCCGGGTGGCAAGATCGCAGGTAATCAGGTGATGGTGCGCATGCGAGTCACCGCGCGCGATCTGCCGCAAGTGCGCTCGGCCAATGTCATCGGGGACTTGCCGGGCACCGATCTCGCCAACGAAATCGTGCTGATCGGTGCACACCTAGACTCCTGGGACCTCGGTCAGGGCGTTCAAGATGATGGTGTCGGGGTCGCGATCGCGATCGCCGCAGCACGCTCCGCAGTGGCGGTGAATCCACGGGCTCGGCGCACCATTCGAGTCGTGCTCTTCGCCAACGAGGAATTTGGGCTGTCGGGTGCGGCGCGTTATCCTCTCGAGGAGGGCGATGACAATCTCGCCCGCCACGCCTTCGCCATGGAAGCCGATCTTGGCGATGGACCGGTATGGAAACTCTCGGCGCGAGTGCCGCCCACCTACTGGGCCACAATCGAGCAAGTGCATCGCGTGGTGAAATCCCTCGATGTTGAACTCGGCGACAACGTCTCGGCGGGCGGCGCAGACCTCGGTCCGCTGCGTCGACGTGGCGTGCCAGTACTCGCCCCGCAACTCGACGCGACGACTTATTTTGATGTGCACCACACCATTAATGACACGCTCGATCAAGTCGATCTATCGCATCTACGACAGTCGACAGCGGTGTTTGCGGTAGCCGCTTACGCCGCAGCGATGGTGGATGGACCGATTCCGCGACTGCCCGAAGAACAGGCTCAATAATTCATGCGCGAGTACGACGCTGACGCCATCATCATCGGCGCCGGAGCCGTCGGGCTCGCGAGCGGCTACGCACTCGCACAGCGCAGTCTCTCAGTCATCGTTCTCGAGGCCGGCCCGCGCATCGGCGAAGGCGTCTCATCCCGAAATTCCGAGGTCATTCACGCGGGCTTTTATTACGCACCGGGCTCGCTGAAGACCCGTGTTTGTGTCGAGGGCCGCCGCCGACTCTATGAATTCCTGGAGTCGCACGGCGTACCCTATTGGCGCTGCGGTAAGTTAGTGGTCGCTACCGAGGACGCCGAGATACCCGCCATCGAAAAAATGTATCAGCAAGGGTTGGCCAACGATGTCGAACACTTGCAAATACTGACGGCCGATGAGGCCCGCGCCCTCGAACCAGAACTGCACTGCGTCGCCGCGATGCTCTCGCCCGAGAGCGGGGTGTTCGACTCACACGGCTATATGCTTGCACTGCGCGGCGAGATCGAAAGTCGCAGCGGCTTCGTGGTATGCGAGGCACCTTTCATTGGCGCGAGCGCCGACCCCGCAGACGGCTGGCAAGTACGCACGGGTGGCGACGCCCCGGCGACGCTCAACTGTCGCGCTCTAGTAACGGCTCCCGGACTCGAAGCGCAGGAAGTCGCCGCGATGATTGAGGGCTTCCCGACTTCAAAGATTCCGCATCGACATCTTGCCAAAGGCGTTTACTTCAAGGTGAGCGGCAAAGCGCCTTTCAACCGGCTAGTTTATCCGCCGCCGATTCCCGGAGCCCTCGGTACGCATTACCGCAAAAATCTCGGTGGACAGGCCATACTGGGGCCCGACCTCGCCTACGTCGATGCGATCGACTACAGCGTTGATCCGACACGCGAACAAAGTTTTTACGAAAACGTTCGACGGTATTGGCCAACGCTCGCCACCGGCACGCTCGTCCCCGACTACGCCGGTATCCGACCCAAGATCCACGGTCCCGGCGAAAAACAGCCAGACTTCCGCATCGATGGGCCCGAGCTGCACGGGCTCCCGAATCTCGTCACACTGTTCGGTACCGAGAGCCCAGGGCTCACGAGCTCGCTCGCGATCGGCGAAGAAGTTGCTGCACGACTGCTCAGCAGTCAAAATAATTACTCGCCGTGATATGCGAATCACTCGCAAAAATACTCGGGTTTTCCTAAAGACCTCGACCTCAATATCCTGTACGGGCGAGTGGTAGCCCGTCGCGCGACAGCACCTCCAGCGGGTATTAATCGATGAACAGACCGCATCACCCATCGCCTGAAGTCTGCGGGCACCAGTCCGAACGCCGCGGGGTTATCCCAACCTGCCGCGCCATCGAAGGCGATGAGCGTCGGCGGCCCAGCGCGCTTAAAAGGGCCGGGCCGTAGAGCCAGCCTACAGCCGCAGAGCCAAAACCCGATGACCAACATGCCGAAAAAACGAAAAAATCGCACGATTTATCCTCGACTGACCGTTGAATTCGGTCAACCGTAACCAACGAACGATGCGAGGTCGATCGACAATAGACGCTTAGGTGTACGGGGATATGCGCGCCGCTTGCCGAATC
>VGTW01000178.1 GCA_016874555.1 Gammaproteobacteria bacterium | reverse complement strand
ATGATGAGGCGCACATCCTCGGCGGTGCTCTTGTAGAGCATCGAGAGCACCATGGCATTGATGGCCACCGACTTGCCCGAACCTGTGGTACCCGCGACCAGCAGGTGCGGCATGCGCTGCAGATCGGCGACGACCGGTGCACCACCGATATCTTTGCCAAGCGCGAGCGCAAGCGGCGAGCCGATGTCATCGTAGGCTTTGGACTTGACAATCTCACCGAGCGTGACGATCTCACGACGCTCGTTCGGAATCTCAAGACCCATGACCGATTTGCCGGGAATGACCTCGACCACCCGCACGCTGATCGCCGACAGCGCTCGCGCGAGATCTTTGGATAGCGAGCTTACCTGGCTCGCCTTGACACCAGGCGCGGGACGCAACTCGAAGCGAGTGACCACTGGCCCCGGCAGCACGGCGACGACTTCCACTTCGACTCCGAAATCTTTGAGCTTGAGTTCGACAAGGCGCGACATGGCCTCGAGCGCCTCGGCCGAATAGCCGCTCTCGCGCGCCGACGGATCATCGAGCAACTGCAGCGGCGGCAGTTCGCCCGCCTTGGCAGTGAAGAGCGGGACTTGTCGCTCTTTCTCGATACGTTCGCTTTTCTCTAGCTGCGGGGCGAGCGGTTCGATACGTGGCTTTGGACGAGTCGCGGCTTTTTTGGTCTCGATCTCGAGCGTTTCTTTACGTGCCGCCTTGCGCTCCTCGCCCTCAGCGATGTCACGCTGCTGCAAGCGTCGCGCGCGCATCCAGTCAATGGAGCCCCAAAATCCGGCACCGATTCGATCCATTACCGCCAGCCACGAGAGCCCGAAGGCCAGGGAAATTCCAGCCATAGTACAGGCGAGCGCCAGCAAGGTGCCGCCGACGAAATTGAAATTGCCCTGCATCCACTCGCCCACCAGACTGCCCACGACGCCGCCCGCGCTCTGCCGCAGAGTAGCTGCGGGGAAATGCAGCGTAGCGAGTGCGCAAGACGCTGCGAGCAACAGTACGAAACCACCACCGCGAACGAAAGTGTTGAGGCGCGAAGCGTATTCGACGTTGCCACGATCGCGTAACATCAACCAGCACGCCGCACCGAGCATCATTGGAAAGAGATAGGCCGGGCCACCGAACAGAAAAAACAGCGTGTCGGCGAGCCAGGCGCCCTGTCGACCAATGAGGTTGTCGATTTCGGCGTCACCCGAGCCGGTGAAGGAAAACCCGGGATCGCTCGGTCGGTAGGACAAGAGCGCCGCGAGCAACATGAGCGCGGCGACGCCCGTGAGGATGACCGAACCTTCGCGCAGCGCGCGCTTAACGGTCTCGGTAAAACGGTTGGGTGCCTCAGCCTTGGCGGCGTTCTCGGGCAATGTGGGGCCTGTGCGTGACGGACTTGAACACGATGGATTCTACGGGAATTACTGGGTGCGCGACAGTTGGTGGAACAACCGACAGGTGCATCCTGCCACGCTTGCCCCTAACATGCCGCCATGGCTGCGCAACATCACAAACTAATCATTCTCGGCTCCGGCCCTGCGGGCTACTCCGCGGCCGTTTATGCGGCGCGCGCCAACCGCTCGCCCGTACTCATCGCGGGCATGCAGGAAGGCGGACAACTCATGACTACCACCGAGGTCGACAACTGGCCGGGTGATGCGTACGGCTTGCTCGGCCCGGCGCTCATGGAGCGCATGAAGGCGCATGCACTGCGTTTTGGCACAGTCATGTTGAGCGATCACATCCACACCACCAAACTCGGCGAGCGCCCGTTTCGACTAATCGGCGATCTCGGCGAATACACCTGCGATGCACTCGTCATCGCGACCGGGGCCTCAGCACGTTATCTCGGGCTCGACTCTGAGGAAGCGTTCAAAGGTAAAGGCGTCTCGGCCTGCGCTACCTGCGACGGATTTTTCTTCCGCGGCCAGTCGGTCGCCGTGGTAGGCGGCGGTAACACCGCCGTCGAAGAAGCGCTCTATCTTTCGAACATCACCGGGCATGTCACCTTGGTGCATCGCCGCGATCGTCTGCGCGCCGAAAAAATAATGCAAGACCGACTCTTCGAGCGCGAGCGCGCCGGCAAGGTCCGAATTCTTTGGAACCACGCCGTCGATCAGGTGCTGGGTGATGCCTCCGGCGTGACGGGACTGCGCGTGTACCCCACGCACGATGGCCAGACCGTTGCCCATGCCGCCACCACCGATATACCGGTCACCGGCGTCTTCATCGCCATCGGCCATACGCCCAACACTGCAATCTTTACTGGGCAACTTGCGATGAAAGACGGTTACCTCACCGTGCAAAGCGGTGCGTCGGGAATGGCGACAGCAACGAGCGTAGCTGGCGTATTTGCCGCCGGTGATGTGGCCGATCACGTGTATCGGCAGGCGATCACGTCGGCAGGGTCGGGCTGCATGGCGGCGCTTGACGCCGACCGATGGCTTGAGCGCTTCGATCACGGCGGATGACGCTCGCGGTCCGCCTCTTTGAACGGGTCGCGGACCTGCCGGCCGCAGAATGGAACGCTCTCGAGCGTGGCGGTTTTCCGTTTCTGCGCCACGAGTTTTTGACGGCCCTCGAAAACACGCGCTGCGTGGGCCCCGAAACAGACTGGCGACCTTGGCTGCTCACGCTGCGTGATGCGCAGGGCCTCGCCGCGGCGGTGCCGGGTTGGCTCAAAGATGACTCGTACGGCGAATTTGTTTTTGATTTCGCCTGGGCGCAGGCCTATGCCCGACACGGCCTGCGCTATTACCCGAAGCTCGTGATCGCGGCGCCGTTCACGCCCGCCACGGGACCGCGTCTGTTGCTGCGGAAAGATCTTGCTGCCGATGCCACCACCGCGGTTGCGCTGCGTCGTCAGCTGCAGCGCGTGCTCCTCGAGGCCGCCACCGACGTCGGCTTGTCATCCGTGCACCTACTCTTTCCGGTGGCGAGCGATCGCCAGGCTCTTGGCGAAGAGTGGCTCACCCGCATCGACTGTCAATTTCATTGGGCAAATCGCGGCTACGCAAGCTTCGAAGATTTTCTCGGTAGTTTCACGGCTGAAAAACGCAAGAAAGCCAAGCGTGAGCGGCGACGCGTGGCCGAAGCTGGCATCCACTTCGAAAGCCGTCTCGGCAGCGAAGCCACCGACACCGAGATCCTCACCGCTTGGGAGTTGCATCGCACTACTTTCCGACGGCGTGGTAACGAACCGTACCTCGGTCCCGAGACCTTCGTACAGATCGCACGCACGATGGGTGATGCGCTGCTCTTCAAATTTGCGAAACAGGGGGCGGAGATCCTC
>VGTW01000177.1 GCA_016874555.1 Gammaproteobacteria bacterium | reverse complement strand
TAGCGGGTGTCGCGTCCCTCGTCGGTCGCGAAGGCGGCACCGAGATCAAAATTTTTACGAGTGGCAGCCAGCGCCTCGAGTACGCCCCAAGCCGGCGTGAGTGGACCGGCCGTCGCCATACTTAGACCTTTCTGTAGAAGCGAGCTATGCAGTCAACCACGTACTGCAATTGCTCGCGGCTAAGTTCCGGAAAGATCGGCAGCGCCAGAGTTTCGGCGGCCGCTCGTTCAGACTCCGGGAAGTCGCCCGCCTCATGCCCAAGATCTGCAAAACAACGTTGTCGGTGCAGGGGAACAGGGTAATAAATTTCGGTACCGACGCCGCTCTGTCCAAGATACACCTTCAATGCATCGCGGCTTGGAGCGCGGATAATGAATTGGTTATAAATATGCCGCCCCGGCAGGGCTGCAGGCAAGGTGATAGTTTCTTTGAGTCCGGCATGCTCAAAGGCACTAAAATAGAAACAGGCGTTCTCCTGACGTGCACGACTCCAGTCATCGAGATACCGCAGCTTGATTACGAGTACCGCTGCCTGCAGCTCGTCAATGCGGAAATTACCGCCCACCAACTGGTGGTAATACTTGGGCTCCATACCATGCACGCGGATCATGGCGAGACGGGCAGCGAGATCAGGGTCGTTGGTGACGCACATTCCGGCATCGCCAAAGGCACCCAAATTTTTGGTTGGGAAGAAGCTCAGGCAACCGATGTCGCCGATGCTGCAGGCACGACGGCCTTGGGCATCGCCAGAGCCTATCGCCTGCGCAGAATCTTCGATGACCCGCAGTTGGAACTCGCGGGCGACGGTCATCAGCGGATCCATATCAACCATCTGGCCGTAGAGATGCACGGGCATGATGGCCTTGATGGTGCGACCGCTACGCCGATGTAATACTTTACCGGCGCGACACTCGCAGTCGTTGCGCAAAAAACGCCCGACGGCAGCGCCCGTCAGGTTGAAGGTGGCCGGATCAATGTCGACGAAGAGCGGCAAAGCACCCACGCGCGAGATGGTGCCGGCGGTGGCGAAAAAGGTGTACGGGGTTGTTATGACGGCATCTTGTGGCCCGATGTCGAGTGCCATCAGCGCCGCAAGCAAGGCATCGGTGCCCGAAGATATACCGATACCGAAACGGCAGCCGCTATAGGCGGCGACGGCACCTTCGAGCTCCCTCACGGCGGGCCCGAGGATGAAGGCCTGAGCGTCGCAGACACGCTCGATGGCGGTATCGATTTCGGCTTTCAGGGCCCGATACTGGGGCTTGAGGTCCAGCAAAGGGACCTGCATGGGCGCTGTCATGCGGCCGATTATAGCGACCCCGTGTCAGAATACGGGGCGATGAACAACCCTGTTTCTTCACGCTCTGCTACCGCCCGCCTCATTGACGGCAAGGCCATCGCTCGCGAGGTCAAGGCCGAGGTCCGCACCATCGTCGATCGCATGGTCGCCCAGGGGCGGCGGCCGCCAGGGCTTGCGGTGGTGATGGTAGGCGATAACCCAGCCTCGGCGGTCTATGTGCGTAACAAGCGCCTCGCCTGCACAGAGTGCGGGATCCATTCGGTCGCCATCGACATGCCGCAGTCGACTAGCGAAGTGGAGCTCCTCGTTCGCATCGATGCGCTCAATACGGATGAGTCAATCGACGGCATCCTAGTGCAGTTACCTCTGCCTGAGCACATTCGGCAGACAGAGGTGGTCGAGCGTATCGACCCACGTAAAGATGTCGACGGTTTTCATCCCTACAACATTGGCCGTCTGGCCGAGCGCAATCCGTTGATCCGACCCTGCACGCCCTATGGCGTAGTACGCATGCTCGATCACATCGGGGTGTCGGTGAAGGGCCGGCACTGCGTAATCGTCGGTGCCTCGAATATCGTCGGTCGGCCGATGTCGCTCGAGCTGTTACTCGTGGGCGCCACCACCACGGTGACGCATCGCTTTACCACCGACCTCGAGCATCGTGTGCGGGACGCCGAAATTTTGGTGGCGGCCGCGGGTAAGCCGGGCCTCATCAAGGGCGAGTGGATTCGCCCGGGCGCAGTCGTGGTGGATGTCGGCATCAACCGACTGGATAGCGGTAAGTTGTGTGGCGATGTGGAATTTGCCGAAGCAGTCAAGCGCGCTGCGTGGATCAGCCCAGTGCCGGGCGGCGTCGGCCCTATGACCGTCGCCATGCTAATGCAAAACACGCTCGAGGCGGCGCTGCGGCGGTAGCGACGCTCGCAAACACTGAGGGCCCTGCTACTACGCCTAAGGCGCCACGTCGAAGGTCCTGCGCAAGGTTTCAGGCCCTACGCCAAGCCGTAAGCCCGCCAGGCTTGTCCTCGAGAAGGACGCTGGCGGCGGCGAGTTCGTCACGGATCTCGTCGGAGCGCTTGAAATCTTTGGCTTTGCGGGCTGCTTGGCGCGCGGCGATGGCGGCTTCGATGCGCGCATCGTCCCAAGCAGTCGAGCCCTGCGTGGCGCTCGCCCGGAACCAGTCTTCGGCAGGCAAGGTCAGCAAGCCGAGTACAGCACCCATGGCCCGCAGCTCGCGGCCAATAGCAGTTGCCTCGGTTTCGTTGCCGGCGCTGCGCGTACGATTGATCTCGCCCGACAGGGTTTGCAAGACGGCGATCGCCTCTGGGGTGTTGAAGTCATCGTCCATGGCGGCATGAAACGCCTGCCAGTGCGACGATTCGCTGGCCGCAGCCTCTGCGAACACCGCTCGTATCGACGCAGCGCACGGTGGCGTATCGAGACCGCGCAGCGCCGTGTACAGCCGACCGAGTGATGCATCGGCTTGTTCGATCTGGGTCAGTGCATAGTTGATCGGGCCGCGATAGTGACTGCCGGTCAAGAAATAACGTAGCACTTCGGGATGTCGAACATAGCCAGAGGCCAGTACATCACGAATTGTAAAAAAATTACCGACCGACTTTGACATTTTTGCATCGTCGACATTGACAAAGCCGTTGTGCATCCAAAGCTCAGCAAAGTGATCGCCGGTTGCGGCACAGGACTGGGCGATCTCGTTCTCGTGATGCGGAAATTTCAGATCCATGCCGCCGGCATGGATATCGAAATGACTGCCAAGGATTTCGGCCGACATCACCGAGCACTCGATGTGCCAACCCGGACGCCCAGGACCCCACGGCGAATCCCACGTAGGCTCACCGGATTTAGCTTTTTTCCATAGTACGAAGTCGAGGGGGTCACGCTTGGCCGTGTCGATCTCTATGCGCGAGCCGGCGCGCAGATCTGCCAGCCGTTTGCCCGATAGCCGGCCGTAGGGTGCAAAGCTCGCCACCGAATA
>VGTW01000176.1 GCA_016874555.1 Gammaproteobacteria bacterium | reverse complement strand
CGTTGTGGCGCTGGCTACACCTGCCCGGGCGGCGCAAAATGAGTTGCTGGCCGTGCAGCTGACGGCACCGCCGAGCGGCGACGCCCCCGCGCAGGTCGAGATCGTGCTCGCCGCCGAGGCGATGCCCCGCCACCTCGTGCTCAAGCGCCCGCAGCGCTTCGTGCTCGATCTGCCGGGCACGCGAGCGCGACCTGCGAAGCCACTGCCGAAGCGCCTCGGCGCCCTGATCACGGCGGTGCGCTCCGGTCCGCAAGCCAATGGCGATCTGCGCCTGGTGTTCGAGATGCCCGCCGATGCGACCGTCAACTGGACGCCGCCCACGGCACCGGCCAAACGTTTCAGCTTCCTGGTGTGGCCGTCCGCCGCGGCGACGGCCGCGCCGACTTCTGCGCCGCCGGTGCCGGTGGTCGCGTTGGCGCCGGTCAAAACCGAGCACGAGCCGGCTGCAGGCCGTGAGGTGGTGGTCGCTATCGATGCGGGTCACGGTGGTCAGGATCCCGGCGCGATCGGTCGCGCCGGCCTGCGCGAGAAAGACGTGGTGCTCGATATTGCGCGCGGGCTTGCCGCGCGGATCAATCGGGAGCCCGGCATGCGCGCCTTCCTGACGCGCGATGGCGACTATTTTCTCACCCTGCGCCAAAGAATTCGGCGGGCGCGCGATGCGGGCGCGCAACTGTTCGTATCGGTTCACGCCGATTCGGTACGTGACCCGCGGGTGTCGGGCTCGTCGGTCTATGTGCTCTCGCTCAAGGGGGCGACGGACGAGCAGGCGAGGATGCTGGCCGATCGTGAAAACGCTGCCGATCTGGCCGGTGGTGTCTCGATCGACGACAAAGATCCGGTGATCGCCTCGGTGTTGGTGGATCTTGCGCAATCGGCGCAAATCGACCAGAGCATGGTGGCTGCAGAGCGCGTCTTGCGCTCGCTCGGTCGCGTCAACGACGTGCGCAAGCCCAAAGTACAGCAAGCGGGTTTTGTGGTCCTCAAAAGTCCGGACATTCCCTCGATGCTGGTCGAGACCGCCTTCATCTCGAGCCCTGCCGATGAGCGCCTGCTCGGCAAACCCGAGCGTCGCGAGGAACTTGCCGAAGCCATCTTCGACGGCGTGCGCCAATACTTTGTCGATCATCCACCGGATGGCTCACGCTTTGCCAAAGAGCGCGATGCCAACCGCGAAAGCGACGCCGATCGTCGAGTCGTGGCGACGGTGGACGAAGCCGGCGAGTTGGCCCGTTCCGGCAAGCTTTAAGTCCGGCCGTGCCCATCCGCCAGTTGCCGAGCGCGCTCGTCGACCAGATCGCTGCCGGCGAGGTGGTCGAGCGTCCGGCATCGCTCATCAAAGAATTGGTCGAAAATGCGCTTGATGCCGGCGCCGCGGCGATCGACGTCGATATCGAGGCGGGCGGCGTGCGTTTGGTGCGCGTGCTCGATGACGGCCACGGTATCGATGCCGTCGAGTTGCCGCTCGCCGTGCAGCGGCATGCAACCAGCAAAATCAGCGTGCTCGAAGATCTCGCCGCCATTCGCTCCTTGGGATTTCGCGGCGAGGCGCTGCCGTCGATCGGTTCGGTGTCGCGCTTGCGGATCGCCTCACGTGCGCAAGGGGCAGCGCAGGGTGCCGAGATCCGTGTCGAGGGGGGCGAACTCTCGGCGGTGTCGCCGTCGCCGCAACCGCGCGGCACCTTGGTCGAAGTGCGCGATCTCTTCTACAACGTGCCGGCGCGCCGCAAGTTCCTGCGTACCGAAAGCACCGAGCTTGGGCATATTGCGAGACTCGTCGAGCGCTTTGCGCTCGCGCGCTTCGATGTCGCGTTTCGCTTGCGCCACGAGGGTCGAGCGCTGCTCGATGCGCCGCTTGCGCGCATGCCAGAAGCGCAGCGCGCGCGGATCGCAAACATCATGGGCGAAGATTTCATCGCCGAGGCGCTGCCCTTCGAGCGTCGCTCGGGCTCGGTGACGCTCTGGGGTTGGCTCGGGCAGCCGCACGCCGCGCGCAATGCGAGTGATCAACAATTTGCCTACGTCAACGGACGCGCGGTCCGCGATCGCGTGCTCGCCGGTGCGGTGCGGCAAGGCTATCGCGATGTCCTCTATCACGGTCGTCAGCCCGCCTATCTCGTTTACCTCGATCTCGACCCCGAATGGGTGGACGTGAACGCGCACCCGCAAAAGCTCGAAGTGCGCTTCCGTGACGTGCGGCAGATCCACGATTTCGTATTCCGCGCTGTGCACGATGCGCTCGGGGTTGGCGCAGGGGAGGCTGCGCCCACGGCAAGGGTTGCAGCACTCGGTATCGTCGCTGAGCCGGCTGTCGCTGCGCCGGAGCTGGCAAACTTTTCGAGTGCGACCTCGCAGGTCCAGGGCGAAATCCCGCCGGCGTTCGGCGAAATCTTTGATAGGCTACCGCGGTCGAACGCACCGCAGTCTGACTCAATGCAGCCTGCGGGCTCACTCGGTACGGCCGTCGCGCAGCTGCATGGCATCTATATCCTCGCCCAAAACACGACGGGACTCGTGTTGGTGGACGCCCACGCGGCGCACGAGCGCGTGCTGTACGAGCGCATGAAGCGTGACTTCGGTGGGCAGCCCGCCATGCAACGTTTGCTCGAGCCGCGCATCGTCGACGTCGCAGTCCACGAAACCGAGCGTTTCGAGACGCTGGCGCCGGAATTCGCCAAAGCGGGTTTCGAAATCGATGTGTTGGGTCCAGGTCGTTTGGCCGTCCGGGCGGCGCCGGCGTTGTTGGCAACGATTGACCCGGGGCCACTCGTGCGCGAGGTCATTCGCGATCTGCGTGATGATCGCGGCAGTCATCATCTTGAGGCGGCAGCGCATGTGCTGCTCGGCAATATCGCCTGCCGCAGCGCGATCCACGCTGGTCGAAGATTGAGTCTGCCCGAGATGAACGCCTTGCTGCGCGACATGGAAAACACCGAACGGGCGGGACAGTGCAACCATGGTCGTCCCACCTGGACGCAGCTGAGTCTCGAGCAGCTCGATCTGCTGTTTTTGCGCGGCCGATGAGGGTCATCGATGCGATATTGCTCGCTGGCCCAACGGCAAGCGGCAAAAGCGATCTCGCGCTGGCGCTCGCCGAGCGCCTGCCGATCGAGATCATCAGTGTCGATTCGTCGCAGGTTTACCGCGGCTTCGACATCGGTGCGGCAAAACCTGACGCTGCGACCCGCGCGCGCGTACCGCATCACCTGATCGACATCTGTAATCCGCAGCAGAACTACAGCGCCGGAGAGTTCGTGACCGATGCGCTTGCCGCGATCAAAGATATTCGCAGCCGTGGCCGCATGCCGGTGTTGGTGGGTGGCACGATGCTGTACTTCAATGCTTTGGTACGCGGCATCGCGCCGCTGCCCAGCGCCGATCCGCAGGCGCGGGCACAGATCGATGCGCGTGCAGCG
>VGTW01000175.1 GCA_016874555.1 Gammaproteobacteria bacterium | reverse complement strand
GCACTAACCCGAACAGCATGCACAAGACGGTGCTTGCCTTGCTGATCGGCGCAGCGATTGACGATGGCAAAATCGATTCGCTGGATACGCCGGCCTCGAAGTGGCTCACCGAATGGCAGGGCGATGCGCGCCGCGACATCACCGTGCGCGAGCTACTGCAAATGTCGAGTGGCCTGGAGATCCCGATTTTTGGCACCTGGAGATCGGCGCGGATCCTGTTCGGTTCGAACCTCGAACAAGGCACGATGGGGTTGCAGGCTGAGAGGCCGCACGGCAGTTATTTCCAATACAGTAATGCCGACTCGCAGTTGTTGCTGATCATGCTCGAGCGCGCAGTTGGTCAAAGATATGCGGAGTATCTTTCGGCGCGGCTGTGGAAGCGGATCGGTGCAACCGATGCCGCGCTTTGGATGGATCGCGAGGGTGGTCTGCCGCGTGGCTTTTGCTGTCTCTTTGCGAATGGGCGTGACTGGTTGAGGATCGGTCGACTGGTTCTCGATCAAGGTCGAGTAGGCGACGATCAGGTGGTGCCCGCCGAGTGGATCTCGCAAATGCTCACGCCGGCTAAGACCAATCCGAATTTCGGTTTGTACATTTGGCTCGGCTCGCCACCAAAACAACAGCGCCCCTACAACGACTACACCGTGAAGGCTTTTCACTCCGAGCCGTTCGCCGCTGCAGACGTCGCTTATATTGACGGTTTCGGTGGGCAGCGCGTGTATATCGTCCCATCCTTGCAGCTGGTCATCATTCGAACGGGTAAATCGAAAACCGATTGGGATGACGCTATTCTACCCAACGCGATTATTCGCGCCGTTCGTCCTGCAGGTGCCCCATGAGCGAGACCGTGCGTGTCCAAAAATTGCGAGCCATCGAGCGCTTGCTGTCGCTCAGCATTTTTGTGCTGGTACTGTTCCAGATGTACCAGTCGACCAAGGTCGGTGTCACTCCGCGGGGTAGCGCCGCACGCGAGGCGCTGCAGCATCTGCATATCTCCAACGGCTTGACGGTGCTGCTGCTGTTGATCCCGCGTTTTTGGCTGTGGATGACGCTGCCGAGTCCCTATCGCCCGACTCGCGTCCCGGCAGCGGCCGATGACCTCGCGCGTGCGTGCAATGCGGGGCTGTACCTGACGCTGGCCGCCTTTTGCCTGACCGGTCCCGTCTTTGCGTGGTCCGAGGGTCACGCGGTGTCGTGGTTCGGCTGGGTGACCTTACCCGCGCCCGTGCCCGCGGGTTATCGCCTGTCCGTCACCATGGGATACCTGCACAGCACGATCGGTTTTTTGATCATTGTGCTCTCGGTGTTCACCGTGTTGGTCGCGCTATGGCAGGCGTTGCGATATCGGATCGGCCCATGGCGCCTGTTGCCGGCCTTTGACTGGGGTGGCGCGGCGACCGCCAATACCTTGCGAACCGCGCCCATGTGGAGATTTGCGCACCTCTTCGTCTTCGCGGCGTTGATCAGCGTAGCGGCCTACATGCCGTATCAAATCTTTGGCGTCGTGCCGTTCACGACCGCGAAGCAAATGGTCGACTCGGGTCCGCCCCCTGCGGTCGACCCTTACCTAAACGTCACCGTGGCACCGGAGCTCTCGGCACAATCGCAGAAAGACTTCATGTGGTGTCGCTTCTGTCACAGCTTCGAGCTTAACGGGCCGCACGCCGTGGGGCCGAATCTGCATCGGGTGTTCGGTCGTCGAGCCGCCAGTGCTCCCGGTTTTTATTACTCGGGCGCGCTCGTCGAGGCCGGCAAGAATGGTCTCGTGTGGAGTGACGCCAGCGTCGATGAGTTGATCGCCAACCCCGAGGCCTTTCTCGGCGGGCAACACCGCATGCGATACAAGTCGATCACCGATGCTGAAGAGCGGCGACAGATCGTCGCTGCGCTCAAGGCTACGACCAAATAAACTGGGCATTCGTGCTGGCGTAGCGCTACGGCCGTCGGCGCACTAGCGCTGCTGCAGCGTTGCGTGGGCGGCGAACGGTGCCGGCGTGCTCGGCAGCTGGCTCAAGCGCGCCTTCGCCGGCGGCTGATCTTTCAGGGTCGCATCCAGAAACAGCGTTGACGCCGCTTGGAAAGCCGCCACGAAATCGTCGGCCTGCGGCGAACGCGGCAGATCGTCACGACCGACGCGGCCACCGAGGTAATGGTCGGCACCTTCGAGTATCAACAAATATTTTTGACCCGCAGGGATCAGGTCATAAGGTTGCCGTCGCCATTCATAACCGCTCAAGTTCGGGGCCTGTTGCAGATCGAGTGTGCCCACCGTGACCAAGGTCGGAACGGCGAGCGCAGCGAAGTCCTCGGCGCCGAGCACGGGTGGCATAGCCCCCGCGCCGCTAAAGATGATGGCGGCACGAATCGCCGCCTGCCGGTGACTGACTGCGCTGCCCGTTGCTGGGTCACGCAACGTGGCGCCCGCCAAAGTCTGCGCAATGAGTCCGCCAAACGAATGGCCGGCTGCTGCAATCTTTGAAGAGTCTGTCCGGGTAGCGAGTCCGGGTACGACAGACAGCAGTTGCGGCAGGCTGCCTAGCACCTGCTTCAGGTCATCGAGGCGCCAACTCATGAACCGCGGGTCGTTATTGCCGCGCGTCGTGCCGAGGCGTATCGAGTCGCGGTGCGTGACCGCGATCACCACATACCCGTGCGCCGCCCAATAGTCGAGCAATACGGAGTATTCGTCCTTCGAGCTGTAGGCGCCGTGCGAGAACACGATCACGGGCAGTGCCTTGCCGGCGCGCGGTGCGGCGATACGCACGGGCATCGCTGGGGCCTCCGCCGCGCGGGGCAGCGTGGTCTCGGTGACGGCGATTGCGTCTGTGCCCGTCGCGGCCCGAGAAGCGAGGCTGCCCAGAACGGCTAGCAACAGTGCCCGGAAAAAAGCCGGCGCGAGGGCCCTGCGCCTTGTACCGATAGTCACGTTGCCGATAGTCACGTTACCGCGAGTCATATTGCTGGCGCTCATGTGCACTGCCTGCCTGCGGCGTCGCCGGCGACCGCGCCCAAAGTAATCGCCATGCAAAGACCAATCGCCGGCAGGTAGCCCGTCACCTCGGCGCCGGAAATGCTGCGTGCCGCACCCCCGCCGGCGTAGAGATTGGGCAGCGGCCGTCCATCGGGACGTAGCACCTGGGCGCAGCCGTTTATCTCGAGCCCGCCCTGCGTGTGGAAGAGTGCGCCGGTCACCCGGACTGCGCAGTAGGGCGGCGTGAGCGGGACGAGTCCTGCGAACGAACGAGCGAATCGATCAGCACGGCCCGTCTCGCGACTCGAATCAATCTCGGCGTTTTCGCGCGCGAGTGAGCCTGCCGGCAGGCCACAGGCTTTTTCGAGTAGCGCCCAGGTATCGCCGCGCCGCACCGCGCCCACCTCGGCGAGTTGTCGTTGCTCGACCGAGTGTTCGAGACAGGCCTGATGGCGGCGCTCGTCAAAA
>VGTW01000174.1 GCA_016874555.1 Gammaproteobacteria bacterium | reverse complement strand
TTGAGCCATGTGCTTAAACCTTCATTAACGAATATCTTTGGACACAAGATTTTTAAGCACCAGTGCAACTCTCTTGGCATCCTGAGACACCATCATTCGAACGACGGTCACCTTGTCATCGTAACTGTTGGCCGTGTCGAGAAGTTCCGCCGAAATCGCCGAACTCTTTTTACGCGGCTTCAATCGGGCGCGGAATTCCTCAATCGACTCGCCCTCGCGCATAGACATATCGGCCTCTGCGCCACCCTCTGCACTACCGGATACGCTCGCCGCACCCGCAGCAGCCCCCCCTGAAGTCAGCAAGCCCACATCGACACCACTTTCGGCGAGCGCCGCCAATAGCTTCTCACGCGGTATTTCAGGCGGCGGCGGAATAGTCGTCAAACGGGTCATGATCGGCCGTATAACGAGCAGTGCAAGTAAACCGACGGCCAAAGCGATGGAGAGATATTTGGCAAGATCAAGGTACCGCGGTTGCTCCCAGACAGGGAGCGGCGTCTCGACTGGAGGGGGCTCAAAATTAGTGCTGATGATATTGATCACATCGCCCCGCGCAGCACTGAACCCGACAGCGCCCTGCACAAGATTCGTTAGACGAGTAATTTCCGCAGCGGGCAGCGGTCGACGAGTGGGCGGCGTCACTGCGCCCGGCGCGGCAATCGCGTCGTTGATGGCAACGCCGACCGTCAGACGACGCAGGCGCGGCGCAGGATCGACCACATATCGCACCGTACGGTCCATCTCGAAATTACGACTCTGGCTGCTCTCTTGGCCGCGGACAACGGGCTCGGGCGCCGCACCCGGCTGTGCCGCCGGGTCAGTCGCCGGATCGGCAGGTACGTTAGCAGCCGCGGTCGGTGTTACCGGTGCGGGTGGCTCGTTCGACAAGGAACCGGGGATGCCTGAAGAGCGCGGCTCGGTAGTACGACTTTCTTTTACCTGTTCGGATCGCACTCGCGTGCCCGCATTCTCGGGGTCATAGTTTTCGACCGTCTGCTCAATGACAGAGAAATCTAGATCGGTGTTGACCTGCGCACGAATATTTATGGCGCCGAAGATGGGCGCGAGGATTTGCACGATACGATCTACATAATCAGCTTCCATTTTTTGACGCAACTCAAGTTGCTTCGCGTTGAGATCCTTCGCCCCTTCCGTGAGTAAACGCCCGAACTGATCCACGACCGACACATTGGTAGGTGTCATGTAGGGAATACTCGATGACACCAAATGAACAATGGCCTGGACCTGTCCGTCACTGACCGCGCGTCCGGCAAATGGAGTGACGATGACCGAAGCCTTCGGATCAGCGCGATCGCGCACAAAAGCACTCTGCCGCGGCAGCGCAAGATGGACCCGCGCATCCTGAATAGTATTGATCCGACGAATACTTTGTGCGAGTTCCTCCTCGATCGCCGCGTTGTACCGGGCCTGCTCCATGAATTGACTAGTGCCGAGCGGCATCGCTTCGCCGAGCAAGGACGATGAATTTCCAGCTGCCTCCTTGGGCAGACCCGCCGCGGCTAGCATGATGCGCGCTTCGTGAAATTCGGCGGCCGGTACAGTCAACGAGCCGCTGCCCGGATCCAGCGTGACATCGATACCGTTTTTCTGAAGCAACTGCTGCGCGGCCTCCTTATCGGAATCCGCCATTGAAGGATAGAGAGCGCGCGGCGGCGGTGCCGACATGGTGATGTAGGCCATCACCGCGAGAAGCAACACGAGGCCAAGGCCGACATACGGCAGCGTCGAGCGTACGGCGGGACGCTGCAGTAAATCGCCAATAGATGCCCCTACCAACGACGGTTCAGAGAGCGTGCCATCAGCCGCTACCGTTGCCGCTCGCGAAGTGCTCACCATCACGCCACCGCCTGGGCTCTCGGCATCGAGCCGACCCTTCAAAACGTCCGCTTCTACAGCTGCCATAGCACTATACCGTCATACTCATGATTTCTTTGTACGCCTCGAGAACCTTGTTACGCACCTGCACGGTAGCTTCGAAGGCGACCGAGGATTTCTGCATGGCAATCGCCACGTCGGTCAGCGGCACATCCTCGCCGCGGATATACGCGTTTTGCAGATCACGCGACATCTTCTGCTGTTCGTTGACCGAGTCGACTGCCGACCGCATGGTATCGAGAAATGAAGGACCCTGAACGCCAGTCGATGGTGCACCGGGGGCGATCGAGCCGCGGAGCGCATCGATTTCGGGGCTCACCGGCGGCCGCACCGCTTCGCGCATGGCGCGCAACTGATCGAGAGCCTGCTGCATGGCGAGCGACGGGACGCTCATAGACCCGCCGCCATCAGACCGTGCTCACGCAGGCGCGCGAGCTTGTAACGCAAAGTACGCTCGGAGATACCGAGCCGCTCAGCCGCCATCGTTTTGGTCGGCGAGGCCTTGAGCGTTTCCATGATGAGTTCAGCCTCTTGCATCGCGCGACGATCGGCCAGGGACGGCGCCGCTCTTGCCTCGGTGACAGGCGCAGCCGCCGAGACCTCGGCGAGATCGGCCGACACGGCCTGATTCGCCCAAGCCATCGCCGTCAATTGACTCTCTGCCGGCAACGCGCCCTCGAGGCCGAGATGAATAGCCGAGAGCGTCGGCCCATCGGCGATCACCATCGCACGTTGGATCACGTTCTCGAGTTCGCGAACGTTACCCGGCCAGTCGTAGGCACATAGCACTTCGATCGCGCTGAGATCGAGTTGCAGATCACCGGCGATGTACGCGTGTCGCTTCAACATCGCGCGCGCGAGCGGGATGATATCGCCCGGACGCTGATTTAAAGGGCGTAACTGCAGCGGAAATATATTGAGCCGATAGTAAAGATCTTCACGGAAGCGCCCCGCCTGCACATCGGCTTTCAAATTGCGATTGGTCGCGGCTAACAACCGAAACCGCGTCTTGATCGGTTGGGTTGCGCCGAGCGGCGTGAACTCGCGCTCCTGCAAAACGCGCAACAACTTGGCCTGCAGCGACAGCGGCATCTCGCCGACTTCGTCGAGAAACAGCGTGCCGCCATCGGCTTGCTCAAAGAATCCCGCGAAGCGCTGCGTGGCCCCGGTAAAAGCGCCCTTCTCATGCCCGAAGAGCAAATCTTCGACCATCGATTCGGGCAGACAGGCGCAGTTGAAGGCAACGAAGCGTCCTTCTGCACGCAGCGAACGATCATGAATATACCGAGCGAGCACTTCTTTACCGGTCCCAGAAGGGCCGCCTATCAGCACCGTAACGTCAGTCCGCGCGACACGCGCGCCGAGGGCGAGCAATTGCTCCGTAAACGGATCGCCGTACACCACCGCGCCGGGGGGCGCCGGGGGCGTGGCCGAGAGTGCAGCTGCAGCAGAAACTTCTATACCGAGTGCGGACACGAGTTCACCAGTGGTCGGGACCGTGCGGAGTACAGCAACCTCCATGCCAAACGATAAAAAGCGATCAAGA
>VGTW01000173.1 GCA_016874555.1 Gammaproteobacteria bacterium | reverse complement strand
ACCCGCGATCACCAGTTCTTTGACCGCGTTGGCATTGGCACCGGGCGCATTGAAAACCGGGATGCCGCGCTTCGAGAGCGTGTTTACCGGGACATTATTAGTTCCAGCTCCCGCGCGCGCAACAGCGATCACACTCGGCGCGATCGTCATCTTGTGCATGTCGGCCGAGCGCAGCAGGATGGCGTGCGGGTCAGTGATTGCCGAGGCCACTTCATAGCGATCGCGCGGCAGACGCTCGAGTCCGCGCACGCTGATCTGGTTCAGTGTCTGTATCCGAAAGGCCATGCGCCGATCAGCCGTGACGCTGCTGGAATTCGCCCATGAAACTGATGAGCGCCTCAACACCCGCCAGCGGCATGGCGTTATAGATCGAGGCCCGTATGCCACCCACGGACCGGTGCCCCTCGAGGTTGGCGAGCCCCGCTTTGGCGGCTTCGGCGCAAAATGTTTTCTCGAGTTCGGGGTTCGGCATGGTGAACGGCACATTCATCCAGGAGCGGCAGTTAGCGGCCACTGGACTTTTGTAATAGCCCGAGGAGTCGATCGCGGCATAAAGCCGCTCGGCCTTCCGCCGATTACGCTCACCGATCGCCACGAGCCCGCCCTCGCGCTTGAGCCAAGCGAACACCAACCCTGCCATGTAGATGCCGAAGGTCGGCGGTGTGTTGAGCATCGAAGCTTCTTTCGCCATCGCCGCGTAATCCCAGATCGGCGGCGTCCCCGCGCGGGCCTTACCGATGAGATCGTCGCGCACGATCACGAGCACCAACCCCGACGGACCGATATTTTTTTGTGCTCCCGCATAGATGAGTCCGAAGCGACTGACGTCGATGGGTCGCGACAAAATATTTGATGACATATCGGCGACTAAGGGCGGATCGCCATCCGATGGTACGTAAGGAAATTCCACTCCGCCGATGGTTTCGTTGGGCGTGTAATGCAGGTAGGCAGCGCCCGGCGTCGGCTGCAAAGATTCCCTGGTAGGCACGCTCGAATAGTTGGAGGCCGCCTCGTCGGCAATGACCTTGACCTTGCAGAAACGCTTAGCCTCGCCGATCGCTCTCTTTGACCACACTCCGGTATTAAGATAATCGGCGGTTGCCCCGGGGCCGGCTAGATTGAGCGGGATCGCCGTGAACTGCCCAGTCGCCCCGCCCTGCAAGAACAGCACTTTATAATTCGTTGGAATCGACAGCAAATCACGCAAATCTTGCTCAGCCTGCTGCGCTACCGCCACGAACGCTTTGCTGCGATGGCTGACCTCCGTAACCGACATGCCGCTGCCCTGCCAGTCGAGCAGTTCGTCACGCGCTTGCTCCAAAACCGGTAATGGCAAGCTCGCTGGACCTGCCGCAAAATTGAATACGCGCACGATGGTGCTCCTGACGGTCAGTGCAGATTCGCGGGCCCCGCGCCCTCAGGCCACGCGGCGGATGAGCCGGCAGTCTCAGCGTTGGCCTCGCCCGCGTCGGCAGCACCGGAGTCGTCGATGGCGGCGATCCCTTCGACGCTGACGAGGCGCTCGCCCTCTTCGAGCCGAATGAGGCGCACGCCCTGCGTGTTGCGACCGACGATGGAGATTTCCGCCACGCCCGTGCGCACCAAGGTGCCGCCCGAGCTGATCATCATGATCTCGTCTCCGCCCTGCACTTGTAGCGCGGCGACCGTTGCACCGTTGCGATCAGTGGTCTGCAGCGCGATCACGCCCTGGCCGCCTCGACCATGTAACGGAAAATCTTCGAGCGGCGTGAGCTTTCCGAAGCCTTTTTCGCTCGCGGTGAGGATCAGTCCATCGCCGACGACGACCAGCGAGATAACGTCCTGACCGTCGCCGAGGCGTATGCCGCGAACGCCCGAGGCATCGCGCCCCATGGCGCGCACTTCGTCCTCGTTGAAGCGGATGGCTTTACCGCCGCTCGAACAAAGAATGATGTCGCGCTTGCCGTCGGTGAGACCGACGCCGACCAGGCGATCACCATCCCGCAAATCGACCGCGATAATGCCCGAGGGTCGCGGCCGCGAGTACGCCGACAGCGGCGTCTTTTTGACGGTTCCGTGACTCGTCGCCATAAACACGAAATGTTCGTGGTCGAATTGCTTGATTGGCAGCAGCGCATTGATCCTCTCGCCCTCTTCGAGCGGCATCAGATTCACGAGCGGCTTACCGCGCGCGCCTCGGCCCGCCTGCGGCAACTCGAACACGCGCAACCAGTAGACCCGACCACGATTCGAAAAGCACAACAGCGTGTCATGGGTATGCGCGACGAAGAGTCTCTCTATGAAGTCTTCATCTTTGACGGTGGTTGCCATCTTGCCGCGCCCACCGCGGCGTTGCGTCTGATATTCGGTAAGCGGTTGGCTCTTGGCATAGCCTGTATGCGAAAGCGTCACCACGACATCTTGCGGCTCGATCAAATCCTCGGTGGCAAGATCGATATGGTCGAGATTGATTTCGGTCCGGCGAGCATCACCGTATTCGTCGCGAATTGCAGTGAGTTCGGCACGCACCACCTCGGTCAAACGCTCGGGGCGTGCCAGAATGTCTAACAGGTCGATGATCAGTGCCAGCAGTTCGGCGTATTCGCTAACGATTTTTTCTTGCTCGAGACCGGTCAGTCGGTTGAGCCGCATGTCAAGGATAGCCTGCACCTGCATCTCACTCAATCGATAGCCAGTGGAGTCGCTCTGCAAACCCAACTCGGCGGCGAGGTCCCTGGGCCGCGTCGACGCATTATTAAATCGCGCCAGCATCTCGGGCACAGCGCCGGAGTTCCAACTGCGCGCGAGCAAGGCCGTCTTCGCCTCAACGGGCGTCGGTGACGCCTTAATCAGCGCGATGACGTCATCGATGTTCGCCAAAGCAACCGCAAGGCCCTCGAGAATGTGCGCCCGATGACGCGCCTTGGCGAGATCGAGTACCGCCCGGCGCGTAACCACTTCGCGCCGATGCTTGATGAAGGCCTCGAGCATTTCTTTGAGAGACAGCAGGCGCGGCTGTCCATCAACGAGGGCCACCATATTGATGCCGAACACTGTCTCGAGCGGCGTTTGTGCAAACAGATTATTGAGCACAACCTCAGCGTGTTCCCCGCGCCGCAACTCGATGACGATGCGCATGCCATCCTTGTCAGACTCATCCCGCAGACCGTCGTTGGAGATGCCTTCGATCTGTTTTTCGCGTACCAGATCGGCAATGCGCTCGATCAGCCTCGCCTTATTCACCTGATACGGCAGCTCAGTGACGATGATCGCTTGTCGATCGGTCTTGCCGATATCTTCGAAGTGGGTACGCGCACGAATCGAGAGCCGCCCGCGCCCGCCTTGGTACGCGCTGACGATTTCCTGGGCGCCATTGATGATACCGGCGGTGGGAAAATCCGGGCCCGGCACATGCTGCATGAGACCGGCCAGCGTGACCGCCGGATCGTCGATGACAGCAATACAGGCGTT
>VGTW01000172.1 GCA_016874555.1 Gammaproteobacteria bacterium | reverse complement strand
GGATGAGCGGACCGTTGCATGGGATCAAGGTCGTCGAGATGACGAGCGTGGTGCTCGGGCCTTGGGCGTGCCAGATGTTGGCGGATATGGGGGCCGAGGTCATCAAAATCGAACAGCCGCTTGGCGACAGCAACCGATCTCTGGGGGCGTCTAATAACCCCGGCATGGCGGCGCTCTATCTCACCTGTAATCGTAACAAGCGCAGTATTGTGCTCGATCTGCGTGTGCCCGGCGCGCGTGAGGCCGCACTCGCCCTCGGCAAAGATGCCGACGTATTCATCCACAACAATCGACCGCAAGTGATGACCAAGCTCGGTCTAGATTACATCGACCTACGCAAAGTCAACCCGCGTATCATTTATTGCGGTGCCTATGGTTACTCAAAGAAAGGGCCCTATGGCAAGCTCGGCGCCCTCGATGACTCAATTCAGGCAGTAAGCGGCATCGCCATGCTCAATGAAATGGTGCTGGGTGAGCCACGCTACCTACCCACCATCGTCGCCGATAAAACCACTGCTATTACCGTGGTCTACGGCGTGCTCGCGGCACTTTTTCATCGTGAACGCACCGGCGAGGGACAGGAGCTCGAGGTGCCGATGTTCGAGACCATGGTCAACTGGGTCATGGCCGAGCACCTGTGGGGTATGACTTTCGATCCCCCCAAGGGCAAGCCGGGCTACACGCGGCTCATGAGCAAAGATCGCAAACCTTACAAGACCCGAGACGGCTACATCGCGGTGCTGCCGTATCTCGATGCCCATTGGGTGAAATTTTGCGAGCTCACCGGATATCCGCAATTCATTGACGATGAGCGTTTTCGTACGCTCGCGGATCGGGTGTGCAACATCGATTCCACCAATCAAACCACTGCAATGATCATGGCGACACGCACCACGGCCGAGTGGCTGGCGGTGCTCTCGCAATCCGGTATTCCGCACATCGTGGTTAACACGCTCGAGGAACTTACGACCGACCCGCACCTTGAGGCGACGGGGTTCTGGCAGTCCTTCGATCACCCGACCGAGGGCAAACTGCGGTTGCCCTCGTTCCCAGTGAACTTTGGCAACACGCCGGCCTCGATCCGCCGGCCGGCACCACGCCTCGGCGAACACACGGTTGAGATTTTGCGCGAGGCGGGGGTCGATGCGGCCACCATCGACTTACTCATTGCGAGTGGCGCCGCAATGACCGCAGAGCAGGCAGCCAAATCGTTGCGTCAGGGTGGTGACTGAGATCCGCTCGGTGCGGAAAGCGGAGATCGGCGATTATTTGATCGCGTATACGCGTAGCGCGTTGTCGCGCAGAAATTTACGCAGCGGGTCTGTCCGCAGGCCGAGCGCTAGCACCTCGTCCATCGTGCGCTTGAAGCCGAGCACGGGGAAATCAGTGCCAAACAATACTTTGTCCTGACCATAACTGTTGATGTAGCTCACGAACGACGGCGGCCAGTACTTTGGGCTGTGCGCATCGGAGCCGATGAACACGTTTTCGTGCTTCCAGGCCATCGCGATCATCTCGTCGGTCCACGGAATGCCCACGTGAATGCCGATCAGTTTGAGCTCGGGAAAATCGCAAGCGATGCCATCGAGCAGAATTGGTCGCCCGACGCTGCGCATTGGTTGCTCCTTTGCGTACACCATCGATTGGCCGACTTGCATCTGGATTGGCACGCCGAGTTCGCAGCACTTGGCGTAGAACGGGTAGTACTTGGCGTGATCGGGCGGCAGATCGAACCAGTGCGGATAAAGATGTGCGCCGATGAAGCCCATATTTTTGACGGCATCTTCGAGTGCGCGGACTCCGCTCATGCCTTCGTAGGGGTCGAGTCCCGCCAGCCCGTAAAAGCGTCCTGGATATTTTTCGAGCGCGCGGGCAACCACTTCGTAGGGCAGGTGGAATGAACCGGGCAGCCCCTGGCGACCGGCTTTGGGCGCAAACAGAAATGCCCGTTCGATGCCCGCTTCGGCCATCAGCGCGAGTTGGTCATCGAGCGCCACGCCCTTCATGTTGGTCTTCGACTTCATCTTCCCTGCGAAGAATTGCTCCTGCCAGCCGGGGCGATGGGCGAGGGCTTCCTCGGTCCAAATGCCGCTGACGATGTCGATGGCGGTTACGGGTGGGGTGCTGCTCACGGTCAAATCCTCGGCTCTATAGAGGTTCCTTATGATGCCGCAGGCGGCTTCCGGGGTGGCCGCTTGTCCGCCCCCGCCCGGCGGTTTTCTGCCTTTTTCCTTGTTGTTAAATAGCAACATTTTATACGTTCACGCACGCAAATGACGTTGCTTGCCTTGGGCAAGGCGGCATAAGCTTACGCTTTATTTAGCCGAACTCGTTTCATGGATCGATCTGGAGGATGAATGCCCAAGCGCAATCGTAGGCTCTCGCTGATTGGCGCGAGCGTTGTAGCCGCTGTTGCCGCCGCTCAGGCGGGTGCGCAGGAAGCGCAACTTGAGGAGATCGTGGTCACCGCTCGTCAGCGCGCCGAGCGCATTCAGGACGTGCCGGCTACGGTGCAGGCTTTCACCGCGACCGAGATCGCCTCCGCAGGTATCGAGCGGCCGCAGGACTTCATCGCGCTGACGCCGGGTGTAGCCCAGGTGCAGACGGCCGAGGCCGGTGACATGCAGGTCACCATTCGCGGCATCAATACGGGCCGCGACGCCGAGACCAATTTTGCGTTGGTCGTCGACGGCGTGCTGCAGACCAACCCGAACGCGCTCAACCAAGAGCTCGCCAACGTCTCGCAGATCGAAATCCTCAAGGGCCCGCAAGGCGCGCTCTACGGCCGCAACGCGGTGGCCGGCGCCCTGATCATCACCACGCGCAAGCCTGGCGATGTGCTCGAGGCCGACCTCGGCGCGGGTTACGGCGATTACGGCAGCTACAAGTTGAATGCCTACGTCGGTGGTCCGATCGGCGGTGATTACAAAGGCTCGGTGTCTGCGTACACGCGCCAGACCGACGGTGAGTGGAAGAACGATTTGCTCAACTGCGATAACTGCGTCGATTTCTTTGAGGAGAGCGGCATCAACGCGCGCCTCATGGGCCCCATGGGCGAGTCGGGCAACTTCGACATCAAGGCTAAGTACTCGAAGATCGATGCGGGTGCCATCAACTTCAACGCGTCGCTCGCGCTGAAGGAAGTCGCCGGTATCCCGGGCCTCGGGCTCTTCCAGGAAGACCCGAACACGCACGCATTCAAATATATCAACAACGTTACGCCGCAGAACGAGCAAGAGAACGTCAATCTCTCGTTCAAGGGTGACTGGGAAGTGGCCTCGGGCACGCTGACCGCTGTTGCGGCCTTCAACGATCAGACCAACTACTTCCTGACCGACGGTACCAGCGCTGCGTTCTTCCTCTACAGCCTCACGCCGGCCTGCCAAAAGAGCAACGACGCGCGCCCCGGCAACCCGTTGCCGGCGCCCTTCGGTCCTTACGCGCCGACCAACGGCTTCGTGACGACCTTCTTCCCGC
>VGTW01000171.1 GCA_016874555.1 Gammaproteobacteria bacterium | reverse complement strand
CACCCCACCGAGATCCCAACTGATCTCCATGATGCGGGTCTCGGTCGTGCGATCGAAGTAGCTGTCGGTGTCGACCGGCTTCAAAAAGCGCGCGACCGAGTAGCCCGAAGGTGTGCCGGTCGGGTTCACAGGCGGATCATCGGTCGGCAGGATCTGCCCGAACGCAATGACGTTGGGACCGAATTCACTGGCCCGTTCGATCAGCAGGTTGAAATCCAACTTGTCGGAGGGGCGCCAGGCAAGCTGCGCTCGGTACGCCGAGGAGTCTTCGATATCGAGAGTCTTGCCGGTGAGCGAACTCTTGTAGAAACCGTCGCTCTGTTTGGCTTTCAGACCGCCGACCCGCACGGCAACGGTTTCGCCGAGGGGCATGTTGAGTACCGCTTCGCCACGCTTGCTTTTGTTGATGCCGTACTCGAGGTCTACCGAACCTTCGAGATTTTCGGTGGGGCGCGTGGAGACAATATTGACCGCGCCGCCCAAAGCATTGCGGCCGAAGAATGATCCCTGCGGACCGCGTAGTACGGTCACGGAACCCACATCAAAAAAATCGACGGGTACGTAGTTGCGTCCACCGGCATTGCCGCCAGGGACAAACATGCCGTTGCGATAGAGCCCAGAGCCGGTTTCGGCGTTGTTCTGCCGCGAGGCGCCTTCGCCGCGGATGAGAAATTCGTCGTTGAAGCCCGAGCCGTTGTCGATGACGTAGAGCCCCGGCGTGATGCGCGTCAGGTCCTTGCCGGAGCCGACGTCGAGGTCACGCAAATATTCTTCGTCAAAGTACGTGATGGACGCTGGAACTTCTTCGAGACGCTCGGCGCGCTTGCGTGCAGTGACCACGATTTCTTCGAGCGCGCCGGCATTGCCGGCAGCAGTATTCGAGGACTGCGCGTGAAGATTCGAAGCCGCGGAGGCGGCGATGATGGCGCCGATGCAAGCCGCGATCAGCGGCGAGTGACGATTGGTGGTCATGTTGTCCCCCGTGTAGTTCCTGTTGTGCCGAGCGACAGGTATTAAATGGTTCTAGGTAGTATCATTTAACTTCGCGAGCAGTCAAGATCAAGAGCAGGCAAGATCAAGATAGGGCTGGCCACCGAAGGGGGGGTCAGCGTTTGGAGGGGAGTCGATTGAGCAGAGCCGTCCGGGCGCGATCATCCAAAGTCGCGCACTTGTCTGCGGGGCGCCCGCCGCGGGGCGAGGCCGATGCGCGTCGACAAGAGCGCGAGGGTGAATTACTCCGCTCGGCCGCGGTCGTCTTGGCCAAACGCGGTATTCGCTCGACCCCCATGGATGCACTCGCCGAGGAGCTCGGCATCCCCAAGACTGTTCTCTACCGCTACTTCGACTCTCGCGATGCCTTGTTGGCGGCTATCCTCGGCGGCTTTGCGGCGCAGTGGCGCGCTTTGCAGGCGCAGCCGTGGCGTGGGCTCGGGCGCAACTTGAGGGAAGTACTAGCTCTGACACGCGCCCACCGCAGCGAATTCATGCTGCTCGCGCGATATTGTGCCACCGACCCCGAGTACCGAGGCTATTTTGAGGAGCTGCACTCGAATATCGTCGAGCATACCGATCGCCTGCTCGAAACCTGCTCGCCCTCGATGGCTGCCGATCCGCTGATGCGCCAATTGTCATCGAGGGCCACGGCCGGGTTTCTGCTCGACGCGGTGCTGTGGTGGATAGAGCAGGGTGACCCCGCGCGCGATGACGATTTCATTCTTTGGGCGCGCAAATCGCTCGATGCGTTCTATACGGGTTGGCAAGACCATACCTCGATGCGCCTGCCGCGACCGCGTGTCGATGAATGACGATGCTGAGCTTGATCTTGCGGCGCGAATCCGCGTCGGCGATCCGCAGGCAATGCGTGTGCTGCTCGATCGGAAGCTGCCACGGATCTTTTTCTTCGCACGCCGTATCCTCGGTGACTCCGGCGATGTCGAGGACGTAGCTCAGGAAACTCTCGTCCGAACCTGGCAGCGCGCCCCGGATCGGGAGCCGGGCGGTCCGGGCCTCGATGCCTGGATGCACAAAGTGGCGCTCAATCTTTGTCTTGACCGATTGCGGCGCCGTCGCGAGACTTTTCTCGAAGTATTACCGGACTTGCCCGACGAGGGGGCTGGTCCCGCTGCAAATCTCGAGGCCATCGAGAGCCGTAACACCAAGCGGAAAGTGCAATAACCAGCGCTGTCTTCGATCGCCCGACTCGCTAGGCGTAGACGGGCGAGGAAGCCTTCAAAAAGGCCTGGTTGAGCGTCATCTCCGCGATCAAAGAATCGCCACAGAAGAGGCGGCTGCATAGCCACATGCTTTCGGTCTTGGGCGTCTCGGTCAGGGCAATGATTTCGCGCTCCAGACGATAGTCGAGTTCGGGCGAGACAGGACCCGAGCGCAGACTGATTTCCTGGTCGGCGAACAAGCCGACAACCGGGAACGACACCGGGAAGCCATCGTCGGAGGCGAGGTGTTGGCAGAGTACGCTGATCATTTCTACGGGCATGACCGGGCGATTCCACGGGGTTGCGGCGCTGCGTTCGTAAAACGGCGAGGGTTCGGTGATGTTCGCGAGCTTTTCCTGCAATGAGAACGGGTAGAGATCACCCATTCTTTGAGCGTAGTCCATGCGTACGACTCGCGATGGCGCGCGCATGCCGATACTCGCCCCTTTGAGAATACGCGGCTCGATGAGGGGATGGGCGCGCTGCAACTTGGCAAGCGCGGCCCCGGGCTCGGCATGACTACCGATCGCGCCACTGCCGGTGAGCACCACGGTGCCATCAAGCTTGAGCACCGAGATTTGCGCACTACTGCTGCTGGTGGGCTTGACCTGTGCCTTGACCTCTTCGCCCTCGTAGCTGGCGTTGCGATAGTTGGCGGAGATTGCGCCGTTCTCGAACCACTCGGTTCCCCACAGATGGACCAATAACGGTGTGATTTGGCTGAAGTGGGTCGGGCCCTCGATGGTGCCGCCACGAAATCCGAGTTTTTGCGCGGTCGCGTCATCGTGAATGGACGCGTGGTCATCATAGGTCTGAGCGCGCAACAAATTGATGGGCTTGCGCCACGGACCCTCGATCACGCCATCCTGGTCTGCAAGCGTCGTGATGGGCGTCGAGAAGGCGGCGGTCATGATGAGATCCTCTGTGCTCAGACTGGTATGACGGGCGGCACTCGATACCGGCCCTCAATGAACCGCTTTGCCGGAAGATAGGCGCGCAAAATCAGTACAAAGGCGCCGCGCGGGCAGGGCAGCCAATTGCTGCGCCGTGCATCGGTGGGCTCGTCGGCGGAGATATGGATCTCGAGGCTGCCGTCGCTCGCGAACTGCAGTCCGGGTGTACGGTCGCCGATTGCGAACCGCTGCAAGGCGTTGTCAAAGAAAAACAGCTCGCCACTTGGCATCAGTTCGTACAGCGACAAGGACCAGAAAGCACCCACCGGCGGGACTCGATCCCGATCGAAGCGGATGCGGTGCGCCCGCGCACCATCGAACGAGGCCTGCGGGCCTGGACCTGCGGCGCGGACATAGATGGCC
>VGTW01000170.1 GCA_016874555.1 Gammaproteobacteria bacterium | reverse complement strand
CAAGGTGCCGCTGGCGGGCTATCTCGCCGCGCTCGAAGCGCGGGACGACACAACGCGCACGCTGCGCTTGCAGGAGCATGCCAAAGCCGTGAAGGGCCATCTGACAGCGCTCTCGCGCAAGGGTTACGCCGCAGAGGTGCGTGGCAGTGCGGAGTTTGTGGTGCTGTTCTTGCCGGGCGAGGTGTTCTTCAGTGCAGCGCTCGAGCAGGATCCGGCGCTGATCGAAGCGGGTGTCGAGCAGGGCGTGATGATCGCGACACCGACCTCGCTCATCGCCTTGTTGCGAGCGGTGGCCTATGGCTGGCGCCAGGAAGAGATCGCGCGCAACGCCGAGAAAATCAGCACGCTCGGCAAAGATCTTTATGACCGGCTCGCCGTCATGGGTGAGCACTGGGTCAAGGTGGGCAAGGGCATCCGCCAAGCGGTAGACAGCTACAATTCAGCCATCAATTCTTTGGAGAGCCGGGTGCTGGTCACTGCGCGGCGACTGCGCGATCTCGACCCGGCGCTCGATTCCACCAGACTCGAGCCCATTGAGCCGGTGGACGTGACGCCGCGCCCCTTGCGCGACGAGACCGTACGTCTGTCGCCGCCCGAAGGTCCAGCGAACTAGCGAACGTCGAATACGCGGGCGACGCCGCGTCCGCGCGGATCTGCAGCGGCCGTGACGACGCCATCGGCATCGATATCGATCAACTGCAGGTCACCGAATTCCCAAGGGCTTTGCTTGACGTCGTAGCCGAGGGCCTTGAGCTCGCGTTGCGTGCGTTCATCACCCAGTGCGCAGCAGCGGCTGTACACGATCAGGGTCGGTGGCAACAACTGATGATGAAATCTCGAGGCGGCAACGGTGTCAGTTACGCTCATCCCGAAGTCGAGACGATTCACCATGGTCTGAAAAACACTGGTGAAAATAGTCGAGCCGCCCGGTGTGCCGAGCACCATGCGCACCCGATTACCCTCGAGCAGCAGCGTTGGGGTCATCGATGACAACATACGTTTCCCCGGATGAATTTCATTGGCGACGCCACCCACGACGCCGAACAGATTGGGTACGCCTGGTTTGGTGCTGAAGTCGTCCATTTCGTTGTTAAGCAGGAAACCTGCGCCCTCGACCACGACGCCGTTGCCGAAGCCACCGTTCAGGGTATAGGTCAGAGCGACCGCGTTACCAGCCGCATCGAGTATCGAAAAGTGGGTTGTCTCTGCGCTTTCGGCGAGCCCCGATTTGACCGCCGCAAGCGGCGAGATAGCATCGCGTTGCACTTCGGCAGCGCGCTTCCGCAGGTAGTTTTCGTTGGTCAAAGCCGCTACGGGAACGCGGACAAAATCCGGATCGCCGAGATACTCTGCGCGATCGGCAAAAACCCGCTTGAAGACTTCGGCGATCAGGTGGACATAGGTTGCCGAGTTATGCGACACCCCCGCGAAATCTTTGGCAAGCATATCTTTCATGCGCAGCAACTGCACGAGGGCGATACCTCCCGAGCTCGGGGGCGGCGCAGAGATCAGGGTGTAATTACGCCAGCGCACGCTCAAGGGCTCGCGCCAAATGGCGTGATAGGCTGCAAGATCGGCGCGCGTGATTAGCCCGTTGCCGCGACGCATCTCGGCTACGATGAGATCTGCGGTGCGCCCGTCATAAAAACCTGCAGATCCTCGCTGCGCAATTCGTTGCAGCGTACGTGCGAGTTCCGGCTGCTTGAATTGCCGATCACCGAGCGTGCCGAAGTAATCGGAGAAATTCGTTTTGCCGGCGTAGTCGGGTAGGGAATCGGCGACGCCGTCTATCAAAGATTTCGGCGGAACAAAGCCGTCGCGAGCGAGGCGGATCGCCGGCTGCAGCAGTTCTGCCCACGACCGGGTACCGTATTTGCGATGCGCTTCCCAAAGCCCCGCGACCGTGCCGGGTACCCCGGCAGCGCGATGCCCGACCAGCGACGCGCCGGGGATCGGTCTGCCACTGCCATCGAGATACATATCGCGGCTCGCCGCCTGCGGTGCGACTTCGCGGAAATCGAGAAAGGCGGTCGCTGGTCCCATCTTGAGCGTGATGAAACCACCGCCGCCGAGATTACCGGCCTCCGGAAAAGTCACGGCGAGCACAAAGGCGGTGGCGACCGCGGCGTCGACCGCGTTACCGCCATGGCGCAACACCGTCTCGGCGACTTCGGCGCTGTAGCGGTCGGGCGCCGCGATCGCCGCTTGCGGCACGACGGTTTGCGCAGCCGCAGTGACTGGCGTTGCAGCCGTAAAGAACTGAGTGAACAGCAGAACGAATACCGCGCCAAGCACGGAATGCCGACGCGCCGGGACGCGTGCAGAAATAGCGGTCGTCATGGGTGCATATTCCCACAAGCTTGCGAGCTGCGGCATGATGCGTCGGTTCGCCTTGCCGGTCGGGGGTCCCATGACAAGAAAATTGCGTATCAGCCAACTCGCCGCGAGTAGCCGGATAGGGATCGGCCTTTTTTTGCTGGGGTTTGCGGTTGGCGGCCAACAGGCGTGTGCGCAAGGTCAGGACTCGACGCCCGGCGAGCGCAACTTGCGCATCATGGCGGAGTTACTGCCCGGCTATTACGACAATTCGAATCAGAGTTACTTCGATGTTCGCCGCAAGCTGCCGGCCGCTGATCGGCATCCGCGGATGTCCACGACCATCACTCGAGTCGACGCGCCGGCTTTCGGTCGTCACGTGTATCTTTGGGTCAATCGCAGCGAAACAGCGGCAGGTCCGGTCAGTTCATACCGGCTCGCCACGCTCGATGCCGGTCCTGCAGCCGATGAGGTGACCATGCGGCATTACTTGCGCATGCAGGGCGAGATCACCACTGCCGAGCTGCAGAGTTTGCAGCCCAAAGATTTGCATCGCACCGAGGGTTGCGACTACTTTTTCAAGCGTCGTGCGGACCATTTCCGCGGGCTGCAGGGCAGCAAGGCCTGTCGCTTCGAATGGGAAGGGCAGCAGGTTTATACCGATAATGAGATCTCGCTGTCGCGCAGCAGCCTGTGGTTTCACGATCACAAGTGGATCGTGAAGAGTAGGCAGCGGATCAGTGGTGTAGCTTCGGGCGAGCCGTTCTGGCTCGAGCGTGCGCGCTACTTCCATTGCTATGCGGATGTACCCGGCGTGGGCGGTGGTGTCGACATCCCCTTTACTCGCTATGACGACATGCTGTTGCATGACAGGGGCGACACGCACTGGTTCACGGCCAAGACCGACCCAGCCCGTAATGTGCCGCAGCGCGAGCTTGCACTGAATCTGCGGGCAGTGACCTGGCAGGTGCTCAATGAAGCCAACGACTATTTCAATCGCAACTCCTTGGTGCTATCGGTGCTCGAGCGCTTGCCGGATGGCTCAGCCAAAGAGCACGGCTATGCGTTCACCGACCCTGACGCCGAGCGTATTGCGATGAACATGAAGTGGATTTTGGTGAACTGCGCCGTGACCGCACGCAAGGACGCGAAACCCGAAATGTAGCGGGCGTGCGAGTCTGGGTTTCTCAGCGTTTCAAGTGTTCCACCGGCGCTGCAGAGTTGC
>VGTW01000169.1 GCA_016874555.1 Gammaproteobacteria bacterium | reverse complement strand
GCAGCGCAATTAAAGCTTGAGGTAAAAGTAATGATTCGTTCACTGTGGATTGCGAAGTCGGGATTAGACACTCAGCAAACTAATCTCGATGTTATTACCAATAATCTTTCGAACAACCAAACCATCGCGTTTAAAAAAGTAAGGCCGATATTTTCGGACTTGCTCTATCAGACTTTGCGATCACCGACGAGCACCGGTAGCACTAATATTCCAGTAGGTCTCGAGGTCGGTGGTGGCTCGAGGGTGGCTGCATCTCAGCGAATCAACACGCCTGGCTCGTTGAACGTTAGCCAAAATCCTCTGGATGTCGCCTTGTCAAACATCGGCTTCATGCAGGTACGGGTGTCCCCAGTCGGTGTAAACCCACCAGTCCTCGGGTACACCCGATCAGGTAACCTACAAACAGCAATCGACCCTGCAATAGCGGGCTTTGTTATTTTGACGAACTCTGAGGGTTATCCGGTGCTTGATCAAACGGGTAATCCGATATCTATCGCCCAGGATTACTCACAGTTGGTAATCGGGCAGAACGGGGCCGTTACCTATACCCGAGGCGTACCTCCTGTCACGACAACCGCGGGCACGATCGCCCATGTGCTTTTTGCGAATCCGAGTGGACTTGCAAGCGGTGGCGGTGGCTTGTACTACGAGACTTCGGCGTCTGGAACGCCGAGCGTAGGTCAACCAAATGTTGGTGGTAGAGCGTCGATTGTTCAGTACTACACTGAGCTCTCTAACGTTAATGTGGCAGAAGAGCTCGTCGGCCTGATTGCTGCTCAGCGAGCGTACGAAATCACAACGCGTGCCGTTGCAGCTTCGGATCAGCTTCTACAGAAGCTCGGTCAGTTGTGATCTTTCATCGCATCAGTCGCGCCATGTTTAAGAAATTCACGGTACTTGCGATTTTAACGGTTGTCTCAGGTTGTGTGACGACCTCGACCGATCTTCCGCCCTTAGTTGAAGGGGATGTCACCGCAGTCGCGACAACGCAAAGGCCAGCGGCAATCTCTACAGGAAGCCTGATGCCAGTATCTGCGGGGGTGGCGCTTGATCAGCGTGGACTTTTCGGGGAGCGCCGAGCTTCGAAAATTGGGGACACCCTCGTTGTCGTCTTAAACGAGACCACGAGCGCCAGGCAGTCTGGCTCCTCCAACTTTAACAAACGATCAGATAACTCCTTTGGCACTGATCTCCGCGCGGACATCAGCCGAACATTGGGATATGGAACCACTGGACCTACGAGTCCTACCCAGCAAGCGGCACTTGCGAGTAACGGTGGATTGCGCGGGGCGACGGTGTTCGAGGGAAACGGAGGCTCATCGGCGGCAAATCAGTTTAGCGGCGTGATCACTGTCACCGTGGTGGAGGTTCTCCCGAACGGTAACCTGCGAGTTGCGGGTGATAAGCGTATCGCTGTAGGCGCCGAGGAAGAGCTCATTCGCTTCGGTGGAGTCGTGTCACCGCTTGATATGGAGGGGAACTCGGTTCTGTCCTCGTATGTGGCAGACGCTCGTATCGAGTATCGAGGCAGTGGGATCGGCGACTCCGTAAAGAGTCCTGGTGCGCTTACTCGATTTTTCCTTCGGCGCTAATAAAATAATATTTCACAGATTAATTACCCCACAGACTATCTAATGATATGCGAAAGTTGAGAAAATTATTTATCGGGATCCTCATGGTATCGTTGATGATATCGGGAGAAGCCCATGCGCAGCGACTGAAGGAAATTTCCTCGGTCGCTGGCTATCGCGGTAATGCGTTGATTGGCTACGGTATCGTGGTGGGATTAAACGGTACCGGCGATGCGAATTTTTTTTCATCGAACGGCGCCTACTCCAACGACAGTATTAAGGCGTTACTCGCAGCGCTTGATGTTGCGGGGAACCGATCAGACCCCCGATTTTCGACGAGCTACAACAATGTGGCAGCGGTGATCGTGACGGCTGAACTTCCGCCGCTCGCGCGGCCGGGTCAAAAGCTGGATATCACGGTGTCCTCCCTCGGAAGTGCCCGCAGTCTTCGAGGCGGCACCTTACTGATGACTCCGATGAAGGGCGCGAACGGCCAGGTGTTTGCATTGGCGCAAGGATCGGTAGTTGTCGCGGATCTTTCGGAGGGTGCGTATCCAGCCTCACGAGAAATCACGCCGTTGACCGCCGGTCGTATCCCAGGTGGTGCGTACGTGGAGCAGGGCGCACCACTCACTGACACCAATCGACTGCCTGACTCAGTGGAATTGAATCTAGATGATCTTGACTACGCGCACACGGAGTCGGTCGTCGCTGCGATTACGACGGTCGCGGGCGCCGGCAGTGCAACCATCCTCGATGGTCGAACGATTCGTGTGGCTCTCGCGGGTGATAACAATCAAAAGTTGACGCTGCTCTCTAGGCTCATGGAGGCCGAAATTCCCGCTCTGCGGCCCATCGGTAAGGTAGTAATCAATTCGCGGACGGGTTCCGTCGTGGTCAATCAATCGGTGACGTTGCAGCCGTTTGCGGTCACCCATGGCGGGCTCACCGTGCGGGTGACAGGCACCCGTCGCGAAATCGGGGCTTACGCGGACCCCTGGCCCGAGAACCGTATGTCGGCGGCCGGTCGGCTTGAAATCGACGCCGGGCCCAAGGGCCAGATGGTCGGTGTCCAGGGGGGCGCCAATCTTGAGGAGGTGGTCCGAGCACTCAATCAGTTGGGGCAGAGTCCGAAAGATCTGATGGCTATCCTGCAGGCGATGAAGGCGGCAGGGGCTCTTAATGCCGAGCTCGAGGTGATCTAAATGGTTTCGGCAGTTTCTTCATCAACAGTGGCACAGGGCGTAGGTGGCCAAGCGGTCGACGCGGAGCAGGTCAAGGCCATTAAGACTGCAGCTCGAGAGTTCGAATCCATTTTGATTCGAAGAATGATTCAACAGATGCGGGATAACTCGATCAGCTCATACCGCGATCAGGTGTCTAGCAACTACGTGGACCTCGCGGACGATCACTTCTCGAGAATGATCGCCTCGCAGGGTGGATTCGGTTTCGGGGACGCGATGGCCCGCCAATTGATCGGGCAGATCGACGTTGCAAAAAGGGTAAACGGTTCTCGGTAAATGACCGTCACCCTCTAGGAAAGGCGTCTAATAAGATCAGACGCCAAGGAGATCAACTTGGCGACCCCAGCAATATACGACTCCGCACTCGCTGGCATCCGAACGGCGCAGGCTGGGTTGCTCGCGACGTCCGAGAACGTCGCTGGTGCCAATGTTGAGGGGTACGTCCGTCGTGCGCCTGCCGTTAAGACGCATAGCCTCGCCACTAACAATATCGATCTGACCGGTACGTCTTTTGCGGTCGAGGGCTTTAGCCGGTTTTTTGACTCTCATCTTGAGATGCAGCTCCTCGCTCAATCTGCAAAAACTATTTACTCAAAAACCGTCAGCGAGGCGTCCGCCGTACTCGATGGCATGCTCACCGACTCGGCGACGGGTCTCGCTCCTGCTTTTGGAGCCTTTGTGAATGCGGCAGGATCTCTGGTCAACGAGCCGGGGAACATTGCTTTTCGTCAGTCGCTGAT
>VGTW01000168.1 GCA_016874555.1 Gammaproteobacteria bacterium | reverse complement strand
GCCGATCGGCTTCAACTGGCAGATTTCCATTGCGCTGATCCCGGGATTGGCAGCACGCGAAGTGGCGGTGGGTGCGCTCGGTACGGTCTATGCGCTCGCGGGCGATGAGGCGACCGTGACGACGGCGCTGTCGTCGACGATTGCGCAGCAGTGGGGGCTGGCGACGGCCCTCGCGCTACTGGCGTGGTACGTATTCGCACCGCAGTGTCTTGCCACCTTGGCGGTCGTTCGCCGCGAGACCAACGGTTGGCGTTATCCTCTCATCATGATGGGCTATCTTTTCGGTCTGGCCTACCTCGCCGCTTTCGTGACCTATCGGGTTACGCTCTTCTTCACGGCAGGCTGAGCATGCTGCAGCAGTTGCTTGTCATCGGGTTTGTCGTGCTCGCCGCGCTCTACGTGTTCTGGACGCTCGCTGGCAATCGACTGCGCGTGAATACGCTCAAAGTATTGCAACGCGTGCTGCCGCCACTCGCGAGGCCGCTGGCCCGCGTGCAGCGTGATCTCGAGGCGCCATCGGGTTGTTCCTCCTGTCGATCGAACAAATCATGATTCGCCATCAGCTACTGACCTCGCTGTGGCTGGCGCTCGCTGGCGCAGCGTTCGCAAGCTGCGCGCTGGCGATGCCGGTGCGCGACGATACGGCGGCTACGCTCCGGCTCACCGCACCTGCACAACGTATCGTCAGTCTTGCGCCGGGTGCGACCGAGATGCTGTTTGCCGCCGGGGCTGGCGATCGCATCGTGGCGACGGTGACCGGCGCCGATGTCCCCGAGGCGGCCAAAAAAATCCCGCGCATCGGCGACGCCAATGGACTCGTTTTCGATCGACTGATCGCCCTCAAGCCCGATGCCGTCGTGGTCTGGAAAGATCTCACCAGTAAATTGGTCCTCGATAGTCTCGTCAACAAACTCAAGCTGAACGTTTACTTCGTCAGTGTTCGCCGACTCGAAGACATCCCGCAATCGGTGCGGCGTCTCGGCGTCCTCGCTGGCACCAGTGGCACGGCAGAAAGCGCGGCCAAGGCCATGGACGCGCAGATCGCCCGCCTGCCCACGCGTGCTGCAGCGACCAAATCGGCGCGTCGGCCTGTCGACGTGTTTTTCATGTTTCGCGACTCGCCGTTATATACCGTAGGCAGTCGCAGCGCCATGGCCGACGCCATTGCCCGTTGCGGCGGTCGTAATCTTTACGACGACATCGACTTCCCGATGCCGATCGTCGAGTTCAAAGATCTCAAGAAACGTAATCCCGAGCTTATTTTGCTGTCGACACCGCCGATCACGGCCCGCGAGTGGCGCGAGCGCTGGGCGCCTTTCACCGAGGTCAAGGCAGTCGCTAACCGTCAGTTGCTGGGCTATCCCGACCAGCGTCTTGTACGCATGGGACCGAGCGCGATCGACGCCGTACCGGAACTTTGCAAACTTATCGATCGAGCACGCCGATGACCCAGCTCAACCGTGGCTTAGGTCTCACCGCGGGAATCGCCATCAACGTCGCCAACGTCATCGGTACCGGCGTCTTTCTCAAGACTCGCGTCATGACCTGTAATGTCGATGATCCGGTGATTGTCATGGCGGTGTGGTTTGCCGCCGGTCTGCTCTCGTTGCTCGGCGCGTTCTGCTATGCCGAACTCTCCTCGATGATGCCTGCAGCCGGCGGCGACTACGTCTTTTTGCGCCGTGCCTATGGCCGTCTGACGAGCTTCTTATATGGCTGGACCGTGTTTGCCATCATGAAGACCGGCTCGCAGGCAGCGCTTGCCGTGGGCTTTGCGATTTTTTTGAACACCGCCTTGGGTGGCGCTCTCGATGCCGTCTGGTTTACGCTGCCGCTCGGTGATGGCGTCGGCGTCAAGGGTCTGACGATCTTCGCGCTCGGTGCGCTCTGGCTGGTGACGTTGTTCAACTGTGCATCGGTCACCGCAACGGGTGGCGCAGCAACACTGCTCACTGTGCTCAAAGTATTGACCGTCATCGGCGTGGGCTTCGGCGCGTTTGTTTTCGGTGCGGGTGATTTTGCGAACTTCTCGAGCTCGGCAGTGGGTGGCAGCTGCGAGGGTGTGGAGACGAGTGCGATGGGTGGGATCGCCGGCATCGGCGCGGCGATGCTCGGTGCCTTGTGGGCCTATGACGGCTGGAACAACGTCGCGCCGCTCTGTGGCGAGGTCAAAGATCCGCAGCGCAACCTGCCACGCATGTTCATCTGGGGCACGCTGCTCGTGATCGTGCTCTATGTCGGTGTCAACGCCGCCTATTTCTATGTGCTGCCGGCAGTTGCGGTGGCGAGCATATCGCCGACGTCGTCGGTGGCCACCGAGGTGCTGGCGAGTTTCGCGGGCCCCTTTGCCGTGACCTTCATGGCGGCTGCCTTGATGCTCTCATCGCTGGGGTCGTTGCATTCTTCGGTGCTGGCCAATTCGCGCGTGCCTTATGCAATGGCCGCCGACGGCATGTTTTTTAAACCGTTGGCAAAGATATCGGCGCGCACCCGGGTGCCGGTAAACGCGGTGCTGGCGCAGGCGGGTTGGGCGAGCGTGCTGGCGATCTCCGGCACTTACGATACGCTGACCGATTCGGTTGTGTTCGCGTCCTGTCTTTTCTATGCACTGAGTGCTGCGGCAGTGATCATTTTACGTCAGCGCGAACCTGATCTGCCGCGACCCTTCCGTACCTGGGGCTATCCCTTCACGCCGATCGCTTTCGTGGTCGTCTCGGCTGCGCTGCTGGCGAGTGCGCTCTATGCCACGCCCAAACAGGCGCTGCTCGGAGTCGGGGTGATCGCGCTCGGTGTACCGTTCTATTTTTACTGGTCGCGCAAACTGGGTGCGGCCATCGCTCCCGGCACCTCCGGGCAGGGCGCTTAGCAAATCGTAGAGCGGCGTCACTCGCGGAAATTAGTGAAGGACAGCGGCCGATCGAATTTTTTCTGGCGCAGCAGGGAGATGGCTGATTGCAGATCGTCACGCTGTTTACCAGTGACGCGCACTTTGTCGCCATGGATGCCGGCTTGCACTTTCAACTTGGCGTCCTTCAGCAATTTAACGATTTTTTTGCCGCAATCCTGATCGATGCCGTGGCGCAGCAAGACATCTTGTCGGGCTTCGGCAAGGTTCTTCTGTGCATCCTTGATCTCGAGACACGCGATATCGATGCCCCGTTTGGCGATCTTCACCTTGAGGATTTCCAGCATCTGCTTTAACTGAAACTCGACCTCCGCCCGCAAATGCACCGTGAACTCTTTTTCTTTGAGTTCGAATTTGCAGCCGGTGTCCTTGAAGTCGAAACGCTGTGACAGCTCGCGATTCGCCTGATCGACCGCATTGGTCAGTTCGTGGGCATCAATTTCGGAGACGGCATCGAAAGAGGGCATGATCTCTTCCTTAACAGCGGCAGAGCTTCAAATCTTCGGCAAAGGCAGCGGTGGCGGTGGCGCTTCGGCAAGCAAAGAATTTACAGTGCTCGTGAAGTCTTTGACCAGTTTGTCGTAGTGGACACCGGTCGCAGGCCCCGAAAATCCGGTGTGGATCTTGCGCACCTTGCCGTATCGATCGATGAAAATGGTAGTCGGAAAGGCGAACACGCCGTTGAGCTGCGGCAGCTTAGAGGCGGCATCTTCTTTGTCGGAAGTACCGGCAATCAAGGTCGTGTACTCGATTGCGTAGCGCTGGCGAAAACGCGCTGTTGCATCGGCGGCGCGCCTGAAGTCGCCGAAGTGCTCAAACATCAAGGAAATCAC
>VGTW01000167.1 GCA_016874555.1 Gammaproteobacteria bacterium | reverse complement strand
GCAGGCTATTGTCTGATTTTTAGGCCTGATATTTTCAGGAGTACTCCATGCTCGAACTCAAGCACGAACTCAAACTCGCCAAGACGCGCGACGAAAAAGCGCGGATGAATTTTGTCTCCGGCCTGCGCGCGCATGTGCTCAATGACATGGCCACTGGTATGCGTGCCGTTTATGAGGGCGACGTCGAGCCGGGTTTCCGGCGCAGTGCGGGCCGCATCCCGAAAGATGGGCCAGAGGTCCACAAGGCGATCAAGCCCAACGAGTACTTCAAGTTCTATTCCAGCCTACGCGTCACGGCGCAAGATATGGTTTGGCAGTCGGTGTTTCCGCCACTCGAGCGCAATCGCGGTGCGCTCAAGAGCAAGGCCGCCACGTTGGCGAAGACCAAGCGCCGCGAGCGCAGAGCGAAGCACGGATCTTTGACGCTGCAGCCCGGCTTCGAGGTGCCCCGCTACGTGTCGGCCATCGACGTGCACCTCATGGCCGGCAACTACGACGGCGAATACGAGGCCAACGATCTTGCCGCAGGCGCGCTTTATGACAACGGTCTTGCGGTGTTTTCTTTTGGTCTGATGGGCCAGAACCTTGATGACATCGGACAGTCGATCGCCGGTTTCATTCGCCTTAAACATCCGCACCTCAAGCCAAAGAAAATCCTCGACCTCGGCTGTACCATTGGCCACAACACGGGCTCATGGAAGGACCAGTTCCCAGCCGCCGAAGTGCACGGTATCGACGTCGCCGCGCCCTGTCTGCGTTATGCGCATGCGCGCGCCGAGGCCCAGGGTCGGGCGATCCACTTCACGCAGATGAATGCCGAGGCACTTGATTTACCGGACGCGAGTTTCGACGTGGTGTTTTCCTCGATGTTCTTGCACGAGATTCCGCAGAAAGGCATCGCTAATATCATGCGCGAGGCTTTTCGGGTGCTGCGTCCGGGTGGTCTCATGCTGCATATGGAGCTGCCGCCAAACTCGCAGCTTTCGCCCTACGACGCCTTTTATCTCGACTGGGACAGTGCCTACAACAACGAGCCTTTCTACAAGCCGTTTCGCGACCTAAAGCCTGAAGAGCTTTGCCGTCAGGCGGGTTTCAATCCGAAGAAATACGTGCAGTTCGTGATCCCCTCGGTCGGCTGGTACGGCGAGAAGGTGTGGAGGGAGTCGGCCACCCAGCCACGTGCCGTCGACAACGACAAGATCGGTCGCCTCACCGACGGTATTCTTTGGTACTGCTTCGGAGCTTGGAAATGAGCGCGGCGCGCACAACTAGCAGCGAGGGCGCGAGCAAGTCCAAAGCAAAGGCCAAGCCCAAGGCAAATACCAAGCCTAAGGCAAAGGCCAAGTTTAAGGAAAAGGCCAAGGCCAAGCCGACCGCTGTCGCAGACACGCCATCGCGGCAGCCGATGCGCCGTACCATCCGCGGCGGCCGACCCTATTTCTTTGCCGATCCGGCCATCGATAAGTTGCTCAACATGCTGGTGGTTCTGGGCAGCGAGGTGTGGACACTGCGCGAGCGTCTGGCTGCGCTCGAGGCAATCCAGATCCGGCAGGGTGGGCTCGCCGCCGGCGAGCTCGATGCGCACGAGTTTTCAGCCGAAGACGAATCGCGGCTCGCAGTCGAGCGCAAAGAATTCATCGACAGCCTGTTTCGTATCTTGCAAGAGCAGGTCGAAGAGGCGCGACGCCGCTAGCAGGCGTGACGCTGCTAGCAACTGCGTAAGGCCTGATCGAGATCGGCTTGCAGATCTTGGATGTGCTCGATGCCGATCGACAGGCGCACCATGTCTGCCGAGACGCCGGCTTTTTCGAGCTCGGCTGCCGAGAGCTGCCGATGAGTGGTGGAAGCCGGGTGCGTAGCGAGTGAGCGCGCATCGCCGATGTTGACGAGACGGATCACGAGCTTGAGCGCGTCGAGGAACTTCTCGCCTGCGGTGCGGCCGCCCTTCACGCCGAAGGTGAGAATGCCGGACGCCCGTCCGCCCATGTATTTTTGAACTAGTGCATGGCTTGCATGATCGGCTAGACCGGCGTAGTTGACCCAACTGACCGCGGGGTGTTGTTGCAGGAACTTCGCCACGGCGAGCGTGTTGTCGCAGATGCGGTCCATGCGTACTGCGAGTGTCTCGATACCTTGCAAAATCAGAAAAGAATTGAACGGCGAAATGGCAGCGCCCATGTTGCGCAGCGGGGCGACGCGTGCACGGCCAATGTATGCCGCGGGACCGAGTGCCTCGGTGTAGACGACGCCGTGGTATGAAACATCTGGCTCATTGAGGCTGCGGAATCGCGCTTTGTGCTCTGCCCAGGGGAACCTGCCCGAGTCGACGAGTACGCCACCAATGCTGTTGCCATGACCGCCTAGATATTTGGTGAGCGAATGCACCACGATGTCGGCGCCATGATCGAACGGGCGACAAAGATAGGGTGAGGGTACGGTGTTGTCGACGATCAGCGGCACGCCATGCCGATGCGCGATCGAAGCGATGGCGCCGAAGTCGGTGACATTACCCAGCGGATTGCCGATCGACTCGCAGAACACCGCCTTGGTACGTCCATCGATGAGCTTTGTGAATTCTTCGGGGCGACGATAGTCGGCGAAATGTACTTCGATGCCGAATTGCGGCAGGGTATGCGCGAAAAGATTGTAGGTGCCGCCGTAGAGCGCGCTCGAGCTCACGATGTTGTCGCCTTGTTTGGCGATGGTCATGACGGCGTAAGTCACGGCGGCGCTGCCCGAGGCAAGCGCGAGCGCACCAATGCCGCCCTCGAGCTCGGCGATACGTTTTTCGAGCACGTCGCTGGTCGGATTCATGATCCGCGTATAGATGTTGCCCTGCACTTTGAGATCGAAGAGATCGGCGCCGTGCTGCGCGCTGTCGAAGGCGTACGAGGTCGTTTGATAGATCGGTACCGCCACCGATTTGGTGGTCGGGTCCGGGGTATAGCCGCCATGGACGGCAATGGTTTCAGGACGCATGGGCAGGGTCTCCGCTGGCATGGAATAAAAGGCGCTGTAGAGCGGCATAGAGGCCGTCGTCCCGCACTGTAACGCGCAACCGGCATGCGCTGATAACGCTCCGTTATGATGCCGCCCATCATGAGCGTAACGAACCAGGGCGAGCGACTGCAGAAGGTGCTGGCCAAGCTTGGGCTCAGCTCGCGGCGCATTATCGAAGAGTGGATACGCGATGGCCGGGTCACGGTGAATGGGCAGCCCGCCGAATTGGGTGTGCGGGTCGGGCCCAAAGATTTGGTCGCGGTGGACGGTCGCGCGATCGATCTTGGCGGGCAGGTCGCGGCCGCAGCGCCGGTCTTGCTCGGCTATCACAAGCCCGTCGGCGAGGTGACGACGCGGAGTGACCCGCAGGGCCGGCCGACGGTTTTCGAGCATCTGCCTGTACCGCCCGTTGGGCGCTGGATCGTGGTCGGACGGCTCGACGTCAATACTTCCGGGCTGCTTCTGTTCACGACCGACGGCGACCTTGCGCATCGGTTGATGCATCCCTCATCGGAAGTCGAGCGTGAATATTTGGTGCGTGTGCGTCCGCTGCCTACGGCGGCTACCCTCGGCATTTTGCGACGCGGCGTCGAACTCGAGGACGGCTGGGCAAAGTTCGATCGCATCGAGGCGGCCAATGCCAGCGACGAGCATGCATGGTTTCGCGTCGCACTGCACGAAGGGCGTAATCGCGAAGTACGGCGACTGTGGAGTGCCGTGGGTCACGAGGTCAGTCGCTTGACGCGACTGCGTTACGGGCCGATCAGTTTGCCCGCCGATCTGCGGCCCGGGCAGTCGCGGTT
>VGTW01000166.1 GCA_016874555.1 Gammaproteobacteria bacterium | reverse complement strand
GAATACCTGCGACGAGAGGCTGCGCGCTTCGTCAAGCAGCGCGGGGAACGGCCCGCCCAGCGCCAGCGTCAGCGCGCCGGCCGAAGCGCCGACGACGAGACCGAGCAGAATCCGATTCGCGAGCTTAGCGTCGGACTCAGCCATTGCGCATCACTTCTATGCGGTTCTCGTATTTATCAAGCGCGCGGCTTCGCGAGCGGGCTCTTCCAATAACCGTACGCAAAGTAGATCACGAGACCGGCGATCAACCAGTAGAGGAAGGTCAACTGTGTGGCGAGCGGCAAAGAAAAGAATAGGAATCCGCAACCGAGCAGCGACAGCGGTCCGACGACCCACACCGCCGGCGTCGTGAACGGACGGGGGCGATTCGGCTCGCGTACGCGCAGCACGAGCACACCGATCGACACCGCGAGAAATGCAAATAAAGTCCCGCTATTGGCGATATCGGCGAGCACGCCAACCGGAAAGAACGCGGCAAATGCCGTCACCGCAATACCCGTGATAAGCGTTACCACGTAGGGCGTATTGAACTTCGAATGTACCTTGGTGAGAGTATCCGCACCCGGCAACAGACCATCACGCGCCATCACAAAGAAAATTCGCGTCTGCCCAAAGAGCATCATGAGGATGACCGAGGGCAGCGCGAGGAAGGCGGCAAGACCAATCACCTGCGACACTTTCTCCCAGCCCAACATGTCGAGCGCAAAGGCGAGCGGCTCGCCGCTGCAGGCGAGCGCCTGCGCATGCTGAGGTTGAGCGCAGATCGCTGCAAACTCGGCGCTGCCCGGCGCGACGGCCATACCGGCGTCATTTAGCACCGGCTGCGCCCCGATCGAACCAATCACGCCTGCAGCGACGACCAAATAAAATACGGTGCAGATGCCGAGACTGCCGATCAGACCGATCGGAATATTGCGCTGCGGATTGGTAGTTTCCTCGGCGGCAGTCGATACCGCATCGAAGCCAATGTAGGCAAAGAATATCGAGGCGGCTGCACCGGCGATCCCGAGCCCGGTGGTATCCCAGAATCCGTTCGGTGCGAAGGGCTGAAAGTTGTCGCCGTTGATCATCGGTACCGTAAGCACCACGAACACGCTGAGTGCCGCCACCTTGATAGTTACCAGCACGGCGTTAACCGATGCGCTCTCGCGCGTACCAATCACCAGTAGCCAGGTGACGAGCAGCGCGATGGCAGCTGCAGGCACATTCATGATGCCGCCCGCAAAGGGCCCTTTGGTGAAGGCTTCGGGAATAACAATTCCAAGCGACCGATCCATCAAGCCAACGAAATAATTCGACCAGCCAACCGACACTGCGCCCCCCGCAACCGCATATTCGAGCACCAGAGCCCAGCCAACCACCCAGGCAATCATCTCGCCCATGACGGCGTAGGAGTAGGTATACGCAGAACCGGAAACCGGCACCATCGAGGCGAGTTCGGCGTAGCACAGCGCAGCCACTGCGCACACGAAGCCGGCGATGATGAAGGAGAGCATCATGCCCGGGCCCGCCTTCTGCGCCGCCTCAGCCGTGAGCACAAAGATACCGGTGCCAATGATCGCACCGACACCCATCGTGGTGAGTTGGAAAGCTCCGAGAGAGCGTTTGAGGCTCTTGCGCTCGGCATTGGCAAGAATGTCATCGAGCGGCTTGATGCGGAAATTCATATTTCGTCCCCCCTCGGCCTAATTCACCTGATTGTAGGGGGGCGGCCCGTGCAACCGCTACTGCCGCGTGCGGACTCTGGGTACGAATCAGCGAGTCAATCAGGGCATGTCGTCGATCGCGAGTTTTTTCCGCGTCGGGAACAGGCTCTCTGCGGTAAGACCCATGTCGAGGGCGACCGCCGCCGCGATGTAAATCGAAGAATAAGTACCGACCAGGATGCCGACCACGAGCGCCCACGAGAACGGCTGCAGCACAGCGCCGCCGAGCAGCAGCAACACCACGACCACGATCAAGGTGGTGACGGAGGTCATGATAGTGCGGGACAACGTTTGATTGATCGACTGGTTGAGCACATCGGTCGGCGCCATGCGCTTGTTGGCCTCGAAACGCTCACGAATACGATCGAATATCACGACTGTATCGTTGATCGAGTAACCGATGACTGCCAGCAGGGCGGCAACCGCCGACAGATCGAACACGATGCCGCTCAAGGCAAAGAATCCGAGCACGATGATGGGATCGTGGATCGCCGCGATGATGGCACCCGCGGAAAGCTGCCACGCGTGAAAGCGAATGAACACATAGATGAAGATGAGGATCAGCGTGCTAATCAAAGCCACCGCGGCTGAGTTGCGCAACTCGGCACCCACCTGCGGACCGACCACCTCGAGCCGACTGACGACCACGTTGGGATCAGAAGACTTCAGCACACGCTCGATATCAGCGCGGATCTTGTCGGGAGACTGACCCTCAGGCGGCGGCAGACGGATCGCCACGTCGCGCGAGGAGCCGAAGTTCTGAACCTGCACATCTTTAAAACCCGCGCGCGCGAGACCCGTACGTAATTCTTCGGGCTGGGCTTCGCTCGTGAACTTAGCTTCGACAGTGATACCGCCCGTAAAATCGACCCCCAGGTTGAGACCGTTGGCGAACAGCGCTACCAACGCGGTGACGAACAAAATCGCCGACGTCGCATACCAAAGTTTGCGGGAACCCATAAAGGCGATGCGGCCGTTACTTTTTAAGATGTCCATGGTGGTAAGACTCTGGAGTGCTGCGTCAAATCAAAAGTTTTTCCGGGCGTCGCGACCCGCCATACATCAAGGTCAGCAGCGCACGACTGCCGAGCAGCGATGTGAACATCGAGGTCACGATACCCAGCGAAAGTACGACCGCGAACCCACGAATCGGCCCCGTTCCGAAGGCCCAGAGCACAATGCCGGCGATCAGCGTCGTGATGTTGGAGTCGGCAATCGCCGAGAAGGCTTTATCGAAGCCCTTGGAAATCGCGGTCTGCGGCGTCACGCCGTTGCGAACTTCTTCGCGAATACGTTCGTAGATGAGCACGTTGGCATCGATCGCCATGCCGACGGTAAGCACGATCCCGGCGATACCCGGCAAGGAGAGCGCCGCCTTGAACATGGTCAGCAAGGCTGCGAGCAGCACCACGTTCGCGAGCAGCACCACGTTCGCGACTAAGCCGAACATCTTGTAGTACACGAGCAAGAACACGAACAGCAGTGCCATACCGATTATCAGTGCGCTCGTACCTTTCTCGATGTTTTCTTTGCCGAGACCCGGGCCCACCACGCGCTCTTCGATGACAAAGATGGGCGCCGCCAGCGCGCCAGCGCGCAGCAGCAAGGCGAGCTCGCGCGCTTCGTTGACGCCGAGGCCCGTGATCTGAAAGCTATTCGAGAAAATGCCCTGGATGGTCGCGGTGTTAATGACCTTCTCTTCTTTGATATCGCGCTGCACTTTCTCGCCGCCAACATCGACTTCTTCGCGACGCTGCTCGATGAAGACCACCGCCATGGGCTTACTGAGATTGGCCCGCGTAGTGCGCAGCATTTCTTCGCCGCCCGAAGCGTCGAGCTTGACCGACACGCCCGGACCCTGCTCGGTGGCCGCCGTGGTCGCATCGATGAGCTGATCGCCGGTGACGATGATGTCGCGCTTCAGCAGCGTTGGCTGACCTTCTCGTGTTTCATAAAGCTTCGAGCCGAACGGTGCCCGACCACGCTGCACGGCCTCTGAGACACTGTTCTGGATATCGACGAGGCGGAACTCAAGGGTGGCGACCTTACCGAGAATATCTTTGACTTCGGCCGAATTCTGCACGCCGGGCAGCTGTACGGCGATGCGATCGATACCCTGC
>VGTW01000165.1 GCA_016874555.1 Gammaproteobacteria bacterium | reverse complement strand
CACGCAAATAGGCGAGCGCTTCGAAGTTACCGTCGCGAAGCACAAGCCGCGCCAGCTCAAAGACTTCGGTGGATCCGGGTCGCAAGGGACTTGCGAGATCATCACAGCGATTACCGTCGGCCTCGGCGCGATGCGCGAGAACGAGACGCGGAATCACATCGCCTTCGATGGTGCGCAGTAGGGCCGAGTATCCTTCCTCGACATCGCGATAAGAGTAAGAATCCGTCATCGAGTCACCCTCACCCGACGGCGTGGCAAGATGCGACGCCACGCAGGGTCGTGCGACGACTTCCGTGTACCAGTGGAGGGGGTCTGGCTTCCAGCAGGTCAACCCCCCGGTCTGTCGCAAGATGACAGATTATTAACCCTAGCGCTACCTGTCAACATCTCTAGACGTAAATTCAGATTGACAGTAAGCGCCCCTCTCTTCTAAATTAAACAGACATAATTCTAGGCGCGAGCACGCCCATGTCGGATGTCCCGCCAGCCTCCGCCGGCCGTCTGCTGTATACCCCCGAGGAGCGACTCCGTCGGGACAACTCTCCTTGGACCATCGTCCAGGGGGTACTCGCGCCCCTGCAACTGCTCGCTTTCCTCGTCAGCCTGTGGCTGGTGATCTCGTTCCTGCAAACCGGCCAGGGCGCTGAGGCGGCAACGATTTCGGTCATCATCAAGACCGGCTTCCTGTACGCGATCATGCTGACCGGCGCGATCTGGGAAAAAGAGGTCTTCGGCGTCTGGCTGTTCGCGAAACCTTTTTTTTGGGAAGACGTGGTCAGTATGGTGGTGATCGCCTTGCACAGCGCCTATCTCTATGCTTGGCTGACGGATGCGCTCGGTGTTCGCGAGCAAATGTGGCTCGCCCTCGTAGCTTATGCCACCTACGTCATCAATGCCTTGCAATTCTTTTACAAATTGCGAATGGCGCGACGCGAGACGAATCGCGTGCCGGCAGCGGCCTCGACCGCGGTAAGCCGTGACGGCGCGTGGGTGCCCTCGCCATTAGGTGCGCCATGAATATCAGCCGCCTGCGTTATGACTCGCGGTTTCTGCCGTTCGCCGATGCGGCGAGTGCGGATCTGCCGCTCGCAAGACTGCTGCGACTGTCGCTTTTTCAGGTTTCGGTCGGTATCGCCCTCGCCTTGCTTAACGGCACGCTCAATCGCGTGATGATCGTCGAGCTCAACGTGCCCGCCTGGCTGGTCGCCACCATGATCGGCTTGCCGCTGCTGTTTGCGCCGCTGCGTGCTTTCCTGGGGTTTCATTCCGATCAGCATCGCTCTGTGCTCGGCTGGCGCCGCGTGCCCTACATCTGGTTTGGTACGTTGTTGCAGTACGGCGGTCTGGCGGTCATGCCCTTCGCGCTGCTTGTGTTGAGTGGCGAGGGCCGCGGCCCTGCCGAGGTGGGTCAAATTGGCGCCGCCGTCGCGTTTTTATTGGTGGGCGCAGGCCTGCACTCGACACAGACCGCAGGCCTTGCGCTCGCGACCGATCTCGCGCCAGCCGAGACCCGGCCGCGCGTGGTTGCGCTGATGTATGTGATGCTGCTGCTCGGCATGGTGGGCTCGTCGATGGCCTTTGGTTGGCTGCTGAGCGGCGAATTCTCGCCACTGCGGCTGATCCAGACGATTCAGGGCGCGGCGGTCGTGACCCTCATGCTTAATGTTATTGCGCTTTGGAAGCAGGAACCGCGTGACCTGACGCGTTTGCAGCAACCGGCGATGCGCTCAAAGTTTGGCGCGGCCTGGCGCGATTTCACCGCACCACCGAGCACCCGAAGATTGCTGGCTGCTTTGGGCCTAGGTACTGCGGCGTTCAGCATGCAGGACGTACTGCTCGAGCCTTACGGCGGTCAAATCCTGCATATGCAAGTGGGTGCGACCAGCCAACTGACGGCATTCTCGGCCGTAGGCGCCCTCGTTGCCTTCGGGCTCGCGGCACGTTCACTGCGCCGAGGTGCAGAACCGTTGCGCGTCGCCGCAGTGGGCGCGCTCGTCGGCGTGCTGGCTTTTGCGGCAGTCGTGTTCGCCGAGCCTATGGGCTCTGCGCTGCTGTTTCGCATCGGTGCCGTGTTGATTGGTTTTGGTGGCGGACTGTTTTCGGTCGGCACGTTGCTCGCAGCCATGGCCCTGCAAAAGGCCGACAACGGTCTAGCGGTTGGCGCCTGGGGCGCGGTTCAGGCGACGGCCGCAGGCTTGTCGATCGCCCTCGGTGGCGCAGCGTGCAACGTTATCGGCGAACTTGCGGAGCACGGCCAAATGGGCCCCGCCCTCGCCTCACCCGCCACGGGCTATCTCTTCGTTTATCACGTTGAAATCGCGTTGTTATTCGGTGCGCTGGTCGCTGTCGGACCGCTGGCACGCAGACGTAGCCAAAGAAATAAGGACCACGTTGCTGAACGGCGACTTGGGCTCGCAGAGCTGCCCGGTTGAATGAACAACTTGATTTTTGACTAGGCAAGCCGAGCTGGTTGAGGCTTTAGGAGGACGACATCATGGAGAGCAATGCATTTCTCGAGTACCTGGATACCGCGCAGATCGCGCTTTACGGATTTTGGGCCTTCTTCGCGGGTCTGATCTGGTATCTGCAGCGGGAAGGTAAACGCGAGGGCTATCCGCTTGATACGCATCGCGTGGATCGTCACGGTAACCCCGAGACTATCGAGGGTCTGCCCGGAGTGCCCTGCCCCAAGACTTTCAAACTTGCGGATGGCAGCACCATTCAGGTGCCCGATCCGAGCCGCGCCGATCGTCGACCGATCGCAGCACGTCAGCTCGGCTGGGACGACCGCTATGGTCCGGATGTGGGGGCGGCGCTCGAACCGACGGGCGATCCCATGGCTGATGGCGTAGGACCGGCTGCCTATGCAGAGCGCGCCGATCAGCCCGAGCGCATGATAGATGGCTCGGCCATGATCGTACCAATGCGTCTTGCCACGGGGTGGTCGGTGGAGTCGCGCGATCCGGATCCGCGAGGTATGACGGTGTGCGGACTGGACGGCACCGCCGCCGGTACGGTGAGCGAGCTTTGGGTTGATCGCGCTGAGCCGCAGATCCGTTACCTCGAGGTTACTCTCGCCCGTGGCGGCAAGGTAATGCTGCCGAGTGGTTTCGTCCGCTACGACGCCGAAAACCGCAAGGTTAAGGTTGCCTCGATCACGGCCGCGCAGTTCGCCGGCGTGCCCGGCATCGCGAGCCATCAGCAGATCACCAAGCTCGAAGAAGACCGTATCTGCGCTTACTACGCGAGCGGTCATCTCTACGCGACCCCCTCGCGTAGCGAATCGCTGATCTGACGCCATGACAGTGCGCGCAAGCTTCAGTGAACACGACAACGAACCGGTGCGCGGGCTGCCCGCGGCCCTGCCGGCGGGCGAGTATATTCTTTGGCAGGGAGCGCCAGACTGGCGCTCCCTTGCCTTTAACGCCTACCGCATCCGACATCTGGCCGTGTATTTCGGGGTAATCGTGGCGGCACGCGGGCTCTTTCTTGCAGCCAACGGCAGCACTGTGCTTGAAGCGCTGCGCGGCTGTGTAGGTCCGGCAATATTTTCTTTGATCTGTCTGGCCATCGTCACCGGTATCGCCATGCTTGCGGCGCGCTCGGCCTGGTACACAATCACCACGCGTCGTGTGGTGATCCGCCAGGGCGTCGCACTCGCAAGCACGATCAATTTGCCCTTCAAGACGATCGAGTCGGCGCAAATTCTCATACGTAATGACGGCAGCGGCGACATCGCGCTCACGCTCGATCGTGAGCAGCGCGTCTCATATCTTTGGATGTGGCCGCATGTGCGCCCTTGGCGTATCACACATCCGCAGCCGGCGCT
>VGTW01000164.1 GCA_016874555.1 Gammaproteobacteria bacterium | reverse complement strand
GGGTGTGACCGTCATGGCATTTCCGCGCGCGGATGGCACGACCTACAACATCGGCGAGACCCATTGGGTCGCCCCCGACGAGGTGATGGTGCTCGGTGTCGATCGCGCGCATTTGCAGTCTGTGGGAGCGATCGATCCGGCGCTCGATATCGGCGGCCCGAGTTATTCAAGCGCGCTGGTGGCCGATGTGGTCGCCTCGGGCGAATTCTTTGACAAGGTTCTGGGTCTTGAGCTGCGACGCGAGTTCACCTTCGAGAGTGAAGGGCCCGGCGGTGGTATGCGCCTGCCGCAGGGTACCCGCGTGCATTTTCAGCAGTGGTTCTCACCTGGCTCGCGCACCGGCTATCTCGTGATCATGCAGCTTAAAGAAAATGCGCTGCGCCCGCCACAGAGGCTCGGGTTACATAACCGTGGCATCGGGCTCTGGTCCTTCCCGACGGCCGATCTTGCACTCGTCCGCGAGCGGGCGCTGCGGCAAGGTACGCCGGTGCTACGCGAGATGGTGTCCGTCGCGTCACCCGGACTCGGCGCCGTCAGTTCCATGATTCTCGCTACGCCCGATGGTTTTCCTCTCGAGGTCTATCAGCCTATATGATACGCAGCCTCTTTATATTGGTACTCACCGTATCGGCGCTCGGCGGCTGCACCACGGCCGATATCCTCGATTGCCGTGCCGCCAATGGACTAACTCCGGACTGTCGCTTCGAAAATCCCGAAGACTTTGCCGTCAGCCCCACAGGTGCGGCACTCATCATCAGTGAAATGGGGCGGGGTGGGCTTACGTCCAGGCAGGGGCGATTGGTGGCCTATTACCCTGACGCTGCAGGCGCCGGGCGTGGTGAGTCACGAATTCTTTGGCCACGCGGCTCTGGGGGCAATCCTGTGGCTGCTGCACCTGCGGCGGCTAATGCGCGCGCCGCCGGCGCCGCGCTTGGCGATCCGGCGTGCAAGGCACTGAGCGAAGGCGATTGGCTGGTGCCCCACGGCATCGATTTGAGCAGTTAGCTGATGGTCGACACGCGCTCTATGTCGTGAATCATGGGCTGCGCGAATCCATCGAAATTTTTGAAGTGATTGACGATGGACGTGCAGTTGCTCTCGAACCTCGGGGCTGCGTGCTCGCGCCACCTGACGCCAGGACAAATGATGTCGTTGCGTTGAGCGATGGAGGCTTTCGGGTATCCGACAGTTTCCGGCGTAGCGAGAACGTGATCCTTTCGGGTCTGCGTATGCGTTACGGCTCGCACCGTCCGGGCTTTGCCTGGGAGTGGCGCCCGGGCCGTGGCTATTTGCATATCCCCGGCACCGAAGTGGCGTATGCCAACGGCATCGAAAAATCTAATGATGAGCACTACGTCTTTCTCAACGCCTACTTCGAAAACAAAATTATCAAAGTCGACACGCAAAACGGCGCTCGTGTGGCCGAAGCGACAATACCGGGCCCTGATAACGTCACCTGGTCCGATAACGGACGCTTGCTCGTGGCCTCGCATCACGCGAGCTCTTTCGATCTACTCAAGTGCTTGCGGATCGAACGCGGTAGTTGCGGGTTCCGCTTCAATATAGTCGAGGTTGACCCCGAGACCTTACAGACACGCGTCCTCCTCGATCAAGAGGGGCCTCCGATAGGCGGAGCGACGGTGGCACTGCCTTTTCGGGGCCGGCTCTATCTCGGCAGTTTCGCAGGCGATCGGATTGCCTGGCGCTGACGGCTACGTCACTGAGCTGCCCTACACGCTTGGTTATTACTCCGAGCTCAACCCGCGCAGCGTAAGAGACACTTTGCAGGCGCTCGGATTTGCTGTACCGAAGATTGAAGTTGCTTGTGAGCTCGGCTTTGGACAGGGACTGAGCCTCGCCATCCACGCTGTCGCGGGCGACTGCGAGTGGTGGGGCAATGATTTAACTTCTGCGCATCTTACCACGGTACGCGAGTTGACGCAGGGGCTGGGGGCGCCGTTACAGGTATTCGAACAGAACTTCACCGATTTTTGCGCGCGGTCGGATCTGCCTCAGTTCGATTTTATCGGCATGCACGGCGTATGGAGCTGGATCTCTGCTGAAAATCGAGTCTGCATTGCAAAATTCATCGAGCGGCGATTGGCGCCTCACGGCGTGCTCTATGTGTCTTACAACGTTCGGGAGGCCTGGGCGAACATCCTCGAGCTGCGCGAGTTTTTGGTGAATCACGCGGCGCAGACAGAGTTGGCCTCACAGCCACTTGAGGTACGTATCGAGTCCGCCCTCATCGCTGCGCAGCGAGTGGTTGCGGAAGATCTATCGCCCGCGCGCGATCAGCCGCAGTTTGAACAGCACCTGCGACGCATTCGGCATCAGCATAAGTCCTATCTAGCGCATGAATATTTCAATCGTGATTGGCATGCCTTCGATCGAACTGACATCGAACAGATTTTGGCGCCGTTTGGTTTGCGCTACGTGGGGCAGGCGGGTAGCACCAACTCAAAATGCTTCAGCCGCGATCTCTGGGTTCGCGATCGCGTGTCTGTGCTGAGATCGCATCAGATCTCACCGCGTACCGCTTGTAAGGAAAAAGCCGAGCGAAGCGCCGCTGATCGCGTGGCTTCAACCTGCGAACTCAACAATCGTTTAGTGAGGCGAGCGCTCACCGAACCCTATCTCACCACGCTAGCCTCCCCTGCTACCGGTGCCGGAGTCGATTTTGACTGGCGTACCTTGCTTGCGCTCGCGGCGTGGCGTGACGCGAGATGCAAGGCGAGCGATGTTGCTGATTTCATCGAGCATCAGTTGCTGACGATCGGGCATCCGCTTGTGCAGAATGGGGCTGTGATTCGCGATCAGCGGGCGATGCGATCGATTCTCGAGCGAGAGGCGAAAGAATTCGTGATGGGCGTGCTGCCGAAGTTGCAGGAGCTCTGGATAGAACCCATGCATGGCATAGAGCCGATGCTCGGCACAGGGCACGCCTAGGGGTGGCGCGGTGTCAGGCCACAAGGATGACGCTGCAATCTTGAAGACCATCAGTTTACGCGGGTAGCCAGGTATGATGGTGTTGCTGCTCTTGATGGGGCAAGAGCGGTGACGAGTTGAACAATCAGTTGATGATTGCTCGTCCAGAGTTGCCTCGCAGAGAAGAAATCACGGGCAGCATCGCGATGGGGGACTTCGGCGACTGTAGTGGTCACTGGTCATGAATAACGCTTTGTCGGGTTAGCCAGATACCGAAAATCACTTCCACTGCGGCGACCAATAGGGGAGTGATATTGGCGCTGGATAGTCCGAGGACGATAGACATAGAACCAATAACGACTAATGCGCCACCGAGGATCCAGTAGGTCCATTCGCCGTAAGCAGTCCGAAATCCGAAGTAATGGGTTCCGACTGCGATTGCCGCCAGCGGGAACACAAAATCTGGTCTGAAAGGCAGCATCAACCATGCCGCGATAAGACCGCCGATCATGGGAAAGGTCGTCTCTATGACGGTCAAGAGGCCTTGGTTGCTTTTCTGCGGCGAACTGCGACGGAAAACAAAGCGCTCGATCAGCGTTGAAAGTGGAGAAATCAACATTCCGCCAAAGAATAAAACCATAAACGCTGTCGAGACATTCGTGTTATTCGCTACAACGCCAGCGATGAGCCATACGATCCCCGAGGTGATCGCGCCTGGACCGCCGCGCAAATAAGAGTGGCGTAGTTCAAGTTGGGCTGTGGTGATGTCCATAGTGTCTTTGTCTCAGAGATTGACGCCTACGCTCGCAATAAAGTCGCTGAAAAGTAGAATAGTCCCGAGTGTTCTACTCGGACAATCCTCGTCATCACGCTAACTGATTGTTTTCTTTGGGCGGGAGATGGTCGGGATGAGAGGATTTGAACCTCCGACTCCTACGTCCCGAACGTAGTGCTCTACCAGGCTGAGCT
>VGTW01000163.1 GCA_016874555.1 Gammaproteobacteria bacterium | reverse complement strand
CGCAATCGACTGTGGGCGATTTCATAGAGCAAGGGTCGCAGCGCATAACGGCCGAGCAAGAGCACGACACCCACCGCAATCGTACCGACACCCACCGCCGCACCGATGCGCGCCGGCGAGAAATCGACACTACCCGCCGCCAACGCACCCGCAAGCACCAGAAAAGGCACGAAGGCGAGATCCTGGAACAGCAAGACACTGAAGGCGACACGACCGTGCGTGCGGTTGATCTCGGACTGCTCGGTGAGTTGCTGGATAATGATCGCCGTGGAACTGACGGCGATCGCACCGCCGAGGGCAATCGATGCGAGCAGCTCCACACCCAAGGCCCAAAAAACGACAGCGCCCGCGCCGGCCGTCAGCAGCAATTGCGCGCTGCCGACGCCGAATACTTCGCGCCGCATGGCAACCATGCGCGGCCAAGAGAATTCCAGCCCGAGGGTGAACAGCAGAAACACCACACCGAGCTCGGCCAGCAAGCGCGTGGTGTCGGTCTCGTCCATGAGCCCGAGCGCGAAGGGTCCAAAGATCGTGCCGACGATTAGGTAGCCGAGAATTGCCGGCAAACCGGCTCGGCGCGCAGCCGCGACCACGAGTACAGCGGCAGCGAGCAGAAGCAGAATTTGCGCAAGCGGGTCGACGATCATGCCTCGTCCACTCTACGCGGGTCGCGGCCTCATTACCGCGCGGTCAAACTCGGGCCACGCAGCGGACCCCGGTGCCGACGAGCCCACAATAGCCATCCGGATTTTTGGCGAGGTACTGCTGGTGGTAGTCCTCGGCGTAAAAGAATTCGGGCGCAACGCGGATGTCGGTGGTGATGGCACCAAAACCGCCCGCCTGCAAACCGGCTTGATAACGGTCGCGACTGGCAAGCGCCTCAGCGAGTTGTCCTTCGCTGCTGCAATAGATGACCGAGCGGTATTGGGTGCCGATGTCATTGCCCTGGCGCATGCCTTGCGTGGGATCGTGGCGCTCCCAGAACGCCTGCAAGAGTGCAGCGTAAGACAGCTTGGCCGGGTAAAAGATCACCCGCACCACTTCTGCATGCCCGGTGCGACCGCTGCAAACCTCTTCATAGGTGGGATGGTTGGTGTAGCCCCCGGCATAGCCGACCGCAGTCGACATCACACCCGGGATTTTCCAGAAGAGCCGCTCGGCACCCCAAAAACAACCCATGCCGAACACGGCCTCGACCGCCCCCGCGGGGAATGGTGGCTGCAAAGGCGCGCCATTCACGAAGTGCCGATTGCTGATCGACAAGGGAGTGCTACGCCCCGGAAGAGCATCCTCGGCGCTGACGAGTTCGGTTTTGCGACGGAAGAGTGACATGAGCGAATTCTGCGGTGCGCGCGCCGCCGCTTCAAGCGGCTCCCCGGTTACAAACGTCGCGCCGGTTGTGATCGTCGGCCGGGCTGCGTACCCTTTGCGGCCATGACCACCTGTCACAGCCACAATTTGCGCGCGCCCGCGAGCGCCGCGCCCAAGCCCTACGGCGTGCGGGTCTCGCTGCGCGCCGGTGACCCCTTCCGTAAGCTGCTCGGTGCCGACTGGAGTCGCACGCACTGGTTTGAAACGATGCTCGAGCGCGATGCGGCGCTCGCCGAGATGAGCCGCAAGCACGAGTATTCGCGTCCGGGCGATCGCCCTGCGCTCCATTACGAGAAGGTCGTGAACCTCGCCTCGCGCCGTCGCGACCAGGCCTAGCGTGGCCGCGACTAAAACGTGCGGCCCAGGAACAGGTAGAACGTGTTCTCGCCGCCCTCGCCAAAGCCCGAACCCAAATAGACGGGCCCGAGCAGGGTATCGAAGCCAAAGAAAACGCTACCCTGTTTGAGCGCCGAACCGAAACCGATCTCGCTGCGCTCATTCCACACATTGCCGGCCTCGAGCGAGACTCCAAGGTAAGCGGGTACGTTCAAAAACCCCTCGCCACCCCGCCCGATCTGCCGGTAATACATGGCGCGCGCGATGGCGTAGTGACGACCACTGACCGAGTCGGGCGCGAGCGCCGACAAATTCAGGAAACCGCCAAGCGGGAAGAGCGTGCGAATGTTGCCGCTCGCCGACTCGACGTTGGTACCAAAAGAACTCCACAACACACCCGTGTTGCGCCCACTCGATCGCGCAGCAAGCCAATCGATGGTGACGAGATCGGAGCGTTGCGCAGAACCCAAGCTCGGAGCCTCAGCCCGCCACTCGGCGACCCAATATTGCCCGCGACGCGGAAAGTTGCGGTTGTCAAGCTCGTCATAGGACAGCCGACCAAAATATTCGCGTATATCGAAGTCGTGGACGGCAGGCACCAGAGGATCGCCAATCCGCAGCTGCGTTCGCCCTGTGATCCGTCGCAAGCCCGCCCGCCACTCGCCCCAGTTGGAAAACTCGCGTCCGATATCGACTCCGTATTCCGTGGTGCGCAACCGATATTCGGCACGGCGCTCACCGGCCTCGAGTAGCGGCACGTTGCGCAACTCGAAACGCGCCTGTGGCAGCAAAAACCAGTGTGCCGAGTCACCGAGCGGGAGGTGAAACTCCGTGGCGATCTTGGGTTCGGAGCCCACCTGCAGATCCCAAACCCACTCGGCGGCAAGCGGACCGATATCGGCCAACACGAAGCGAGCCGCGGCGTTGTAACTGGAGTTACCGTTGAAATCGTCCTCTAGATTGAGGCCGATCCGCATGTAGTTCGGCCCCCAGGAATTGCGCTTGGCGCTCAATTCCAGCGTGTCGCCGTTCTGACCGGCGCGCAGCCTGTAGTCGACGCTCTCGAAGTTACCGCGACCATAGAGGGTCCGGAGCCCGGCATCCAAACCGAGCGCACTTGAGGTGTCCGTGAAGCCGGAGCGCAACAACCGCTCATAGCGCAGCGAGTCAACGGCCACCTGAACCTCGGTCACCTGCGGCGCGCCACCCCGTGCCGCTGCGCGTGCGGAGAGATAGTTCGAGTATTCATGTTCCTCGAGGCGCAGCGCACCCAACTTGTCGAGGGCCCCATGCGCTGCCTCCTCACCCAGCGCCACCGCGCGCGACACGATGTCGAAATCAAAACTCGAGGCCTCGCCGAGCTGCGGCGCGAGCAAAATATCTTCAGGCTGCAGCGTACGAAGTTGTGCATTACTACCACGGCGGATAAGTATCGACAGCATCTGATTAGAGATGGTCGCCACGGAGTCGAGCGTGTCGCGCTTGCGAAGCGGAAAGCCGACATCGACCACGATGAGCACATCGACGCCCATACTGCGCGCAATCTCGACTGGCAAATTGTTGGCGAGTCCACCATCGACGAGCAGACGGCCAGCGATCTCCACTGGTGCAAACAAACCCGGCGCCGCGAGACTTGCGCGCATCGAAGTGACGAGATCACCGCTGGCGAGCTCAATGGGATCCCCGGTTTCGAGGTCGGTCGCCACCGCGCGAAACGACGTCGGCAGTTGGTCGAAGTTTTCGATTCGTGCGACCGGTCCCGTGACGCGGCGCAGTGCCTGCGTAAGTCGCTGACCCGAGACCAAGCCCTTGGGCAGGCGGAAAGCACCGCCCTTGAGCCCGACTGGAAAATTCACCAGAAAATTTTGATCTTCGCTTTTACGCCTGAAACTCAAGCGGTCACGTGGCGCCGGCTCGCGAAACGCTTGTCGCCACTCGCTAGACTCGACCAGCGTGGCGATATCTTTAGCGGACAAGCCACTCGCGTACAAGCCGCCGACCAACGCACCCATGCTGGTACCGGCGATGACATCGATCGGAATGCGCTCGGCCTCGAGCACCTTGAGAACGCCGACGTGTGCGGCACCGCGCGCCCCACCGCCGGAGAGCACCAGACCCACGCGCGGCCGTTCAGCAGCCGCAGCCCACGGGGTGGCGAGTGGCAAGGCCACCATCGCAAACAGCACGAGCACGGCAACATGACGGAGCGAGCGCACGAGGCGAAGGATAACAAGCGATAATGTCTGCATGCTCGTTACCGCCCTCGCCGTCCTGCTCGCGGCGACCGTAT
>VGTW01000162.1 GCA_016874555.1 Gammaproteobacteria bacterium | reverse complement strand
CACCCCGGAGCCGAACGGTGATCGCACTCAGGAAGTGATCGTCACCCAAGAGATCCTGCAAACCATGGGTCTGCGTTCGTTCGTACCCATGGTCATCGCCTGCCCGGGTTGCGGCCGCACTACGAGCACCTACTTCCAGGAACTGGCGAAATCCATCCAGTCGCATATCCGCCACCGCATGCCCGAATGGCGGAAAGAATACACTGGCGTCGAGATGATGAACGTTGCCGTGATGGGCTGTGTCGTCAACGGGCCGGGCGAGAGCAAGCACGCCAACATCGGCATCAGCCTGCCGGGGAATGGCGAACGTCCGATCGCGCCGGTCTACGAAGATGGCGAAAAAACCGTGACGCTGAAGGGTGAACACATCGCCGAAGAATTCCAGCAACTCGTCGAAGCCTACGTTGCCCGCAGTTATCCGCGGCGCAGCGGCAGCTGCCTCAAAGATCGATCCGCGGAGGAAGCCTCATGAGTACCACCCTGACCGAGAAGAAATGCCTGCCCTGCGAGGGTGGTGTACCGCCGTTACCGGCCGCCGAGTGCGAGCGCTTGCTCAAGCAACTCGCACCCGAGTGGCGACTGTCACCGGATGGCCGCAAATTACAACGCGAATGGTCATTCAAAGATTTTCATCGAACAATGAGTTTCGTAAACGCAGTCGCGCATGTCGCCAACCTCGAGGATCACCACCCCGACCTGGCAATCGGCTACAACTTCTGCCGGCTGAGCTACAGCACCCATGCCGTGAACGGCCTCACCGAAAATGATTTTATCTGCGCGGCCAAGATCGACCGACTGAGCTGAACGCAGCGGCGGCACGCGACTGCGTGCTAGGCGCGCCGCGCCACGCGCGGCAGGTCGCCCGCGAGCCCGAGCGCGCGCTCGGCAAACGGTCGACGCAGTAGCGCACTGCGACCCACGACGCCTAGACCCCGCTCGACCCAGCGCGACCATTCATCGCCGCCGAACGCCAAAAAGCGATTGAAGAGATCGAGCGCAGTAGCCATGAGCTCATTATCACTTTTGCGCCAGCGCTCGTAGCGACGCAGGACGCGCATCGCACCCAAATCCTCACCCTCGAGGGTTGCCGCCTCGAGTACTTCGGCGAGCGCTGCGGCATCGAGCAAACCCAGATTGACACCCTGTCCGGCGAGCGGGTGCACGATATGTGCCGCATCGCCCATCAGTGCGCAGCGCTCGCGCGTGTACTGCGACGCATTGACTCGGCGCAGCGGGAAACTGCGACGCAGACTCGCGAGTTCGAGCGCGCCCAGAACCCCGGCGCTGGCGGTCGTCAGCTCGCTGGCGAATTCATGGGGCGGGCTGGCCAGCAGCGCCTCGGCACGAGCCCGCGGCAAAGACCAGACAATGGAGCTCTCGCCGCTTGCCAGCGGCAGCAACGCCAGCGTGCCCTCACCACTGAAGCGCTGCCAAGCCGTGTGCTCGTGAGGGCGCTCACTCTGCACATTGGCAACCATGGCCAGTTGCAGATAATCCTGGGCCTCGACACCTAGATCCGCGATCTCGCGCACCCGCGATCCCCCACCATCGGCACCAATGACAAGCTTGGCCATACATCGGCCGGCGCTGGTAAGCAGCTCGAGTCCGACCTCCGCAAAACAAACATCGTCGAGCTGCGCGCGCTGCACCGTCCCGCCGCCCTCGATGAAGGCCGCCAGCGCCGCGCGCTGCAGCGCTGCGTTGCCGACGATATAACCCAAGTTCGCCTCACCCAATTCAGCGGCATCAAAAGTCAGCGAGCCTCCGCTGCGCGGTTCAGCATCGCGCGGCCAAACATGCATACGCTCATAAGGCGTGAGGACGCCGGGTACCGCCGCTAAAGCTGACCAAGCGCCGGCTGCACGCAGGATCCGTTCGCTGGCCCGCGACAAGGCAAAGACCCGCAGATCGCGCGCATCGATAGGCTGCGCGAGATCAGGCACGTCGCGCTCGAGCAAGAGCACGCGCAACGCCCGCGACCGCAGACGCGCCAACAGAGCACCGAGCGCAGCGCCGACTGGGCCACCGCCGACGATCACCACATCAAAGATTTCACTCGTCGCCACGGGTGTCGAACTCACGGCATAACTCCGAGCCCGCGACCCAGGCGCGGTGTGCGCCCCGCAAAGCCCCAGCTTAGTCGCGACATCGCCTGCTTGGCGGTCGGTGACAGATCGAAGAGCAACAGGCCCAAATCACGCAACAACGGCACACCCACTCGTTGATCGCCGAACAACTTCACGAGCCCGTCGGTGAAGCGTGTCACACCATCGCGATCAGCATGGCGTCGGCTCGCGAATTTTTTGAGTACGGCCGGCGCACCGATATCTGCCCCGGTGCCCTGACGACTGACCACCTCGGCCAGCAATTCCGCGAGCGTCGTCGCATCGCGCAACCCGAGGTTGAACCCCTGCCCCGCCACCGGATGCAAGCCCTGCGCCGCGTTGCCGATCAGGGCGACCCGGTGTCCGACCAAGCTTTGCGCGCGCGACAATCGCAGTGGATAGGCGGCACGACGACCGACCGTCTGCAAACGACCGATTCGCCAACCAAAAGCCTGCTGCAGGGCAGCCAGGTACTCGGCATCGGTGTATAGCAGCACGCGCTCGGCCTCGGCGGTCGCTAGCGTCCACACCACGCCGTAGGCACCATCGTAGAGCGGCAAAACGGCAAAGGGACCGCTCGGCGTAAAGCGCTCAAACGCCGTGCCGTCGGCGGCGTGCGCCGCCCGCACATGCGCGACGATCGCGACCTGTGCGTAATCTTCGATGTCAGCGCCCAAACCCGCTTTCTCGCGCACGCGCGAATTCGCGCCGTCCGCGGCGATCACCAAGCGGGCCCGGAGCGGCAAACTTTCGGGCTCGGTCTGCAGCTCTACCGTTTGCTCGCCGATGCTTACTGCTGTGCAGCGCGCCGGCATGCGCCAGCGCAGCTCCGGCAGTCCGCGCAGCCGCGACTGCAACGCGGCACCCAGTACTCGATTGGTCATGACATAACCGAACGCCTCGATGCCATGCTCTGCCGCATCGAGACGCGCGAAGCCGAACCGGCCCGCGTCAGAGACATGGATCCGCCGGATCGCCGCCGCCTGCGTCGCGATCTGCGACCAGAGACCGAGTGTTTCAAGAGTTCGGCGCGTGCCGTTGCCGAGCGCCGTGGTGCGATCATCAAAGCTCGGCTGTTCTGTCGCATCGGGCGCGACACCCTCAATTAAAGCCGTCCGCAAACCTATAGGCGCGAGCGCGAGCGCAAGACTCGCGCCCACCAAACCACCGCCGACGATGGCGACGTCAACGAGCTCGGCGTTAGTCTCGGCATTGACCACAACGTTAGCCATGGGACTCAGGAGGCCATCACCGCTTCGATGGCGGCGGGATCTTTGGGCACGCCATGGGTGAGCACTTCGTGACCGTCACGGGTGACCAGCACATCGTCCTCGATGCGAATGCCGATGTTGCGAAATTCCGGCGGAATACCTCGCGTGCCCGGCGGCACGTATAGCCCGGGCTCAATGGTCAGCGCCATGCCGGGCTCGAGCTGCCGCCAGGCCTCGCCGATTTTGTAATCACCAACATCGTGTACATCCATGCCTAGCCAATGGCCGGTGCGATGCATGTAGAACCGCCGATAGGCGAGCAATTTAACGAGGGTCGGTACCCGACCTTTGAGCAGACCGAGACGCACCATACCGGCGGTGAGAACCTGCACGGCGACCTCATGCGGGCGATTCCAATCATTGCCCGGACGCACCGCCTCGATGGCCGCAAGATTCGCCTCGAGTACCACCTCGTACGCCGCGCGCTGCGCGGCCGAGAAACGACCGCTCACTGGAAATGTTCGGGTGATATCCGCAGCGTAGGTTTCGTATTCGCAACCGGCATCGATCAGCACCAATTCGCCAGCCTGCAGCAGCGAAGAATTTTCCCGATAGTGCAGGATGCAACCATTGGCGCCGCCGCCAACGATCGGCAGATACGAGTTCTCGGCACGCGCCAAA
>VGTW01000161.1 GCA_016874555.1 Gammaproteobacteria bacterium | reverse complement strand
CCAACGAGTCATCATCGCCCACTCGACCTGCTTGAGATCGTAGGGATCGACATCGGGACCCACGACGATGACGAGTTTCGCCGTCCGACCCCAGCGGCCGGCAGAGCCCCAGACCGCATGAATGACATATTTGCCGAAGTTCGGATGGGGCTTGCGCCAGCCGTCGACCGACAGCTGCACGACGTAGCACATGTTGGGCGTGACCGCGACGTCATGCGCTTCGGGAATCTTCTTGCGCAGATCCGAGAGCACCTCGCCCTCGACGGGGAGCAGCGCGATGTAGTTGTGATCGAAAGGCGGCACCATTTCCATGGTGGCGTGCCAGATCGGGTTTTTGCGATGCGTGATGCACTTGATGCGCACGATCGGGAACACCTGCACGCGGTCGTAATAACCAACCGGGTTCGAGTGCCAGCCAATGGCCTCGAGTTCGTCGGTGTGTACCTCGCCCTCGAGCACCCACTCGGCGCTCGCCGGCACTTCGAGATCGACCGTCTCGCAGCGCACCATCTCGACGGGTGAACCGCGCAGACCTCCGGCAAACGCTGTTTCATCGACATTGAAAGGCACGCCGGTGGCGGAAGCCAGATGCAGTGCAGGATCGCACACCCCCGCGATCGCCACTTCGAGGCGCTTGCCCATCTGCGACGCTTTAAAGGTATGCCGGCCGATATCGGAGAACGGCGGATTCCACCAATAAAATGCCGCGAGGTCGGTCTTGGCCCGCTCGGGCTTGTAGCTGCCGCCTTGCGGATGCGTAGCGTCCAAAAATTGCGTGAAGCGATACCAGCCGCAGTTTCGCCCCGTGCCGTTTTCGGGATCTTTCGAGAAAGTCATCGCGTTGGTGATATACGCGGGTCCTTCCTTGCCGAACCAGACATGCGGAATTTGTTTATCGAGGGCGACGTCATCACCTTTGATGATGACTTCTTTGCAAGGGGCCTGTGATTTGTCGACGACTTTGGGCGCATGCCAGCGCGCCGGATCAGCCAATACCTCGGAGTGGTGCAGTTTGGCCTCGCGCCAGTCGCGAAAACCTATGGTCATGGCCGTGCGTTCGCGAGTACCAAACGGGTTGAACAGAATCGGCACGCCTTGGGTATTGACCGCGTCGACATTGTTGAGCATCAACGCCGGGCCATCCTTGCTGCACACGTAGTGCATCAAAGCCTGCAGTTCGTTGGTATCGCGGCGACCGTTGAGCGGCACATCGACGTGCTTCAGCTGCCCATCCTTTTCGAGCGCGGCGAGAAACTCGCGCATGTCCTTGAACGCCATGATTACCCCCGTGTACGGCGACACGACCGAACCACCAAGCCTTGAAGCCTAACGTCGGGGGCGAGCCCAAGCCAGACCCAAACCCCCTGCATACCGCTTTTGACCTTACGTCGGACATGCGAAGGCGTGGCGCGCGCCCGGCTCCGGGCAACTCGGCATGATCCGGGTCATTCACCCTGCCGCTCGGAGTCGCCATGTCTGCCTCTACCCGTAAAGTCGCCATCATCACCGGCTCGGCCACCGGTGTCGGCGCCGCAGCTGCCATCATGCTCGCCGAGCGTGGTTGCAACGTGCTCATCAACTACACCCGCAGCGAAACCGAGGCTCACGACACGGCCAAAGCCTGTGCCGCGCATGGCGCCGAAACCCTCGTCTATCGTGGTGACGTCGCCGAGGACAGCGCCTGTCAGGGGATGGCACAGGCGGCCATCGAAAAATGGGCCCGTATCGACTACTTGATCAACAACGCCGCTAAAACTAAATTTAACCCTTACGAAAATCTTGATGGCCTGAGTGCCGACGATTTTCTCGGCATCTACAAAGTGAATGTCGTCGGCGCTTATCAGATGGTGCGTGCGGTCGCGCCGCAGATGAAAAAGCAGGGTCGCGGCGCCATCGTCAACAATTCTTCGATCGGCGGTGTGACCGGCATCGCCTCGTCGATGGCCTATGCGGCGAGCAAAGCTGCGCTCAACATGATGACGCAGTCGCTGTCACTGGTGCTCGGACCCGAAGTTCGCATCAACGCCATCGCACCCGGTGCCATCCAGACACGCTGGTTGCAAGGCGGCATGACGCCCGAGCAATACCAGGCATTTTTGGTGAACGCAGCGGCCATGGTGCCGCTGCAGACCGTGCCCACCGCCGAGCAGATCGCCGAGGCGCTGGTGTGGTTTCTGGAAGGTGCCAGCGTGGTGACGGGTGAGGTCTTGATGGTGGATGCCGGTCTGCACTGCGGTCGGTTACCCCCCACCTCAAGCAGCAAGGCGAGCTGGAATGGCAACAAAAAATAAATTCTTTGGCGCTCAGGTTGCTGGCAGGCAAATCGATCGTCGCGAGGTGCTGTGCGCGCTCGCGGCGCTGCCGTTTGCTAACGCTGCGCACGCCGATACGGAGGCACTGCCCTTCGTCGCTGGTGATGTCGCCGTCGGCTGCACACTGCTCAATAACCCCAAAGACGATCACCGTGGTCTCGGCAGGATCCTGCACTATGACGCTGAGCTGAAACTGCGCCGCACCATCGTGCTCGAGGACACCACGCATATTGTTCAGGGCCTGAAATTCGGCCCCGATCGCAGCCTTTGGGCCTTCGATGCCTTCGCCTACAAGATCGCGCGCTTCGGTGCCGACGGCAAACGGCGCGCCGATTTCGCAGCGCCAGCCAGATCATTCGCACATGTGAGCTTTGCCAAAGATGGCCGCTTTTTTCTCGGTGAAAACTTTGTCGGCGAGAAATCGCGGGTACCGCTCGGAACCACACTGCCCTTCATGCCCGGCACCCGCCGCTTGGGTGATGGGCATCTATTCGAATTTTCCAGGCAGGGCGAACTGCTGCGCGAGCACGCCACGCCGGTGCATGGCGGGATGGGCGGCTTTCAGGGCATGACCGCGAGTGCGATCGCTGCGGACGGCCGTACCCTCGTTTACACCTCCGAATCTGGCCCGCGCATCATGCGCTGGGATCTGCTCAATCGCGTGCCGCTGACCGATCTCGTGGGCGGTGCCGATGGCACGGGCAAGATGTTCTTTGATGTGCGGTTCGATGAAGCCGGTCGATTATTGGTCGTCACGGGACGTGGCATCGACGCCCTCGATGACGCCGGTCGTCTGCTGCGCAGCTATCCGTTCGGCTCTTTCGGCTGGGCCTCGCTCGGTACCCCACGCAACGGCTTCGTACACGCCAGCAATTTCTTCTCCGGAGAGATCGCCTGTCTCGATCTGGCGAGCGGCGAGATCGTTGCCCGCACGCAAACGGGCATACGCAAATCAGCCTCGGGGATCGACAGCTTTCCGAGCTGAGCACTAACTCTGGCGCACCGGGATACGCCGCAATTCTTTGAAGACGTCTTCGATGAAGCGATTGCGCTCTTCTTTGAGAGCGGCAGCCTGCGCCGACGTCGGCTTGAAAGCCTCGAGTTGTTCGCGCGTCAGCAGTCCACGACTCTCGAGCACGGTCTCGAGCGTGATCCGCCGCTCGCGCTCCACCCATACCTGAGCAGCAAGTTCGACGACCATGCGCACCGTGGCGTCGAGTACCGGGTCTTGCAGATAAACCGGATCGGGCCCGGCGAGCGGCGTACCGCCCTCCGGCGTCTGCAGGTCACTCACGAGTCGCAAACCAGTTGGACATGTACCCCGCACCGCCTGATCTTTGACCGACCGGCGCCGCGGTAACCTTGAAACCGTTTTCGGCAAGGATGTTTTCCAAATTGCAGTCGCAGAAATCTTGCGAATAAGGCTCGCCGTTGTGTCGCGCATCGAACCAGCGGTGATAGCGCTGGAACGGCGATTTGTCGCGAGTCCCGGTGAAGTCGTAGATCGCAAAGATGCCGCCCTTGCGGGTGACCCGCGCAGCCTCACGTACTGTCTCGTGGATGATACGCAGCGGCAATTCGTGAAAGACGATGAAAGCGAAGGTGATGTCGAACTGACCGTCAGCATATCCCGTGTCTTCAACCAGACGCTGTGCAAAGGTCACATCGTCACCAAGCATCGCCGCGCGACGATGCGCCACACGCAGCATGGGAGTCGAGTAATCGACACC
>VGTW01000160.1 GCA_016874555.1 Gammaproteobacteria bacterium | reverse complement strand
TCAGCATAGCCGCGGCTTGTTCCGCGATCATGATGGTCGGTGCATTGGTGTTGCCACCGATCAAGCGCGGCATCACCGACGCGTCCACCACGCGCAGACCCGCCACGCCGCGCAAGCGCAACTCGGCATCGACCACCGCATTGGCATCGGCACCCATGCGGCAGGTACCCACCGGGTGATAGATCGACTCGGCCTTGGCGCGGATCGCCGTCTCGAGTTCGGCATCGCTGCGAATATCGGCGCCCGGAAATATCTCGCGACCGCGATAGTCGGCAAATGCGCGCGCGGCGAAAATCTCGCGCGATACGCGCACACCCTCGGCGAGATGTCGAAGGTCAGCTGCTACGCTCAAATAATTGGCATGGATACGCGGTGCATCGAGCATTGACGCCGAACGCAAACCGATGTGCCCGCGGCTCTGCGGCCGCAGGTAACAGGCGTGCAGGGTATAGCCGTGGCCAGGCAACTTATTGCGTCCGTGATCATCGAGCTGCGCCGGGACGAAATGAAACTGCAAATCGGCACGCGCATCGTTCGCCAGCTTCGAGCGCAAAAAACCACCCGTCTCTGCGATATTCGAAGTGCCCGGGCCGCTGCGAGTCACGAAATAATGAAGCCCGGCAAGCGCTTCTTCGAAGAGATCGAAATCATAGGTCACGGCGCGCGAGCTCTTCTGCAGAGTGCAGTAATCGAGATGATCCTGCAGGTTTTGACCCACCTCGGGAAGTGCCAACTCGACCTTGATCCCGGCGTGCTCGAGCTCATCAACCGGGCCGATACCCGAACACATGAGCAGTTGCGGTGACGCGATCGCACCGCCACAAAGCAGCAGCTCACGCCGCGCCCGGATCTGGTACCTCGCGGAGCCGCGTTGGTATTCGAGCGTGGTCGCGCGTCCGCCCTCGAGAATGACCCGCAGCGCAATCGCTCGCGTGCGGATCTCGAGATTGCTGCGGCGTCGCGCCGCGCCGAGATAAGCCACGGCGGTGCTGCAACGCCGCGCCGCGATCAGCGTCGCCTGATAAGGTCCAAAGCCCTGTTGCGTGACGCCGTTGAAGTCGTCATTGCGCGGATAACCCAGTTCGACGGCAGCCTCGATAAACACCTCGCTCAAAATATTTCGGTGTCGAAGATCTTCGACATGCAAGGGCCCGCCGACACCGTGGAACTCGGAGGCACCGCGCTGCTGATGTTCCGCCTTGCGAAAATAGGGCAACACGGAGCGATAGTCCCAGCCGGGCAAGCCGAGCGTAGCCCACTCGTCGTAGTCGCGCGCATCGCCGCGGATGTAGCACATCGCATTGATGGAACTGCTGCCACCCAACACTCGACCGCGTGGCCAAAACAGCCGGCGATTTTGCAAGTGGGGCTCGGGCTCGGTTTCGTAATACCAGTTGATGCGGCGATTACCCACCAGCCGCCCGAGACCCGCCGGCATGTGAATGAGTGGATTGAGGTCACGGCCGCCGGCTTCGAGCAGCAGCACGCGCACCGACGGGTCTTCGCTCAGGCGGGCGGCCAGCACGCAGCCAGCTGACCCCGCGCCGACGATGACATAGTCGAATTCCTGCATGGATCGAGTTCCTCGCCTGACCTACGCGCGCGCCGTTATTGGTGCTGACTATACTGCACCGGGCTTTGCGCTGGTGCCATCCAGAAAGTTCGCGAGTACTTTTGTGTTCTCGATAGCGCGTGACGGATCGTGCAACCGATGACCCAAAAGGAAACAATTCCGTGCTACCGCAGGCAGGAGCTCACGCACGCGCTAACGTGGACGGCAAGCGTATCGGTTCGCGCGCCCAGTAATAAAGCGGGCTGACGAACTGCCGGCAAGCTCTGCACACGATCGTACGCAACGGAAATCGATGCAAAAAAATAAATCAACAGATAATCGATCACCACTTACCAAAGATATTTGATTATTTACGGCGTGACTGAGAGGCCCGCTAAATAGTGCTCAACAATAAAACGTACGTTACGAAACACCAATGATTCGTAGCTGCTGCCCGGAAGCGGCGCAGGACGGTCGCACGTGCCCCATGACTGCCAACGCAGCGGCAAGCTCCAGCAAAAAAAGGACAACCATTAGAGTATCTCTTTCTCGACGAGTGCCGGATGCTATCCGGTGACGGTGATCGGACTCGGAGCACCGTTCGCAGTGCACGTCGATCCTCCGCCCGTGCAGGAAGCCGTGTGTGCGCTGACCGCTGCATCGCCATCCGATGACGGCGCAGTGAACGCAATGGTCGCTCTGCCGTTACCTGCGCTTGCAGTGCCGATCGTCGGTACTCCCGGCAAAGTGCGCTGCGTTACCGTTAAGGTGCCACCGCTGCTCCGACTGCTATCTCCGCCACCACAGCCGCAGGCCGACCCTATGATCAGCGCCCGAACCAGGCATGATGCCGGCAGCGCATCAAATACTTTCAGCATGCAGTAAAAATTAGAGCAAGACGTAGTCGAGTCTCTGCGTTGATGGTTCGCGCGACCCACTCGTATCCGCTACGATAACGCCCGCGTAACAGAATCACGGATGATTTTATGAATAATCGCCTCGCTGACTTACTTTCCCGCCGCCCCTACCTGCTCGCCGACGGCGCAACTGGCAGCAATCTTTTCGAAATGGGTTTGGTGTCGGGGGATGCCCCCGAACTGTGGACTTTAGATCACCCCGACCGAATAAGATTGCTGCACCAAAAATTTGTCGATGCTGGTGCCGACCTGGTTCTCACTAACACCTTTGGTGGTACTCGCTATCGCCTCAAGCTGCACGCTGCCGAACAGCGAGTCCGCGAACTCAATCGCGCCGCCGCACAGCTCGCGCGCGCAGTCGCTGACGCCAGTGGTCGCGAAGTCTTAGTGGCCGGTTGCATGGGACCGACCGGCGAAATCCTTGAGCCGCTCGGCCCAGTGTCGATCGTAGATGCACGGGCCGCTTTCGCTGAGCAGGCCGATGCGCTCGCCGAGGGTGGCGCCGATGTGCTGTGGATCGAAACACTCTCTTCGACCGAAGAAGTCGAAGCCGCTATCGAGGGCGCAAAAATCACGGGTCTCCCCGTGGTCAGCACGCTTTCTTTCGACACCAACGGTCGCACCATGATGTCGGTGGCGCCGGCAGATCTCGCGCAGATCGCACGTCGTCATCACCTGGCAGCCTGCGGCAGCAATTGTGGCGTCGGTCCGTCCGAACTTATCGCCTCGATGCTCAATCTGAGTGCGGCGACCGATGCCGATATGGTTTTGGTCGCTAAAGCCAACTGCGGTATTCCGCAGTATGTCGACGGTGCAATTCGCTACGACGGGACACCCGAGCTCATGGCGCGTTATGTGCAGCTCGCCGTCGATTCTGGTGCGCGAATAATCGGCGGCTGCTGCGGAACCTCGCCTGAACATTTGGCGGCGATGCGCAAGGCACTCGACGCCTACGTCCCCGGACCCCGACCGGACGCCGCCATGCTTGAGGCGACATTGGGCCAGATCAGTACCGGTGCGCGCGCCCAGCTATCGGGAAATCTCGATCGCGCTGCTGGCTCGGCATCAGGCGCGGCACCACGCGTGAATCGGCGTCGCAGTAAGATTAGTTCTAACCCATGAACTACTCGATCCGCTTTTCGATTACGCGCGAGAAATAGTCGTTGATGTAGCTCACGCCACGCACGTATCACGGGCACAACATAAGCGTGATAGGGAGGCATTCCTCACAAAAGCGAGGTTTGCCAGGGAGGTTGATTCGGAGCCCTGTGCAACATGAGGACGGTACGGAGTGTGTGTCAGCGAGGTGCCTTTTAGACTCCCGTCGCGTGCGCGGGCGCTTCACCTGTGTAAAAAAAAACCCCGGGAGTTTTTTCCCGGGGCCTTATCTCCGCTGAACCTGCAGCAGCAGGGTGCCGAGATCATCACATATCCATGCCGCCCATGCCGCCCATGCCGCCTGGTGCCGGGTGCACATGATCGCTTTCATCCTTCGGGGCTTCGGCGACCATCACTTCGGTCGTAAGTAAAAGCCCTGCGACCGACGCTGCGTTTTGCAGTGCTAGACGCGTGACCTTCGCAGGATCGAGTATGCCGAAATCG
>VGTW01000159.1 GCA_016874555.1 Gammaproteobacteria bacterium | reverse complement strand
GCTGGCACCCGCACCCCCCGCACTAACTCCCCGAAGATCGCCTCACCCACCATGTTCTCTCGCCTCGAACCCACCGTGCGCGCCCTGCTGCTCGCTAATCTGCTGATCTTTGCTGCAGAGTGGCTGTTGCCGAGCCTGTTCGATAACTTCGCGCTGTGGCCGCTTGCTGCAGGCTTTCAACCCTGGCAACTCATCACTTATGCCTTTCTGCATGGCGGGGTCGCCCACCTCGCCTTCAACATGATCGGTCTCGTCAGTTTCGGCAATGAGCTCGAACAATATTGGGGCTCGAAGCGACTGCTGACGTTCTACATGGCCAGCGTGATTACCGCCGCACTGACGCAACTCGCCGTGACCAGCTCGCTCAGCGACATCACTCCGACGGTAGGGGCTTCGGGGGGTATCTACGGGCTGCTGCTCGGTTTTGCGATGATGTTTCCAAATCGCAAGGTCATTCCGCTGATTCCACCGATCCCGATGCCCGCATGGCTATTCGCCGTTATCTTTGCCGGACTCGAACTTTATTTAGGGGTCACGGGCACCGCAGCAGGAATCGCCCACTTCGCCCATCTCGGCGGTATGATCGGAGGCTGGATCATGATCCGCCTTTGGCGGCGTCGCGCGTCCCCCATATATTGATCTGCTGCCAACGGGCGCTGCGCCAGCGCCGATACATCGAACTGCCAAGTAACATCGCGTAGACCGTGAGCGCGATCCAGCCGCCGAGCGCGCCGAGCCCGAACTGCGGCAGGCCTTTAATCCAGGCGCCCGCGTCATCAAAAACGAGCGTGTGTGCGAGCGGCACGAACAGCAGCCACGAGAGCACGATCGCGACCACCGCAGGGACCGTCGTATCTCCGGCAGCGCGCAGCGCGTTGCTTGAACCAAAATAAAGACCATCGAATGCCTGGTAACACGTCGCAGGCAACAAAAAAATAAGCGCCATCGAGACTACATCTGCTGCCGAGGGATCTGCGGCATTGATGAACATAGGCAAAAACCACGGGCCGGTGGTGAGCAGTAGCACGGCTACCGACAACATGAAAATCGAGCAGCAACGAGCAACATAAGTGCCAAGGCGCATGGCCCAGTCGCGATCGCCGGCACCGATCGCCTGGCCTACCACCGTCGTACCGGCCGAAGCCAAGCCGAGCGCAGGCATGTAGGCCAGCGAGGTGAGCATCACCACGATTTGCGTTGCCGCCGCACCGACTTTGCCAACCTGTGTCACCATCAACTGCATTAGTGCGACACCGAGCACGTCAGCGCCGTACATCACGCCTACCGGTAGCCCAACCGCGATTTGCCGTCGGATCATATTGAATCGCGGCCGCCAGGTCAGCCGCGTTCGATAACGACGCGACAGTTCACCACCCAGAAAAAATCCGATACCCACCAGCAATCCAATGAGCTGCGCGACGTTGGTGCCCCAGGCGGCACCAGCCATGCCCCAGCCAAGCTCAAACATGAAAAACTGATTTGCCGGTACGTTGGCGAGCGTGGTGACGACCGCCACGATCAGCGTCAAGCGCGTGACACCGATCCCGTTGAAAAAACTGACCAGCGCCCAGCTGATACCGCCCAAAAACGCACCGGCTAGACGCGGCTCCCAATAATCGACGGCGAGCCCGCGGATCGCCGGGTCGAGATCAAAGAAAGTGAGAATCGGCGCGCCGGCGAGCGTTGCACCTGCGAAAAGCGGCAACGCAATCAACGTACCCCAAATCGAGTTCCATAGGCACTGCGACGCGCGCGCCCGACGGCCGGCACCGTCGGCTTGCGAGACGAAGGACTGCGTTACCAGACCGACGCCCCCGAGCACTAGAATGGCGCATGTCATCAGCCAATAAATAGCGCCCATCGCGGCGACCGCATCGGTCGAGAGACGACCGATAAACCAGGTGTCGGTAAGGTTGAGCATAGCCTGAATGGCATTGGTCACGATGAGCGGCGCGGCGATTATCAACAGCGCCCGCAAATCGACGTGCAGGCGGCCCTTACCGTCGCGACGCGCGACGGGCCGTCGCGGCTCGTTCACGCTCAGGGTTCCGCGCTCGAGCGCGCGTCGTTGCTCACACGTTCGGAGCGGCTGAAAACGCTGCCGAGCCACACGGCGACAACGAGCATCACCGTGCTGACACCCGCGAGTACCCACGAGACACCCGCCAAACCGAAGCCAGCGACTAGCGGGTAGGTCAGCTGACCGACACTGTCGCCGCCGCGCTGTAACAGGGTGTCGATGAGACTTTTACTTTTGAACTTACTCTCGGGGTTAAGTACCGTGAACAACATCTCTCGCGTCGGCTTAAAAAGACCGTAGTCTACTGCGCGCCGCACCACTTGAGTCGCAATGAGTACAGCGCCGAGCGGAATCAGTGCGAGCAGCACCAGCGAACCGATCAACAGCAGTGGCACAAGCCCGAGCGCTGCGCGCAGTCCGCCGCGCGAGGCCACCCAGCCGACCACCAGTGTCTGAAACGTCAATGACAAAACATTGACCGCAATGTCAATCCGCGCGAACAGTGCCGCTCGCTCGCTGAGCGTGGCGTAGGCGGCTTCAACATATTCCGCCTGCTCCTGATACATGTATCCTCCGAGCACTTGACCGCAGACGATCAAGCCGGCGATGGCGAGCAAATAGGGCGAGGTAACGAGACGCTGGAGATCATCAATGGCACGGCCACCGACCGGCAGGGCGAGTCGCGCCCGCGGACTGGCCGCGCCTTCGCTGACCGTCTCGAGCGACTGTGCGCGTCGACCGAGCTCGGTCGCCAGCAACAACACCACGCAAGCCACGAAAATAGTGGGAGTCGGACCCAGTCGCTCGACGAAGAGGGCGTTGAAGGCTGGGCCCGCGATGGCGCCCGCACTGCCACCGGCCGCGATATAGCCAAACAAACGCTTGGCCGAAGCCGAGCGCCAAGCGTCGACCATGACGCTCCAAAACACCGATACGATGAAGAGATTGAGTGAGGTGACCGCGACAAAATAAATCGCCGGCAGCAAGCGCCCACCCGGATAAACCGTCATGCCAACGGCGAGCGCTGCAAACAACACCACCACAAAACTGTAAATAGAGGGAAATAACCAGCGACGCGGCAAACGTGCCACGACGAACCAATACAACGGCAGCACCGCCATCATCACGAAGAACGTGATGTAGAAAAGATTCGCGATCTCATCACGGCCCACCTCAAGTGCAAACGCTTCGCGCAAGCTGCGCAGCATGTAATAGCCGCAGAGCAACAAGAAATAAGCGCTCGCGGCAGCAAGCAACGCCCGCCCCTCCCCCGGCGCGATCAACCAACGCAATCGCGCACCTGAACCCGGAAACGGGCCGGCGTCGGCTTGCGAATCGCTCACGGCGTACGCCTGTCGATGACGATGGATTTTTTGAAGTCGCGACCGACGATATAGCGCACACGACCAATGGGATCGCCGCTCTTTGGCGTGGCACTACCGTCTGCGGAAACTTTGGCCGAAACCTCGACGGTATCGTTAGGCGCGAACGACAAACCTGGCACCATGCTGTCGGCGGGCGTGAGCTCTACCGATACGGGGAGTGTGGCCGGCAAGCGTTTGACCGCCAGCGGCGGGCCGGGCCTTCCCGGGGCGCGTACGAATACGAATAAGCTCGAGCCCGGAGCGATCTGCCGCGCCAATGCCGGCTGGATCGAGACCGCGACGATTACTCGCGGGGCGTCACTACTCGCGGCCGCCGCACTACTCGGGCCAGCTAACGCCGTGTCCGCGGCAGCGGCCGCAGTACGGGTGCCACTGGCGGTGATCGACGCGCGCAACTCGACAACTTGCTGCTGCAAAATATTGCGGATGTTCGCGGGCGGCTCAAGTTGCAACATTTTTTCAAAGCGCATAACAGCGAGCGGCGTATCACCGCGTCGTCGAGCAGCGACCGCCGAATAGAACAGGGCCTTCTCGGAATTGGGCTCTAGCGTGAGCGCCTGCTCGAAAATCCTTGCCGCACGTGGATCGACCGCTCCGTTCGACTGCATCACCATGGCCTCGGCCAGACCGATCAGCGCCTCGACGTTGCGCCCACTCTCCAGACGAT
>VGTW01000158.1 GCA_016874555.1 Gammaproteobacteria bacterium | reverse complement strand
CGAGGTGAACCCCGGCCGGTTTTGACCGCGGTTTGCGGCAGTGACAAAGGCCCGCTCGCGGTTGCTGCCCGCAAACACCACATCGCGAGGTTCGTCGCCGACCTGCAGCGTACGCAGCACGCGCGGCGTGCCATCGAGACGCACCACGCTCACCGAGTCGGAAAGATGATTCACCACCCAGATTTCATTGGCGTTGCGCTCGGCCACCGCCACGGGCTCGAGCCCCACGCTGACGCTGCTGACGAGACGCAGCGTATCGTTCTCGATCGCATAGATTTCGAGACAATTCGCCGGCGCGTTGGCGACGAACAATCTTTGGCCATCCGCCGAGAGCGCAAGCGGTCGCACGGGACCGCTTTCGAACACCGGAGCGCTGCTCGGCGCTGCCTCGGCCGTCAGCGTATCGACCGAAGTACCACACTGCAGCACGGCGCGTTGCAGGGTTGCCCCCTGGATTTGCTCGAGAGGCGGCACATTGGTGGTCGGCGCCGGGGTGGGTGCCGAAGCGCTCGGCGCGCCGCCCGCGCCCGCGCCCGCGCCCGCGCCCGCGCCCGAGGATGACCCGCCACCACCGCCACATGCAGCAAGCAGCATCGTTGCCGCCAGCAACAGCCACTCCCGCGGCCATCGGAACCGACCCTTCAGCATGCATCCCCCTGCGTTCCGGGACTTCGCCACCAGAACTTATCCACATTAATCGCGGGCTGTGACGCAAAGCAAGGCCGATCGCGGCGCGGCACGTAGGGGCTATCCCCAGTGCCGCAGGGCAGTCTCGGGGGGTAGGCAGTTCAGCCCCGAGACCCTACCCTTGCGGACCGTGAACTCGCGGTTCCTGCGCTGGTCTTTGCAAAGGCTTGTGCTGCGGCATCGCCATTCCCCAGGAGGCTCCCCAACATGATCTTGACCCGCATCCTCGCCCTGCTCTTAGCCCTGTCGTCCTTCTCGATGCTGTCGATACCCACGGCTCAGGCACAGAATTTTTCGCTTGCACCCCTGCCCTATCCCCATGACGCGCTGGCGCCGGTCATCGACGAGCGCACCATGCAAATCCATCACGGCAAGCATCATCAGGCCTACGTGGACAATCTCAACCGGGCGATCGCGGCCTCGCCGGCGCTTGCCGGACAAAGCCTCGAAGCCTTGCTCGCGCAGGTCTCGAAGGCGGGCGATGCCGTCCGCAATAACGGTGGCGGTCATTGGAATCACACCTTTTTCTGGGAATCGATGACTCGCCCCGGCCAAGGCGGCGCGCCGTCCGCGGCACTGCTCGCCGCCATCAATCGCGATTTCGGCTCGCTCGATCAATTCAAGACCGCCTTCCGTACCGCAGGCCTCGGGCGCTTCGGCTCGGGCTGGAGTTGGTTGATCGTCACGCCCGAAGGCAAGCTCAAAGTAATATCGACTGCCAATCAGGACAACCCGCTGATGGATGTCGTCGCGGAACGCGGCACACCGCTGCTCGGCAATGATGTCTGGGAACATGCCTATTACTTGCAGTATCAGAATCGTCGGGCCGACTATCTCGATGCGTGGTGGCAGGTGCTCGATTGGAGCGTGGTGTCGCGGCGTCATGCGGCCGCGGTGAAATGACCGCGACCGCGGGCCGCGTTCTCTCGATCGACGGTCCGATCATCAGCACCGCCGAGCTCGCCCGCCAACGTGAGCTCTTCGAAACCGTGATCGGCATGCAATGCATTGCCGAGCGGCAGCTCGATCGTGATGAGGTCGCCGCATTCTTTGGCTGCGAGGCCGACTCGGCGCGACTGCTGCAGCTCGTCACGCCAGGAACCTCGATCGGCGTCTGGCTAGTGCAGTTCGAACCCGCCTCGGCGATCACCATTCGCGAGGGTGGAGTCGGGGTCGCCTGCAACGCGCTCAAGATGATCGACTTCTTCACGGCGAACCGACCCTTGGCGATCGCGCGCCTGCGTTCGCATGGTTTCGAAATCGTCTCGGAAGGTGCCGCCATCGATCTGCCCGACGGCACGAAATACCTCGAGGCCCACGCGAAGGGCCCCGATGGCGTGATGATCGCCGCCATCGAACCGCTCACCGGACGCGCGGCCGATTTCGTGACTCTCGCCGATCGTACATTCAGCGAAGTGCAGAGCAGCTCTGGGCCAGTGGGCGATTTCGAACCGGTGCGCCACTTCTACGAGCGGGTGCTCGGCGTGCCGATGGGTTTGCAATACGAGTTCGAGAGCGAATCTTTTTCGCGCATGGTGGGTGTGCAGCAGACGCTGCGCATCCGCGCCAACAATTACGGTCGCGTGGTCGAGGACGTGATGCTCGGCATCATCCATTACGGACTGCCACCGGGCACTTACGACGATTTGCGCGAACGCGCGCGACCGCCACATCGCGGCATCATTGGGGTGCGTCTCTCGGTGGCGGGGCTCGATGCCATCCTCGCTCGCTGCATCGATGCCGGGATCGAAGTGCCCTGCGCCCCGGTCTCGATGCCGTTCGCAGCTTCGGGCACACTGCGCGCCGCAGCGCTGCGCGCCCCGCACGGCGTGTGGCACTGGTTGATCGAATCGGGCTGAGTCTCGCGACTCGCAAGGGAACTGCATGTCAAACCTCAAGACATTTCTGAAATCGGACACTGGCGCAGGCACTCTGCTGGTAATCGCTGCGGCGATCGCCATGGTCCTCGCCAACTCGGCACTTGCGCCGCTCTACACGGGTACGCTCGAGACACCGGTCAAATTCGGTTTCGGCGAATTCGCACTGCAAAAGCCGCTGCTGTTGTGGATCAACGATGGCCTGATGGCCGTGTTTTTCCTGCTGGTGGGGCTTGAGATCAAGCGCGAGCTGCTGAACGGCGAATTGTCCGACCGACGTCGTGCTGCCTTGCCCGTCATGGGCGCCATCGGCGGCATGGTGGGCCCGGCCATCATCTACGCCTGGCTGAATCGTTACAGCCCCGAGACGCTCGCCGGCTGGCCAATCCCCGCAGCGACCGACATCGCTTTCGCGCTCGGCGTGCTCTCGCTGGTGCGCAGCCGCGTGGTGCCGGGCTTGCGTGCCTTCCTGCTCGGCCTTGCAATCATCGACGACCTCGGCGCCATCATCCTGATCGCCGTACTCTTCACGGCCGAGATTTCGAGTCAGGCACTGACGCTCGCCGGCGTCTGCATCGCCGTGCTTGCGCTGTTCAATCGCTTCGGGGTCACCCGTCTTTGGCCCTATCTGGTCGTCGGTGCACTGCTGTGGCTCTCGGTATTGAAATCCGGCGTGCACGCCACGCTCGCCGGCGTCGTGATCGGGGCAATGATTCCGCGCGCGGCCATGCCGAAGCTCGAGCATGCGCTGCACCCGTGGGTCACCTTCGGCATCATGCCGATCTTTGCGCTCGCCAACGCGGGCGCTTCACTCGATGGCGTGGGCCTGCACACCTTCGCCGAGCCCGTGGCGCTCGGCATCATCCTCGGTCTTTTCTTTGGCAAGCAGCTCGGCGTGTTCGCTGCCTGCTGGCTCGCCGTGCGCAGCGGCATCGCGCAACTACCGGCGGGTAGCGACTGGCGCTCGCTTCACGGCGTCGCCATCATCACCGGGATCGGCTTCACCATGTCGCTCTTCGTCGGCGCCCTCGCCTTCCCGGGTGGCGAACACGACACGGAAGTGCGGCTCGGCGTTCTGGCAGGATCTGCGCTCTCGGCCATCGTCGGCTGTGTCTGGTTGATGACGGGTAAAAAGCGTTGACCCGCATACGCATGCATCGCCGGGATTTCTTGACGTCCAGTCTGGCGGGCACCTTGGCCGCGTCGGTTGGCTTGTCGCCCGCAGTGCAGGCACAGACGCGGGCGAGCTCGGTGCTGCGTCGCGTGGTAGCAAGCGAACTGACCTCACTCGACCCGCAGCGTCCGACCGGGCAAGTCACGGCGGAGATCGCCGCGGAGCTGTTCGCAGGCCTCGCTGTCACCGATGCTGCAGGGCGCATCGTGCCGGGTTGTGCGAATTCTTGGTCGACCAGTGCCGATGGCCGTACCTGGACCTTCAAGCTGCGCAAAGGTCTCGCTTGGTCGGACGGCAAGCCGCTTGATGCGCGTGATTTCGTCTTCACGCTGCGACGTTATCTCGCACCGGAGA
>VGTW01000157.1 GCA_016874555.1 Gammaproteobacteria bacterium | reverse complement strand
GAGCCCTTGCCGGCACCCGAAGAAAAATGGGGCGAGGGCGACTCGGGTGGCAGTCCGGGCATTGGCGATCTGCTCGGTCTCATTTTCATTGTTGCCGTCGTGGTCTCGGCCATCCTGCGCAAAATCTTTGGGCGGGTATTCGGCGCCTTGTCGACAGCAAGCCTCGCGGGGGTTGCCGGCTTTTTATTGAGCGGTCTGGTGTTTGCCATCGTGGCCTCGGTGGTCAGCTTGGTCGTCGGCCTGCTCGGCGGATTCGCCCCCGGCGCCTTCACGAGTGGCGGATCTCGCCGCAGTCACCGCGGGCGCAATCCTTGGGATGGCGGCTGGGGAGGTGGCTTCGGTGGCGGAGGCGGCGGTTTTGGCGGCGGTGGCTTTGGTGGTGGCGGCGGCGGCTTCGGTGGCGGTGGCGCCTCGGGGCGCTGGTAGCCGGAAGCGAAAAAATGCAGATCGAACGCTGGATCAAAAATCTTGTTGCGACGCCTTTGCTGACTCGACGGCGTTTTCCCAACCATGTCCGTCAGGCCATCGAAAAGGCCGTTGCCACGGTCGAGTCGCGTAACGCAGGCGAAATCCGCTTTGTTATCGAGACTGCGCTCGATTTCAGCCACCTGCGCTCCGGTTGCACGCCGCGTGAGCGCGCCGTGGATTTGTTCGGCGCGCTCGGGGTGTGGGACACCGCCGACAACAACGGGGTGCTCATCTACGTGCTCATGGCCGAGCACGGTGTCGAAATCATCGCCGATCGCGGTATTGCCGCGAAGGTCGACGCTGCCGAATGGCAAACCCTCTGCTGTGTCATGGAGAGCCATTTTCGCGACGGTCGATTTCGCGAGGGGGCTTTGGCCGGCATCGAGGGCGTGGGCGATCTGCTCGCCCGCCATTTCCCAAACGCCCCGGGCGATCGCAACGAACAGCCGAATCGGCCCGTCCTGCTGTAATCTTCGCGTCCATGCGGACGCTCCTTCGTGGCACTGGTCGTTTCGGCGCACTCGCTGCCCTTGGCCTGCTGACAGCCTGCGGTAGCGTCGCTATGCGGCAGGTGGTCGAGCCGTTGCCGCCACCGCCCAAACTCGTGCTCGATGAGCCTTATTCTTTGAGTACGCATCGCTTCGAGCTCGACACGACGGGCTCGGATATGATCGGCGAGTTGCGCATCACCCGCGCGAATCACGAAGATACCTTCACCGACCTCGCGCGCCGCTTCAACGTGGGCTACGAGGAGCTCGTGCGGGCGAACCCGGGGATAGATCCCTGGGTGCCGGGGGAGGACCGCGACATCGTCTTGCCGACGCAGCATTTGTTGCCCAACGCGTCCCGTGAGGGCATTGTCATCAATCTTGCGGCGATGCGGCTTTATTTTTTCCCGCGCGTGGCCCGCGGCGAGCCGCAGATTGTGTACACCTTTCCGCTCGGTATCGGTCGCGTCGGCTGGGCGACGCCGATCGGCAGCACCTCGGTCACTCACATGACCAAAAACCCGACCTGGCGCCCGGGTCCCGGCGTGCGTGCCGAGCGTGCAGAAAATGGCGAGATTCTGCCTGCGGTGGTGCCGCCCGGACCGGATAACCCGCTGGGTACACGAGCGCTCTACCTCGGCTGGCCGTCTTATCTCATCCATGGCACGAACAAGCCCGCCGGTGTGGGTTTACGCTCGAGTCACGGCTGCATCCGCTTGTTTCCCGAGGATGTCGAATTTTTGTACGACTTGGTACGGCCCGGCATCAAAGTAACGGTGGTCAATCAACCCTTTGTCTTTGGTTGGCACGACGGACAACTGCACATGCAGGCTTTCAATGTGCTCGAAGATGACCCGCGCGATTGGCAAAAAGCGCAGCGCAAATTGATCTCGCGCAACCTCGCCGCCAAGGTGCAAAAAGAACTGCAGGCCAAGGTCATGAGCATCGACTGGGAAGTGGTCTCGCGTTTCAGCCTCGAGCCGCGCGGCTTGGCCGTTCCGATCTCGCGCTCTGATGTCAGCTATGCGAGCGTGCTGGCTGCGGCGACACGGGTGCGTAATGCGCTGCCGATCGGTGCGACTTGGGGTGGTGAAACGCAGCAGCTCGCCGATCGGGCCGCGCCGCCGTGATTCCGGTTCGTGACGATAATCCGGCCCACATTACGCCGTGGGTCACGTATGCGCTGATCCTGTCTTGTGCACTCATTTACGCTTGGCAGATCAGCGGCGGCATGATTCATTTCGAGGCGAGCTACAGCGGACTCGGTGTGACCCCCGAGGTGCTCACCGGACAGTCGCGTATCGACGCGCCGCAGCCGTGGATACCGGGCTGGCTGACCATCTTCACCTCGATGTTCCTGCACGGTTCGCTCGGCCACCTGCTCGGCAATCTGCTATTTCTTTGGGTGTTCGGGAACAATATCGAAGATGCGATGGGGCATGTCCGTTTCACGGTGTTTTATTTGCTGTGCGGCGTGGCCGCCGTTGCCGCACAGGTCACGCCCGATCCGGCGAGTGCCGTGCCTATGGTCGGCGCCAGTGGCGCGATCTCCGGTGTGCTCGGCGCCTATCTTTTGCTCTATCCGCATGCGCGCATCCTGATTGCTCTGCCGCCACCGCTGATCTTTGTTACGATCGGTTGGTTCCGCGCGATCTGGGTGCTGACCTTGTGGTTTGCTTTGCAGTTGGCGATGAGCCTCGGCATCGAGTCCGAAGGCGGCGGCGTAGCCTTCATGGCGCACGTGGGTGGCTTCGTCTCCGGCTTGGCGCTCATTCCACTCTTCAAGTTTGCGCACGTGCCGCTCTGGCGCCAGCACTGAGTGAACTCAGGGCGCGCCGCAGCCACCGCCGCCGGGCGTCGCCACTTCAAGGATATCGCCGACTTCGAGTTCGAAGCGCGCACAGGCGGGAAATTCTTCGATGCGTCCATCCAGTCGTCGAATGCGCGTGACCCCAGCGGCTCCCTCACCGCCGCCATCGAGGCCGGGTGCGCGCGTGCTGCGACGATTGGCGAGCATCGCTCCCGTCAGCGGCTGCAAAAACTCGATCTCGCGCAGCGCGCCATCGCCACCGCGCCATTGGCCTTTGCCGCCTGAGTCGCGCCGGATCGCGAAGCGGCGTAGTCGCACGGGATAATGCGCCTCGAGTATTTCGGCGTCGGTGAGGCGCGAGTTGGTCATGTGGGTTTGTACCGCTGCGCAACCGGCGAAGCCTGCTGCAGCGGGTGAACGCCCCGCGCCCGAGCCGCCGGCGATGGTTTCATAGTACTGCAGGAATTCATTGCCGAAGGTCAGGTTGTTCATGGTGCCCTGAGCCCCTGCCAGCACGCCGAGCGCTTGATAAAGCGCATCGACGATCAACTGTGAGGTTTCGACATTACCGGCGACGACGGCGTGACCATCGGGCGGGTCGAGCAGAGAGCCGGTGGGTACGTGAATCGCGAGCGGTCGTAGGCAGCCGGCGTTCAGCGGGATCGGTTCATTGACAAGTGTGCGAAATACATAAAGCACGGCGGCTTGGGTCACGGCGTGCGGCGCGTTGAAGTTGTGCGGGCCAGCGGGCGAGGTACCGCTGAAGTCGATAGTGCCGCGACCCGCCAGCGCATCCAACTTGACATGAACGACAATTCTTTGTCCGCCATCGAGTGCCAGCGTGCACCGGGCATCACGATTACCAAGCCGGCGGATGGCGTTTTCGACGCAACACGCGGCGTTGTCTTGCACCGCGCTCATGGCGCGGGCGAGGCGTTGCACACCATGTTGGGCCACCGCGCGCCGCAATTCTTCGATGCCGCATTGATTGGCGGCGAGCTGGGCGCGCAAATCGGCAAGATTCTGCAGTGGATTGCGCGCAGGAAAACGCCCGCTGGTGAGAGCGGCGCTGACTTCGTCGCTGCGCAGGACACCGTCGCGCAGGATCAGCAGGCCGCGAAACACGGCGCCTTCCTCCGCGAGGGTACTCGAGAACGGCGGCATGGAGCCGGGGGTTATGCCGCCGATATCGGCATGGTGGGCGCGTGAGGCCACGAAAAACACCGGCCGCGAATTGTCAAAGAAAACAGGACTTACTACGGTCATGTCGGGCAGGTGAGTACCACCCTGCGAGGGCGCATTGATCAACCAGGCATCGCCGTCGCGGA
>VGTW01000156.1 GCA_016874555.1 Gammaproteobacteria bacterium | reverse complement strand
ATGCCGCTATCGATATCGTTCATGGGACTAGCACGACGAGCGATCGATTGGGAAACGATTTATCAGGTGGACTGAATGTTTTTATAAATGATGGCAGTGGAAAGTTTCGCGCAGTCGCGCCGCAAGCTTACGCCCACGTCAATCGCTCGGATGTAGACGGCTTCGGGCTGAACTACCTGATTTCGAGTGGCCTCCCGCAGAGATCAGTACCCATCCAACTGATGCCGAACGGTCGCGTCGATTTTATCAGCCACGTGAAGGTGGAGTGGTTCCAGCCCGTACCACCGACGCCGAACGCTGTGATTCTCTATGTCATGCGTAGCAAAAGACCCCTCAATTGAATCTGATCGCTCCGAGAGCACAGCATTGAGCCGACCAACAGCGGTTTAGTGCGTTGACGTTTAGTTGGTTACGCACACCGACGGATATCATCAGTTCCGCAAGGAGCTTTACTTTTCTGTCCCTTTATTGAAATCCCGAATATCGTAAGTCATCGGACGTTGATTCCGACCGCATCAACACTGTTTCGTCGCGGAGCCCCCTTATTTGCTGAGACGCAGTTTTATCTTAAATAGATCTGGTCATGACGGTCACGATGACCGACTATTTTTAAGGTTTTGAACATCCCCTCCGATCGGATCTCGGTCGAAGGTTGATTAATACTTCAATCCATGATCACCATGCGTTTTGCGATGCGCCAGACGCCTTGGCGCTTTTCAAATCAATCAAAGTATCGGCCCCCGTAAAGGAAATCCTGGGCTCGGTCCTCCGGAGTTCGGGCGTAAACTGCGATACCTGACGCTACGTGACAGAGCGAGCGGACATCCGCTAACGCGCCGTCGCCACGTCCTCAAGCGAGGCGGTCGAGGAGAGGTTCGGCATCAGCAGCGTCACGAGACCCGCCACGACGAGGCAGGGGATCACCGCGATCGAGAAGGCCGCCGGCCAGCCGTAGCGCTCGACGAGCTCGGCCACGAGCACGGGGAAGACCGCGAATCCGAGGTTGATGCCGACCCCCGCGACCACCGCCACCGCGGTCGCGCGGATGCGGGTCGGGAAGATCTCGGCGATGTAGGTAGTGAGCACCGCAGCAACGCCGTAAAAGAACATCGCTGTCACCGAGAACCACAGCACGTTCGCCCAGAACCCTTGTTGGTTCCAGATGACGCCGGTGACGCCGATCGCACCCGTCCAGAGCCAGATCACGATGGTGTTGCGCCGCGTGGTGACGAACTCGCCGACGAGCGAAGCGCCGATGTAGCCCAGAATACCGATGCCATAGGCGAGCCCGACGACGAAGGTCGCATCCTCGGCCGAATAGCCGCGCACCACTTGGTAGAAGGTCGGGAAGTAGAACGCCGTGCCGGCGTAGGCGCCGCCGAAGAGGAAGAAGGCGAGCCAGCCGCAGAGCACGCGACGGCGGTATTGCGGGGCGAGCAGCAGACGGAAGCCGGCGCGGGCGGTGTCGGTGGCCGACTTATGCGGTTGCTCGCGCTCGAAGCGACGGCTCTCGGGGAGCATCTTGCCGAGCCACAGCGCGATCGGGATCACCGCGAGCGCAGGCAGGAACATGTAGCGCCAGCCGTAGTGCGTGATCAGCGGTGTCGCCAGAAGCGATGAGAGAAACCAGCCGAGCGGATAGCCGCATTGCAAAAGACCCGATACCACCCCGCGATATCGATCGGGAGCAGCTTCGACCACGAAGGCGTTGGTGATCGGCACGAGGCCGGTGCTGAGCGCGAAGGCGAAGCAACGCAGCATGGCGAGCGTCCACAGCGAGGTGGACAGTCCCTGCAGCCCGACGAGCAGCGCCGAGAGGGCGAGACAGGCGACGAACATCACGCGTCGGCCGTAGCGATCGGCGAGCACGCCGACCACGACCACGGTGATCGTGGCGAGGATGAAGGCGGTCGAGAGGATGTTACCGATCACCGGCAGGCCGATACCGAACTCCTGCATGATCGACGGAACGGCGTAGCCGAAGAAGGACTGATCCATATTGGTGAGGACCCAGCCCGCAAGACAGATGGCGAAGACGCGCGCGGGATAGCCGCGCATCGCCTGGGCGAGCTCGCGCGCGCCCTCAAGCACGGTCCGACTCCGCCTCCTCGTCGCCGTCGATCAGCGGCGAGAGCAGCCGCTCGACGAAGGCGTCGCGCTCGCTGAGGATCCGGCTCTGGTGCAAGGGGTCCGGTCGATAGCCCTCGATGTCCTTTCGCGAGATCATCTCCCGCTCGTCGAGCAGGTGCTCGATGACGCCGAGCCGGTCGTGCAGCACGTACAATTCCTGCGAGAGGGCGATGATGACCTTCATCATCCGATCGAGTACGGGATCACCTAGGAATTTGTCTGGGGACATCGTCATCGCCTCAGTCTGAATTTCGAATTATGAGAGGGAGATCAATTCGCGCGGGACCGAGTACAGACGCTCGGGCCCGTCTTCGCGAATGATCACGGAGTCTTCGAAATACACACCGCCGAAGCCGATCTCGCAAAACTCGAGATCCATGTTGACGACCATGCCGGCCTCGAGCGTGAACGGCTGGAAACCGACGAGTCCCGCGGGGTGTTCGATGTGATCGAGTCCGAGCCCGTGCACGAAGGCGTGTCGGAACCCGGTAAGGCCCCGCGCGCGTACCCGATCGAGCGCCGACTGGCGTAAGTCGGCCGTGCTCGTGCCGGGTCGCATTTGTGCATAGCAGTGTTCCGCGGCCTCGCCGATAGCCCCCCAAGCGTCGCGCAGCGCGCCCGAGGGCTCGCCGATGACGAACGTGCGCTGCAGATCGCCGAAATAGTTCTCGTAAGTCAGCATGGCATCGAAGCAAAGCTGATCGCCGCTGCGGATCGTGTACTGCTCGTCGGCGTGCAGTCCCATGCTGCGCCGGCCGGATCCGACGTACATCGACACCGGGCGGCAGTCCTGCTCGACGGCCTCGCGTCGATAGGCGCGGTGCACGTCGGCCCAGCTCACCCCGAGGCGTGCCGCGGCGGCGGCAGCGAGCAGCGAGCGCTGGTTTCGGTGGGCGGCCTCGCGCATCAAGGCGAGCTCGGCGCCGGTCTTGATCGCGCGGATCGCGGCGAGTGCGGGGCGCGCATCCTCGATGCGCAGCGCGGGACAGAGCGTCAGCAGGCTCGCGGCAAAGTCCGGATCGTCGCAGCCGACGCGGGCGTCGGACGGGAAGAACTCGCGCAAATAAAGGGCGGTCGACGACTGCAGATCGCCACGGGCCGTCTTCGCGGTCCGTGACATCAGTTCGAGGGTGCGACGCTCGAGCGCGTCCGGCTCGCTATCTTGGCGAACCGAAAAATGCGGGACCAACTCGCCGCAGACCGTCGCCGCCCACGTGCGCAGCAACGGCATCCACGACGGTCGTTCAGCGAGCGCCGTGAGCTCCACATCGTGTACGAACAGGCATGCCGGCGCGTCCGTCAGCGCGCGGGGCAGGGCGGCAGCGCCTGTCCAGCGCATATCGAACATCCAGTCGGAGTGGTGGTCGCTCAGGTAATAGACATGCTTGGGCGCGACGCACAACAGCACATCGAGACCGCGTTGCGCCATCTGCACCTGCGCTCGCGAGCCGTTGAGTAGCATCTCAGCGCCAGGGAAAGTTCCGCAGATGATCGCGGATGAGAGTCTCGGACTGCGGGCTTTTGAGATAGTCGATGCCGAGCCGCCCGTGCGTGTAGCAGAAATTGACGTTGCCGTTCTTGGAGAGGATCGGACCGTGGGCGACGCCCGGCGGACGACAAAGATATACGCCCTCGGTCATGGTGTAGCCCGGTTCGTCGGCGACGAGGCCGATGTGTACATCGCCGCTCAGGCAGTAGTTTTCTTCGGTGACCGGATGGACTTCGAGCCCCGGCATGAACCAGCCGGGCATTAGTCCCGCAAGATGCGTGGTCGAACCCGTCTGCGGATCCTCACGCAGCATCTTGATCATTACGCCGGTGCGATAGGTCGTCGAGGGATCGGACGCGGCGAGCGGGTCGATCCATTGCAGAGCCCACGAGTCGATGGCCGCGATCGCTTGCGGATGCGCTAAGCCCGAGCGGGTCGGCAGGAACGTGGCATGTGCGCCGATGATCAAGAGCGCGCGCAGGGCCGCCGTGCATTGCCAGTCGCCAAGCGGGCTGTCGGCCGGATGGAAGCAGTAGCCGCCGACCGCGAGCCGCCCGTTGCCG
>VGTW01000155.1 GCA_016874555.1 Gammaproteobacteria bacterium | reverse complement strand
TTTCGCGCGTGGATTGTGCATGAAGTTCAGCCGCTTGCGGGTGGTCGGAATGCAAGGCTTATGGCATTATCAGGTCCCGATGCAGAACGATCCCCAGGGGGTGGGGCGGCCCGCGTCAGCGACCGCGCCTGCGCCCGCCGCGACGACCCCACATGCGCCCGATTCAGTGCCGATTCCGCCGACCGAGATCGGCGGACCTAGCGGACCCGAGCCGACGCGTTTCGGCGACTGGGAAAAGAACGGCCGCTGCATCGATTTCTGATCACTGGAAACTTACCGATGCCTCAACGACCCCTATCCCCGCACCTTAGCGTTTACCGATTTGCGTACACCATGGCGACCTCGATCGCCCACCGTGCGAGCGGCATCGTGCTATCGGTCGGTTTGCTGTTGCTCGCGTGGTGGTTCATAGCCGCCGCGGGTGATGAGGCGGGCTATGCTCTCGCCGTCGCCGTTATCGGTGGTGGGTTCGGCAAGTTGTTGCTCGCCGGCTGGTTGATCGCGTTTTGCTATCACCTTTGCAACGGACTGCGTCATCTCAATTGGGATGTCGGTCGCGGCCTCGAAAAAGCCGAGGCGCGGCGCAGTGCCGCGGTCGTCATCGCGGTGAGCGCGGTGCTCGCGCTCGCCTTCGTGTTCGCAGCGTTCTTCTCGGGGGTGCCGCGATGAGTCTGCGTACGCCGCTCGGCAAGGTGCTCGGACGTGGCTCGGCCAAGCAGGGCGTGGCGCATTGGTGGGCGCAGCGCGTGAGCGCGGTGGCGCTCGTGCCGCTTACGCTGTGGTTTGCCTTTCAGGTCGTGCATCTGCCGACGACCGATCAATTCGCGGTGCGTGAGTGGATCGCGAGCGGCTTCAATCCGGTGCTGCTGTTGCTGCTCGTCGGGACGCTCGCCTGGCATTCGGCGCTCGGCGTGCAAGTGGTGCTCGAAGATTATGTACCCAACAAAGCCGTCAAGCTCACGGCCTTGCTTACCAATACTTTCATTCATGTCGTCGTTGCGGTCGCCGCCAGCTATGCCGTGCTGCGGATCGCCTTCACGACGCTTGCCCAGGGGTAAGGCTCGATGGCTGCCTACAATTTCATTGAGCACACCTATGACGTCGTCGTGGTCGGCGCGGGCGGCGCCGGGTTGCGTGCGACGTTGGGCCTCGCCGAGGCCGGGCTGTCGACCGCCTGCCTGACCAAAGTATTCCCGACCCGCAGTCATACGGTGGCGGCGCAGGGTGGCATCTCGGCCGCGCTCGGCAACATGGGCGAGGACGACTGGCGCTATCACTTCTACGACACCATCAAGGGATCGGACTGGCTCGGCGATCAGGATGCGATCGAGTTCATGTGCAAGGAGGCGCCGGCCGCCGTCATCGAGCTCGAACACTATGGCGTGCCGTTCTCGCGTACGCCCGATGGGCGTATTTATCAGCGCCCCTTTGGTGGCATGACGACTCAGTACGGCAATGGCATTGCGCAGCGCACCTGCGCAGCAGCCGACCGCACCGGACACGCGATGCTGCACACGCTCTATCAGCAGTCGATCAAGAACGAAGCCGAGTTCTTCATCGAATACTTTGCCATCGACCTCATCATGGAAAACGGCGAGTGTCGCGGCGTGGTGGCGCTCAATCTCGCCGAGGGCACCCTCCACCGCTTCCGAGCCCATCTCGTTATTCTCGCGACTGGTGGTTACGGCCGCGCATATTTCTCCTGCACGTCGGCGCATACCTGCACGGGTGATGGCGGCGGCATGGTGCTGCGCGCCGGTTTGCCGCTGCAGGACATGGAGTTCGTGCAGTTCCATCCGACCGGTATTTATGGCGCGGGTTGTCTCATCACCGAAGGCTCGCGCGGCGAGGGCGGTTATCTCACCAACTCGCGTGGCGAGCGGTTCATGGAGCGCTATGCGCCGAACGCCAAAGATCTCGCCTCGCGCGATGTGGTCTCGCGTTCGATGACCATCGAGATTCGTGAGGGCCGTGGCGTCGGTAATGAGGCCGATCACATCCATCTGCATCTCGAGCACCTCGGACCCGAGGTCATCAAGCAGCGTCTGCCCGGCATCGCCGAAACGGCGCGCATCTTTGCGGGTGTCGACGTCAACAAGGAACCGATCCCGGTGCTGCCCACCGTGCACTACAACATGGGCGGAATTCCCTGCAATTATCACGGTGAAGTGGTCACGCTCAAAAATGGTGACGCCGATACGGTGGTGCCGGGACTCATGGCCGTGGGCGAGGCTGCCTGCGTGTCGGTGCACGGCGCGAACCGCCTCGGTTCCAATTCTTTGCTCGACCTCGTGGTGTTCGGTCGCGAAGCGGGTCGGCACGCCGCCTCGATCGTCAAGCCGGGCAGCTCGCACAAACCGCTGCCCAAGGATGCAGGCGATCTCGCGCTTGCGCGTCTCGATAAATTCCGCAATGCCAAGGGTGATCGACCGACCGCCCAAGTGCGTCTAGAGATGCAGAAGATCATGCAGACCGATGCCGCCGTGTTCCGTACCGGCAGCTCGCTGCAGGAAGGCTGTGAAAGATTGCAGGCGACGGTCGACTCGTTCGCCAACGTGCGGACCAGCGATCGCGGGCTGATCTGGAATACCGATCTCATCGAGACGCTCGAGCTCGACAACTTGCTCGGCCAGGCGGTCGCCACGGTTCGCTCTGCCGAAAATCGCAAGGAAAGTCGCGGCGCGCATGCCCGCGAAGATTTCAAGGATCGCGACGACGTCAACTGGATGAAGCACACGCTGTGCTGGGTCGATGACAAGGGGCACACCCGCATCGATTACCGCGGCGTGCACCTCAACACGCTGACGGCCGATGTCGAGCCGATTCCGCCCAAAGCGCGTACCTACTGACAATCGAGGATCAAAGAAATGGTCCAGCTGAGGCTGCCCGAAAATTCGCGCATCAACCGCCACGGCAAGGTGCACAAGGCGCCCGCGGGTGCGACCAACGTGCGCACCTTCAAGGTGTACCGCTACGATCCCGATGCGGGCGAGAACCCGCGCGTCGACACCTTCGAGGTCGACATGGACCGTTGCGGGCCGATGGTGCTCGATGCGCTGATCAAGATCAAAAACGAAATCGACCCGTCGCTGACGTTTCGTCGCTCCTGCCGTGAGGGTATCTGCGGCAGCTGTGCGATGAACATCGATGGCACCAACACGCTCGCTTGCACCAAAAGCTGCGGCGAGGTGAATGGCGAGGTCAAGATCTATCCGCTGCCGCACATGCCGGTGGTCAAGGATTTGGTACCCGATCTCACCCAGTTCTATGCGCAGTACGCTTCGGTCAAGCCCTGGTTGCAGTCGCGCACGCCGGCGCCGCCCGATCGCGAGCGGCTGCAGGCCCCCGAAGAGCAAGAAAAGATCGACCGGCCCTCGGCCTGTATTCTTTGCGCCTGCTGCTCGACGTCCTGCCCGAGCTATTGGTGGAACGGCGATCGCTATCTCGGTCCGGCGGCGTTGCTTGCGGCCTATCGCTGGATCATCGACAGCCGTGACGATGCCACGGGTGAGCGACTCGATGCGCTCGAAGACCCATTTCGGCTTTATCGGTGTCACACCATCATGAACTGCACCGAGGCCTGCCCCAAAGATCTCAATCCGGCCAAGGCTATCGCCGAAATCAAAAAAATGATGGCCGAGCGCGAACACACTTGAGCAGATTGCGGTGAGTGACGGGCGGCTGCGTTGGCGCTGTCGGCGCGGCATGAAAGAGCTCGACGTGTTGCTCGAGCGTTGGCTCGATCGGCGCCATCCGCAGGCGAGCACGGCCGAGCTGCAGGGCTTCGAGTCGTTGCTCGAGCTGCAGGACCCGGAACTCGCCCGCTACTTGCTCGCCGGGCAGCCGCATCCCGATCCGGCCTTGCGGGGCCTGATCGAGGGTATCCGACAGGGCTGATGGCGCTCCGCCATGCGGTTAGACTGGCCGCCAATGAGAACCCTGCCGTGATCTGCCGCGCCAAAACTCCCTCGCTTGCGAACTTTTGCAAAGGGCTCGGGTCTCACCGGACGCCATGCACGTTGCCAGTTCGACAGTCCCTCGAAATGTGCCCGCGGGCCCCGAGTGGTCTGCCGTGAACAACGCGGAACAAAGCGATCTCAGTCTCGTGCAACTTGCGCAACGGGGCGACGCTGGGGCCTTCGATGCGCTGGTGCGGCGTTATCAGCACAAGGTCGTCAAGCTCGTGCTG
>VGTW01000154.1 GCA_016874555.1 Gammaproteobacteria bacterium | reverse complement strand
CCTGCAGCAACGTTTGCACCAGCGCCGCCGGTGAGGTCTTGAGCGCTGCGTTGAAGCCGCCCGGACGATAGCCACGCGAGAAGAGCGCGTAGATCAACGTGTCGTCGGTGATCTGGTAGTCGAGCGAGATGCGCGGCGAGAAACTGGTGAAAGTCTCGGAGAGCGTCTCGGCGGCAACACCCGTGGTGACAACGCCCGGCGGCGCGACCAGCGGCGTCTGCGAGATCTTGTCCCACTGATAACGGCCCTCGACGCTCAGCGTGAGCTGATCGTTGAGGTCGTAATAGAGGGCGCCGAACACGGCGGGGGTCTTCACCTTCTGTTCGGTGATCGAAGCAGTGAACGCAGGGCCGCTCGGCAGCAGACCGTAGACGGTGCCGCCCGGCGACATACCGTCAAAATAATTGCCGCCCAGCGTCCAGCGCAGTGGCTGATCCTGTGGCGAAATCAGACGCAGCTCCTGACTCCAGTCCCTGAAGCGACCTTGCGAGATGAGTAGCGACTGCAACCAGGGGACCGTGGTGGTCGGTCGCGTGGCATTGAAGGGATTCACCTTGTCCTTGCCACTGCGATAGTTGAGGTCAATGAGCGTCATCGTCTTGTCGCGGTGCGCGGCGGTGAGTGAGGTAAGCGAGTAGCCGTTGTCGAAGTCGTAGTCGATGCGGACGTCGGCCTGCAGCGATTCGCGCTTCAAGCCGCCTTTGCGGTTGAAATTGGTGTCGAAGCGCGTCCAGATCGGGTTGGGCTCGAACAATGCGCGGAAGGTGTTCGGGTTGGAGGTGTCCCAGTCTCCCGAGACCACGTTCGCCGGGATCTTGTCCATCGTTGGCACTTCGCCGCAGATATAGCCGAAAGACGCGCGCGAGTTGGCGGTCTGACCGAGGGCGGCCGTGCCAGCCGGAGCCTGCGAGAAGGGCACGCAGGTGCCGTCGATGGTCGCACGGCCATTGAAGGATTCCGCCTTGAGCGCACCCTGCGCCGGCGGGCCGTCGTTGTCGCGGAACAGGTTTACATAGCCCTTGACCTTGAGCGCGTCGGTGGGCGAGTAGACGAACGAAGTCGAGAACGACTGCGTCGTCTGCGCGCCAAGACGCTTGCCGTTCGGGTTGGCGAAGTTGCGGTACTGACCACCGCGCTCGAAGCTGCGCGCGGTCACGCGTGCAGCAAGGTTATCGGTGAGACCGCCTTCGAGGCTGGCGCTCACGTCGTGCGATTCCCACGAACCGAGCTCGACAATGGCCTTGCCCTTGACGTCTTGACCGGGTTCGCGCGTGACGAAGTTGATTGCGCCTGCGAAAGTCGAACGGCCGAAGTAGGCGCTCTGCGGACCCTTGAGGACTTCGATGCGCTCGACGTCGACGATGGCCGGGGGCTGTGCGCCGAGCACCGGTGCGCCATCGACAAAGAGGTTGCCGCCGGCGTTAAGGCCGGTGTTGAGGTTGAGGAACAGACCGCGGAACACTAGCGAGTTCGCCGAGCGATCGTTGCGACCTGAGCTGCCCTGCTGGTTAACGAAGTTGAAGCCCGGGGTCATCAGCATGACGTCGTTAAGCTGCTTGATACCGGCAGACTCGATATCCGTTGAGGAAAATGCCGTGATCGCAAGCGGCACGGTCATGAGATTTTCCTCGACTTTGCGTGCCGTGACGACGACTTCCTCGAGCGCGATGGCATCTTCGTTGCCCTGCTGGGCGTTGACGACGCTGGCAACGGGCGCGATGAATGCGGCGGCGACGGCTGCGGCGATGCGACGATTCAATTCCTTGTGTGTTGTCATGCTCCCCTCTCTGGCGCGACGTTGTTGTAAAAGTGCCCTGCTCGGTTGCTACTACACTTCCCCGCAGGACTTCAACCATTTTTTTCCGCCGCCCTCGACCTTTCGGCAGCGGATCCGATCAGTAGCGTTTTGCCGGGTCACGCGCGCCGAAAGCGAAGCTGCGCATGTTTTCGGGAATCACCGGATCGTACGGCGCATCCCAGACCACTGGCGCGGCCTCTGCGGAGCGCTTTGTTGCGAAAGCGCCACGACGGCTGCGCACCAGCAGTCGATAACCGGTGCGCGAAGCCCAAGGCCCGCGTGGCATGCCCGGCGCCCGCCAGGTGTAGGCGCCGCTGCTCATGGTGCCTCGCGGTGTGGCGATCTCGCCCTGCAACACGTACATCTCTTCGACGACGGCATGTGCGACGACGGGCCGGAGTGAGCCGGCGGCCTCGGCGGAATCTGCAGCGACCTCGATCAAACAAGTGCTTTCGCCCGTGGATGCGTCATGACGCAGGCGTTTTTCCTGCACTTCGGGGCCTAGCGAGTTGAAGGATAGATCGCGGGCAGGCTGCCACGGCAAATCTTCGGTGACCTGCTTGCGGATCAGTTTTTCCGGCAGATACATGCCTGCTGGTGTGGGCTCGTAGAACGCGAGATGCTCGCCCTCGTAGAAGTTGAGCAAGGTCGCACCCGGACCACTGCTGCGGCTTTGGTGCGCGAGTCCCGCTGGCAGATAGGCGTAATCGCCCCGACGGTAAAGTGTTCCGTTGATCTCGAGTTCGCCGTCGAGGACGTAAAATTCCTGATCGCTGTTGACATAGTGCGGTCGAGTCATCGACCAGTGCTGCGGGAAGCGGAAGATCACGGTGACGGCGCGCGTTCCCTTGGCGTCGTAGGACAGGGGCGTGCCGGTGACCCCGGGTTGGGAATTCGTTGCACCCAAGACGCGCGAGGGGGCGAGTTGGGATTGGATGAAATCGATGTGCGGTCGACCGAGGGCGAGCGGGTGGGTCGATTCAGCCAGCGTTGAACGAGCCGACAGGGCGGCGATCAGCCCGACGAGCGTCTCGCGGCGATTCAGTGACATGCCCCCTCCAATCTACAACCCCGTTTCACTATACGCCCCGCTTTCGGTCACCGACCGTGGCGCTTCGTCAGTCCGCTTGGTGGACTGCTATTCAAGGGGTGGATCAAAACCACCGTCGTTTGGCGGACTACCCACCCTTTCGATAACGTGTCCAGCATGCAAAGTGGGGGCTGCAGCAGCATGTTCGTGCGTGCGTTATTCATGATGTTGGCGGTGCTGCTGCCGCTCGCAGAGTCGTCGGCGCAAATCGTCGATGCAGGCCCTGCGCATCTTCATCTTGGGCCGGTCCGGTTTTACGCCGATCTCACCGCGGGCGAGCAGACGGCTACGGTGGTCAGCAACGGCCGGGGCCGCGCCGAATTTTCGCTTGATCGTGCGTCGCTGACTTTGTCCTGGAACGTCAGCGTCGATCGGTTGACCTCGCGGACGCTTTCCGTATCGGTCAACGGGCCGCAGCGCCCCGGCACCAACGCCGGCGTGCAAATTGATCTCGCGCCGCGCGGTCTGGCGCCGACCCTGCGTGGCTCGGCGGTGCTCACCGAGGCACAACTCGATTACCTGCTTGCGGGCCGCATGTACGTCAATGTGCGTTCCGCGCGCTATCCGGACGGCGAATTGCGCGGCCAGCTCCAGCGCGTGCCGCTCACGGCCGAACAAATGGCGGCGATCCCGTTGCCGTCGCCGCCCGCGGCCAAAGAAATTGGTGCGCCGACAGGTGCTGGCAAGAACGGTGCCGCCGGCAAGTCGCAGGCCACCAAGACACTCGGCTACGTGATCGCCAACTGGGACAACGCGATCTATGAAACCCGTTTCATGGATGAGTGCCCCGAGGGCCCCGCGATCGGCAACGATGAACTCTGGTGGCGTGGACTCGCGCGCACCGACAAAGACCGACTGACCGACAAGGGGCTCGTGCAGCCGGTCGATCGACGTTTCGTTTCGGTGTTTCGCGGTCCGCAGGGCGAGGATGTCTGCTGGAATCCGACGCTGGTCAAGGATCCGCCGCTGCGCACCGTCAAGGGCACGGTCGCCTACGGTTTCGATCTCGATAGTCGCAGCGATGGCAAGGCGACACCCAAATCCTGTGCCCACGAAAACTTCGTCAGCGCGCGCGGCGAGCGTGGCGTCGACAACCAGATGTATCGGCTGCTCGGTTGCCATTACGGTTGGCGGCGCAACGGCGTGCTCGACACCTTCGGCAACGAAGAGCGGCGCAACAGCGGCCGCGGCGTGATTCTCATGGAAATCACCGGCGTCACCGACGAGCGCAACTCGCCGAACGTGCAGGTCGGTTTCTATCGCGCCCTCGATCCTTATCAGATCGACAGCGTCGGTCGGATCCTGCCGTGGGCGAGTTATCGCATCGACATCAACAAAGACAAGCCGCGCTATGGCGCCGTGGCGCGCGGGCGCATCGAAAACGGCGTGCTCAAG
>VGTW01000153.1 GCA_016874555.1 Gammaproteobacteria bacterium | reverse complement strand
GCATCTCGGTTGTGGTGTCATCAACGTCGATGATGCCTTTGGTGCCACGCTGGCGCGGCGACACATGGCTTCGCTGCCACTGGTGCTTACCGCACGCACGGCTGCGGGCTTGGCGGTCATCGATGAGTGTCGAGCGTTCGACGGCGCTACGCGCTCGTTCACTGCCGCTCAGGTGCTCAGTCAACCAGAGGGGCTGGGATTCACGCTCGAGGCGCGCCTCGGCGAGGGTACGGCGTCACGTCACGAGGTGACGTTACCGCTGATCGGCGAGTTCAATGTCGACAATGTGCTGATTGCGCTCGGGATTCTGGATACTTTGGGTATTGACGTGCCCGCTGCGCTCGCTGCGCTCGCCAGCATCAGTGCACCGCCCGGCCGCATGGAGACGATTGTCGCGCCGGGGCGCGCGCTCGCCATCATCGATTACGCCCATACGCCGGATGCGCTCGCCAAAGCCTTGCGCGCAGCACGCGCGCATTGCGCGGGTCGTCTGCACGTCGTCTTCGGCTGCGGTGGTGATCGTGATGTCGGCAAGCGACCGCTGATGGCGAGCGTGTCGGCCGCGATGGCCGATGACATTATCATTACTGACGACAATCCGCGCAGCGAACCCGTGGCCAGTATTGTCGGCGACATCCTGGCCGGCTTGCCGCAAGGTCAGCGGGCGACGGTGATCCATGATCGGGGCAGTGCGATCCGCCATGCGCTCAAGCAGGCGGCGGCGGGCGATGTAGTGCTGGTGGCCGGCAAAGGTCACGAGGATTACCAGATCGTTGGCGCCGAACGTCGTCGCTTCAGCGACCGCGAGCTCATTCAAAGTATTTATCGGCCTGCGGCTGCTGCGCCGTCGGCGGTAACACACTGATGCGGCGGCTGCAGGACATCGCCGTCGATTGCGGAGGTCGTCTCTGCGGCGCGGACCGCGAGTTTGTCGCCGTCAACACCGACACGCGCAAGCTTGCCGCTGGCGAACTCTTCGTCGCGCTGCGTGGCCCGAACTTCGATGGCAACACTTATCTTGCGGAGGCAGCGGCCCGCGGCGCTGCGGGCGCGCTCGCCGAACGTGAAGGTCCACCGGGATTTCCTGTGATTTTGGTCGCCGACGCGCTTTCTGCGTTGCAGCGCGCGGCGCAAGCCTGGCGCGAACGACTGATGCTCCCATTGGTGGCGGTCGCCGGTAGCAACGGCAAAACCACGAGTAAAGAAATGATTTCGGCGATTCTCGCGGTCCGCGGATCGACGCTGGCAACGGCTGGCAATCTCAACAATCACATCGGGGTGCCGTTGACGCTGTTGCGGCTGACGCCTGAGCATTGGCATGCGGTGATCGAGATGGGCGCCAATCATGCCGGTAATGTGACGCAACTGGCTGCGTTCGCTGCGCCGTCGATTGGTATCGTCACCAATGCGGGCGCCGAGCACCTCGAGGGTTTCGGCTCGCTGGAAGGTGCGGCGCGGGCCGAGGGTGAGTTGTTCGCCGCGCTCGCTCGTGATGGCACAGCGGTTCTCAATGCCGATGACAGCTTTGCGCCGTTGTGGCGCGACATGACCGTGGCGCGTATCGTCACTTTCGGCTTGGGTGCCAAGACAGATTTCACCGCGCGCGATATTCATACCGAAACCACGGCCCGCGGCTTTTTGACGCGCTTCACGCTTATGACGCCCCACGGCGAAGCGGCGATCGAGCTGCAGCTCGCCGGCAAGCACAGTGTACTCAATGCGTTGGGTGCCGCCGCGGCCGCGAGCGCGGCAGGTGCGACACTGACCGATATCGCGATTGGTCTTGCGCGCATGCGACCGGTAACCGGCCGTTTGCAGTTGCGCGCGGTGCGCGCGGGCGCGTGGCTCATCGACGATTCGTACAACGCCAATCCGAGCTCGCTGGAGGCGGCCATCGATGTACTCGAGTCGCTCGGCGGACGCCGCTTGCTGGTGCTCGGCGAGATGGCCGAGCTCGGCACGTTTGCGCGTGAGGCCCATCAGGAGGCAGGTCGTTACGCGCGGGATCACGGGGTCGCGCGGCTATTCGCGCTCGGTGAAGCGAGCCGCCACGCCGTGGAGACTTTTGGCATCGGCGCGAGTTGGCATGCCGACGTAGCGGATTTGACTGCGGCCGTCGAGCGCGAACTCGCGAGCGACACCCGTGTGCTCATCAAGGGTTCGCGCATAAATCGGCTGGAACGCGTGGTGGCGGCTCTCGAGCGGAGCACAGCTCCCACCGATCTTCACGAGCCTGCTGCAGAGGGGGTGCACTGATGCTGCTGTGGCTGTCGCAACGCCTGGCCGAAACGGCTTCGCTATTCAACGTTTTTTCTTACCTGACTTTTCGTGCCATCCTCGCCGCAGTGACAGCGCTAGCTATTTCTTTGGCGATCGGACCTTGGATGATCGCCAAGCTCACGCGCGGTCAAATCGGTCAGGTGGTTCGTGACTACATCCCCGCCGCGCACCAGAAGAAAGTCGGCACGCCCACCATGGGGGGTCTGCTAATCATCGTCGCCATCGCCGTGTCGACGCTGCTCTGGGCGGATCTTAGCAATCGTTTCGTGTGGATCGTGCTCGGCGTTACGGTGCTGTTCGGTATGGTCGGCTTCTGGGACGACTATCTGAAGCTTATCAAGAAAAACTCGAAGGGTCTGATTGCCCGCCAGAAATATTTTTGGCAGTCGATCGGAGGTCTCGCCGCGGCGCTGGCGCTTTGGTACACCGCTAGGACGCCGGTGGATACTACGCTCTTTCTGCCCTTCACCAAAAATTTTGCATTGCCTCTCAGCATCTTTAGTTTCGTCCTTCTGACTTATTTGATGATCGTCGGTATGAGTAACGCCGTGAATCTCACCGACGGCCTCGATGGCCTCGCGATCATGCCGGCGGTCATGGTGGCTGCGGCGCTGGGTGTATTCGCCTATGCCGCGGGTAATGCCGTATTCGCCAGCTATCTCGGCATTCCTGCGGTTCCGTATGCTGGCGAGCTGCTTATTTTCTGTGCGGCGCTTGTCGGTGCTGGTCTTGGATTTCTTTGGTTTAACACGTATCCCGCACAAGTCTTCATGGGCGATATCGGCGCGTTATCGATCGGCGCCGCACTTGGTACGATCGCAGTGATCGTACGTCAAGAGCTCGTGGTGCTGATGATGGGCGGCATCTTCGTGCTCGAGACGGCGTCGGTAATTTTACAAGTGGTCTCTTTCAAGCTGACTGGTAAGCGCATCTTCCGAATGGCACCCATCCACCATCACTTCGAGTTGAAAGGCTGGGCTGAGCCCAAAGTGATTGTGCGGTTTTGGATCATCACGTTCTTTCTCGTGCTGGCGGGTCTCGCGACCCTTAAACTACGATGACGATTACGGCACCCGCACCGCGCGCGCTCATCGTCGGCCTCGGCAAATCCGGTCTGTCGGCGGCGCGTCACCTGTCAGCGCGTGGCTGGGATCTGGCGGTTACCGATAGTCGCGAGTCACCACCCGGGCAGTCGGCGGTGAGTGCCTTGCAGCCGGGAGCACGCGCCGCATACGGTCGTTTTGATGTGAGTTTGCTTGAAGGTGTTGCTCTCGTGGTGGCCTCGCCCGGAGTCGCGCTCGATGAGCCGCTGATGTGCGCGGCACGCGAGCGCGGTATCGAGGTTGTCGGCGACGTCGAGCTTTTCGCTCGCGAAGCTGCGGCGCCTGTGGTCGGCATTACCGGGACCAACGGCAAGAGCACGGTGACGACGCTGGTGGGTCGCATGGCGGCCCGCTCTGGTCGTCGGGTCGTTGTCGGTGGCAATCTCGGCACGCCGGTGCTCGAGTTGCTCGCGCGGCCGACGCCCGAACTCTACGTGATCGAACTGTCGAGCTTTCAGCTCGAGAGCACTTCGTCGCTGCGTCTTCTGGCGGGCGCCGTACTCAATCTTACGGCCGATCATCTCGATCGGCACGGCAGCATGCAGGCTTACTGCGCCGCCAAGGCGCGTATTTTCCGTCACTGCGCAACGGCGGTCGTCAATTACGACGACTCCCGGACTCGCGCCATGCCTGAGGTTGTCGTCAGCGGCGACCCGTCAATGCCGGGACCGCAGCATGTGGTCGGCTTTTCGGTCGCTGGTGCAAGCAACGCCGCTTATTCTTTGATCGAGCATCAGGGTGAGCGCTGGCTCGCCATTCGCGGCACTCCGGTGCTTGCCGTATCGGCGATACGGATCGCCGGTTTGCATAACGCCGCCAATGCGCTGGCCGCCCTCGCGCTTGGCGAGGCGAGCGGTCTGCCCTTACCGCCGATGCTCGAGGAATTACGCGAATTTACCGGACTTGCCCATCG
>VGTW01000152.1 GCA_016874555.1 Gammaproteobacteria bacterium | reverse complement strand
CGACGCGAGCGGACCGTACTCGCGTTGGTTGACGAGCTCGGCGGGCCATGGCGGCGATGGCGGGGTCCCGACCCGAATTCGGCCGATTTCTTTGCCATCGATCAAATCTGCCGTGCTGCGCACGGTCACCTGTGCCGCCTGCCCCGCACGCACATAGCTGACGACGATCTCGCGATTCGGCCGCACCGAGATCATCTCGACCAGTGCCGGAAAATCCGCGACCGGCTCACCATCGATCGCGATCACCCGATCGCCCGCCTGCAACCCTGCAAGCGCTGCAGGCCCACCGGCATCGACCTTGCCGAATTCCGCGGGGACGGGCGGCGTCCAGAACCGCATCCCCAAACCGCGCAGCAACGCCGAGGGCTCCGTGAGCGCGCGGCGCACTTCAGGATCGTCGATACGAAGCGCGAGCGTGCGCGCGCCCGAACCTGGACGCTCGACTTCGATCTCGATCTGGCCATCGTCACTGATCGCTTCGACAAGTCCGAGCACCACATCGGAGTGGGTGGCGACGTCGCGATTTTCGATGCGCAGGAATTGATCGTTGGTACGCAGATCCGCGCGCGCCGAGAGCGAGTCGGGAACCACCTTGCCAACGACCGGCTTCACCTGCGGCTCGCCACTAACCCAAAGAATTGCCCAGAGTACGAGAATGGCGAAAATGATGTTAAAGGCGGGCCCGGCCAGCAGCACGAGAATGCGCTGCCAAGGCGCCTTGCGCGTGAAGGCACTCGCGAGATCTTCCGGTGGCACCGGCCCCTCGCGCTCATCAAGCAGCTTAACGTAGCCACCGAGCGGCAGCGCGGCTAAAACGTATTCGGTGCCGTCGCGACGACCGACGCGCTTCCAGAGCGCGGGACCAAAACCGACCGAGAAGCGCAGTACCTTGAAGCCGAGTTTACGCGCCACCCAGAAGTGCCCGTACTCGTGCACGGTGACTAGCAAACTCACGGCCACGACAAAGCCGGCGATCGTCCAGAGAAAACCCATCAGAGCGCCCTCACCGCGGGCGGCTCGCTGATCACCTGAAGCGCCGCACCGCGCGCCGCGCCATCGGCCGCGAGCACGCTGTCCAAGTCCTTAACGGAACCGGCCGGCACGGCATTCATAACGTTGTCAATGACTGCGGGGATACCGCTGAAGTTCAAACGCCCCTCCAGGAAGGCTGCCACAGCGACCTCATTGGCCGCATTCAGGATGGCGGGCGCAAGCCCTCCCGCCACCGCCGCCTGCCGAGCCAAGGCCAGGCAGGGAAATCGACCGGTGTCCGGTGGCTCGAACTGCAGCACTCCGGCCCGCGCCAGGTCGAGGAATTGTACACCGGAGTCGATACGGTCCGGCCAACCGAGTGCATGGGCAATGGGGGTGCGCATATCGGGCGAACCGAGCTGCGCAAGCATCGAGCCATCGACGTATTCCACCAGCGAATGCACCAGACTCTGCCGGTGCACCACCACCTCGACCTGCGCGATCGGCAGCCCATAGAGGATGCAGGCCTCGATAACCTCGAGCCCCTTGTTCATAAGCGTTGCCGCATCGACCGAGATTTTCCGACCCATGACCCACTTTGGGTGCTTGCAGGCCTGCTCAGGCGTTGCCATCGCGATGGCCTCGGCGCTCCATTCAACAAAGGGTCCGCCCGAGGCTGTCAGCAAAATACGCCGGACGCCGGGCGGGGCGCGACCGGTTTCGGCGCCCGCCGGCCAGCACTGAAAAATGGCATTGTGTTCGCTGTCGATTGGCAACAGGGTTGCCCCACCCGCGCGCGCCGCCTCGATGAGGATGGGTCCGGCCATGACCAGCGGCTCTTTGTTGGCGATCATCAGCCGCTTGCCGGCCCGCGCGGCGGCCAGCGATGACGACAAACCCGCCGCGCCCACAATACCCGCCATCACATAGGGCGCCTGCGGCATTGCGGCGATCTCCTCGAGCGTCGACTCGCCGACGAGCACGCGTGTGGGCAAACCTGCCGCGCGCAAGCCGCGCTCCAGCACCAGCGCCGCCTCGGGTTCGACGAGCGCAGCGACCTCGGGCCGAAACCGCAGGCATTGCGCGAGCAGCTTGGCGTGATCGCGCCGCGCACCGAGCGCAATCACGCGAAAACGTTCGGGATGACGCGAGATTACATCGAGCGTACTGTCGCCAATCGTGCCCGTAGAGCCGAGTACCGCGACGCCAATCGGCTCGCCCGCGCGAACCGTCATCAGCCTGCGCCTCCGATCAAACCGGCTTCGAGCAGACCGAGCACGAAGATGGGTATGCCCGCCGATAGACTGTCGAAACGATCAAGCACGCCACCATGACCCGGGAACAGTCCGCCGCTATCTTTGAGCCCCGAGTGTCGCTTCATTAGACTCTCGGTCAGATCGCCAACTACGGAGAATGCCGCCGCAGCGGCGGCCATCAACAAGACGGCGGTGAGTGGCCAGCGAAAAAAATACGCACCGGTAGCGGCCACCAACAGGGAGGCGATCACCCCGCCGATTACGCCTTCCCAGCTCTTGCCCGGCGACACTTTGGGTGCGAGTCGTAGCCGGCCAAAGCGGTTACCTACAAAGTACGCCCCGATATCCGCCGCCATCACCACAACTAACGCAAAGAGCAAAAGCCAAGCGCCGTTTTCTTCGAGACGCAAATGCTGCAGCGCGACACCGGCGGGAACCATGAAGAACAGCCCGGCAACGGCCGTTGCCGCGCGCCCGCCGCGCGCCGGCGCAAACATCACCCAAGCGAGCGCCAACAACCACCAGATCGCCGCAACACCCATCAGCAAAAAAAGCGCACCGGGCGTTTGGGTGAATTGCCACGCCACGAGATAACCAAGGCCGACCAGCAGCATATAGGCATAGCGCCAGAGCGGCTGCCGCACCTTGAGGAACGCCGACCACTCCCACGCGCCGCTCAAAACAACCAGCGCGACCAGCATAGTCGTGAAACTTACAGGCAAGGCGAAGAGCACGAGCAGCAGCGCCACCGCGAGTACGATCGCTGTCAGCGCCCGCTCACTCAGACCTGCGTAGCGACTCATTTTTTGGCCCGCCCACTGTTGCCCCGCTCAGTTTAGTGGCGCTCATTTGCGCGCCGGTCAGCCCGAAACGCCGCTCACGACTAGTGAAATCTTCGATCGCGCGCTGCAGCTCGGTCGCATCGAAGTCGGGCCACAGCAAGTCGGTGAAGTAGAGCTCAGCATAAGCGATATTCCACAGCAAGAAATTGCTCACGCGATGATCACCGCCCGTACGAATGAACAGATCCGGGTCGGGCAAATCGACAAGCTGCAACTCGGCCGCGAACAACTCCTCATCGATATCATTAGCGCGGATGGCGCCACTTGCCACCTGTGCCGCAAGCCGCTTGGCGGCCTCGACCACGTCCCAGCGACCGCCGTAACTCACCGCGACCTGCAAGCACAACCCCTCATTGCCTGCAGTCTTGGCTTCGGCCTCGGCGATGAGCTGTTGCAAACGCACCGCGAGCCGCTGCCGATTGCCGATCACGCGCAACCGTACCCGATTGGCGTGTAGTTCTTCGACCTCGCGATCGAGCGCTTCCATGAAGAGGCTCATGAGCGTTGCAACCTCAGTCTCGGGTCGACGCCAGTTTTCGCTGGAGAACGCGAACAGGGTCAGTGCACGGACGCCTAGCTGCACGCATTCGCGGATCACCTGGCGCACAGGCTCGATGCCCGCCCGATGCCCGGCAGCGCGCTGCTCGCCGCGGGCTTCGGCCCAGCGGCCGTTGCCGTCCATGACGATCGCGATGTGCTTGGGCAGGGTCAAGAGCTGTACTCGCGACCTCAGACCTGCATGATCTCTTTTTCTTTGACTGCGAGAACGGCATCAATCTCTGCCACGTGCTTGTCGGTAAGCTTCTGAATCTCTTCCTGCGCCTTCTTTTCTTCGTCCTGGCTGATCATCTTTTCTTTAAGCGCTTCTTTGACTTCTTGCAACACGTCGCGACGAACATTACGCACCGAGACCCGTGCGCCCTCGGCATCGCCACGTACGACCTTAGTGAGATCGCGACGGCGCTCCTCGGTTAGCGGCGGCAAGGGCACACGGATGACTGCCCCCGCAGTGTTTGGCGTCAGCCCGAGATCGGATTTGTAGATGGTCTTTTCGACCGCTTGAATTGCGCTCTTATCCCACGGCGTGATGACGATGGTGCGCGCATCTTCGACGCCGATATTGGCGAGCTGCGATAGCGGTGTCTCTGTGCCGTAGTAATCAACCTTCAAGTTCTCGACTAGGCTCGGGCTGGCACGACCCGTGCGCAATTTTTTGAGGTCCGTCTGGAACTGCTGCACGCACTTTGCCATACGTAC
>VGTW01000151.1 GCA_016874555.1 Gammaproteobacteria bacterium | reverse complement strand
CACGCCACTGACGGCGTTCTCTTCGCGATCCGTTCGCATGGCCTCGACGCTGCGTCTTATTCTCGTCAGCGGTCTCTCCGGGGCCGGCAAGAGCGTGGTGCTCCACGCGCTCGAAGATCTCGGCCACTATTGTGTCGATAATCTGCCGGCCTCGATGCTCGGGACCTTCGTCGCGCATGTGCTGCGTAGCAAAGAGGGTGGCTCTCAGACCGTTGCAATCGGTATCGATGCCCGCGACTCGGATCTCGGACTCGAGCGCATTCCGGACACCATCAGTGAATTGCGGCGCAGCGGCGTCCGCTGCGAATTACTGGTGGTCATCGCAGCCGAAGGCGAATTACTACGACGATTCGGCGAGACCAAGCGTCGCCATCCGTTATCGCGCGAAGGCGGCAGTCTGCAGGAGGCGGTCCTGCGCGAGCGCCAGCTGCTCGATCCCATGATTCAGTCGGCCGATCTCGTGGTCGACACCACGCATATGGGCGTACACGAACTGCGCGAAGTAATCGTGCAGCGCATCGATCGCAGACGTGGTGCGGAACTGTCTCTGACGCTGGTGTCGTTCGGTTTCAAGCACGGTGTTCCGGGTGATTGCGATTTCGTCTTCGATGCGCGCACGCTGCCCAACCCCTATTGGACCGTGAGTTTGCGCGCGCTCACCGGTCGTGATCAGGAAGTGATCGAATATCTCGGCGCAGAGCCGGCGGTCGGCGTCCTGCTCGAAGAATTCGCGCGTTTCATCACCGCGCGCGTCGACGAACATAAGGCGGCGCGTCGACGCTATCTCACCATCGGCATCGGCTGTACCGGCGGTCAGCACCGCTCGGTCTATCTGGTCGATCGCTTGGCGGAACGCCTGCGCGACAAGGCACCCTCGTTGGCGGTACGTCATAGCTCACTCGCATGAACGTCAGCACCCGCAAAGAAGCGGGACTCGTCGCGCTGCGTGAGGCGCTTGACTCGGGCACCCTGCGTCCGGCGCAGCGTATAGTGGCGGTAATTCATCCGGCGGAGATCGCGCTATTGCTCGAATCGGTGCCGCCACATCAGCGCGAACTCGTCTGGAGTATGGTCGATCCCGAGCTCGAGGGCGATGTACTCGTCGGCTCGCTCACTGCCGAACTCGTCGAGCATCAGCAACGGATACAGTCGCACGGATTGCGCCTGATCGAGGCTGCGGTACAGCGTCACCCCCGCTCCATCGGCGGTGCGTTGTGCGGCGATCGCTCGCTAGAGAAGTCTGAGCATCCCTGAATCCGGTTGTACTTACTTCACCGGCGCAGGTTTCTGACGCAGTGCATAGTGCTCGAGGCTCGATAGGCTGCGATCGTCGCTCCATACCGTCGGTGCATCAAAATATTTAGCATAATTCTTATGTGCATAGTCGAGTACCGGTCGCGACAGCACTTGCTCCAGATCTTTGGTCGTCCCCATGAGGCAGGCGTACTGACAGGAACCCGGGCGCTGACCCATAAGCATCCATGGCAACCACGGCGTGATGCGGTTCCAGGTGCCCGAGTAGTCGAGGCTGGTGAGTTTCGGATTTTGCAGATCTTCAATCTTGATGTGATGAGTGAAGAATTCGGACGCCTGCACGATCGGACCTGCGGACTCGCGCGGCCACTTGTCGGGCTGCAGCGCGTTCGGGTACGCGAGATGGATATGAATTTCCATCTCGGCCATGTCGCCGTGCTGGTACCACGGCAACACAAACGGAATCCTCGGCGGCGGCGCCTCGTTGTTCAGCCCGCCGAATTTCGGCGGCTGCGGAAAGTGGTCCTCGATCAAATAGTTGAACGGGTCGTTGTCGACATGGACTGCCTTAACCGTTTCGCCGCTCAGCGGGTTCTTCCAATCATCGAGCACGTCGCCGCTGCGCAAATCGGTGTAGACAATGATCTCGCGACACATGCGGCGAATCGCGCCGTCCGGACCCTCGGCGAGACGGATCACACCAAAGCCGGAGGTGCCCATGAGATCGGTGATTTTTTTGTTCGGCTCGACGGCCATTAGATAGCCCTTAAACCAGAAATATTTTGGCTTACCGAGGTCGAGATCGCCTTGTATACGTGCATAAGCGAGCTGGTTGCCGTGTCCAGTCCCCAGATCGAGATAGGGTCCCTTCAGGCCGGGCCCCATACCGTGCTTCGACGTCATGGCTGCCGCCGCCATGGCCGAAGGCCCGCCGAGCGTCATGCTGGCCAGGCCGGACGCACCGATGGCAAGCGCACCACCCAAGCCGCTCGCCGTGGTGAGAAAATCGCGCCGCGCCGGCGCGGCCACTTGATCCGAATTCGACATGAGTATTTACCCCCTATGAGTGAACGCATTTAGAATTGTGAGTCGTCGACCCGTTGCCTCTTCAGGCGCCCGGAACCTGCAATTTTTTGAGCTCAGCGAGCACGAGTTTGGAGTGACCCTTGGCATCGACCTTTTCCCAGTGACGCATGATGCGGCCCTGCGGGTCGATGATGAACGTGTCGCGGCGTGAGAACTCCACGAGCCCGAGCATGCTGGTGAGAACACCGTATGACTTGGTGACCTGCTTATCGGGATCAGCGAGTACCTGGAATGGCAGGCTGTGTTCCTTGGCGAAGTCCTTCTTCGATTTGATGTCGTCGACGCTGACGCCGAGAATCACGGCGTTAACCCGTCGGAATGCAAAGATGTCGTCACGGAATTCGCAGGCCTGGGTCGTGCAGCCCGGCGTGTTGTCCTTGGGATAAAAATATAGCACGACCCATCTCCCCCGCTGCTCTTTAAGCGAAACCCACTTGTCGGTTTGATCCTGCAGTCGGAATTCAGGCGCGAGCTGTCCCGCCTTCGGGCTGTCGGCCCGAGCCTCGCCGATCAGGGAGGCGCTAATCAACAAACCCGTAAAGGCCCATAAGGACAGACAACGATGGATAATCATCATGACCAGTGATCCTTTGAGGATGGATTGAATCGTATCTTCAGGGCTCATCGTCTGCGGCACAATAGGATGCGTGACTCTGCAAGCCGATGTCCACAACGTAAGCAGCGCCGGCGGCCCGAACCGAGGGCGCCGCGCTCTGGTGCTCTCCGGGGGCGGCGCGCGCGCGGCCTATCAGGTCGGGGTGCTCAAAGCCTTGGCGGAAATCTGGCCGGGTAGAGAGGCGCCCTATGACATCGTGGTGGGAACCTCGGCAGGCGCCGTCTGTGCTGCGGTCCTCGCGACCCACGCCGACGATTGGCGCGACGGTATTCGCCGCCTCGAACGAGTCTGGGCGAATTTCACCGTCGAGCAAGTGTTTCACGCCGGCGTCGCCACCATGCTTGGCGCGGGTTTACGCTGGACGAGCTCCGCCCTCACCGGCGGCCGGCTGATTGCCACACCACCGGCGCTGTTTAATAACTCACCGTTGCGGACCCTGCTCGGCAAGCGAGTGAATTGGCAGGCAATTCGCGAGCACATCGCCCGCGGTCGTTTGCGGGCACTGGCGCTGACCGCTACCAGCTATGCCGGTGGTCATCACCGCGTTTTCTTTGAGGCAGCCGACGAGGTCGCCGAGTGGCGTGGCGTGCGCCGAGCGGGCTTACGCTCGACGCTGAATCTCGATCACCTCATGGCGAGCGTCGCAATTCCGTTCCTGTTTCCGCCGGTACTTATCGACCGGGTTTACTACGGCGATGGCGCCATGCGACAACTCGCGCCGCTCTCGCCAGCGATCCACCTCGGCGCCGATCGGCTACTCGTGATAGGCGTTCGTGCGCAAAATACCGCGGGGCTAGTCGGCAGCATCGGTACCGGAGAAACGCCCTCCTCCGGTGAAATTTTTGGCTTTCTGCTCGACACGTTGTTCAGCGATCAGGTGGATGCAGACCTCGACCAGCTCGAACGCACCAACAGAATGATACGCGAAGCGTCGAGCGCGCTCGATGGTCTGCGCGAAATCAGTGCGCTGCGTTTCGTGCCCGGCGCCGACCCTCGCGAGAGCGCTGCCCGCCACCTCGGCAGCCTGCCCACCGCACTGCGCAGGCTGCTAGCGGTAATCGGCGCCCACGGCGAAGCGGGCGGTCTACTCGCGAGTTATTTGATGTTCGAGGCCCCCTACACCCGCGAACTCATCGAGCAGGGCTACGCGGACGCCATCACCCGACGTCGCCCTCTGCTGGATTTTCTGGGCTGACGACTTTCTAGGCTAGCGATTTTTTGAGGGGTGGTGCCTAAGACAGCGTCGGTTTGCGGCGCAGCGCCGCGGTCGCCCGATCAAGACCAGCGAGCGTTAGCGGAAACATCCGACCTGTCACGAGCTGCTGCGTCAACCGGATCGACGGCGTCCACTCCCAACGCTCCTCAGGTTCGGGA
>VGTW01000150.1 GCA_016874555.1 Gammaproteobacteria bacterium | reverse complement strand
GACATGCGGTCGAGTACGCCGAGCAGCACCGCGGAGACCACGAAGGTCAGGTGTAGAACGACGTACCAAAGAATTTTGTCGTTCGGAATAGTCTTCACATCCATGAAGACCTTTAGAAGGTGAATGGAAGAGATGGCGACAATCGATGCAGCCACCTTGAGTTTCAGGGTGCCTGCATCGAGTTTGCCTAGCCACCCGAGTTTATCGGATTCACCGGCGATATCGATTCGTGACACGAAGTTTTCGTAGCCCGAGAACATCACCATCACGATCAGGCTGCCAACCAGAACGATATCGATCAGTGTTAGTACGATCAGCACCAGCTGGTCTTCGGCCAGCGTGCCGATGGTCAGCACGACATGGAATGCCTCCTGAAAGAACTTGATGCCGAGCGCGATCAACGCCAGCGCGAGACCAATGTAAAGCGGCGCCAGCAACCAGCGGCACGCAAACAGCAAACGTTCGATGGCGTTTTCGATCATGACTTTCGACTGCCCCAAGGCAGCATGCGCTGCAATGTGTTGTCGCGAATCAGGTAGTGGTGCGAGAGCGCGGCCAGGGCGTGTAGTCCGATAAGGTAGTAACCCGTGAGGCCGATGGTCTCGTGGATTTCTTCGATCAGTTCGGCAAGATCTTCGTTGGGCGGTACCAGCGCAGGCAGAGTCAGACCATAGAAAGGAATGGTCTCGCCTTTGGCGCTCAGCATCAGCCAGCCGCCGATCGGCATGCCGATCATCAGCGCGTAAAGCAAGCCGTGAACGAGACGCGAGAGCCTGTGCTGCCACGCCGGCGGCAGGGGGTAGATGGGCGGTGCGGTGTAACGTGACCGCAGCACGAGGCGCAGTCCGACTAGCACGAACACGGTCAAGCCCAGCATGTAATGCCAGGTCTCGAGCAGTTCATAAGTGGGACTGCCATCAGGAAACTCGTCGTGCAGTTCGATCATGGCGTAGGCGCCAGCGAGCAAGATAAGCATCAGCCAGTGCATGAAAATGGCAGCCGACGGGTAGCGATTGAGTTGCGACATGCGCCTATTTTAGCGCGAGCGCGAATATCGTGAGCAGCTGCGGTTTGTCACCAAGGGGTTTTTCTTCAATAAAGCGGAGGCCGAGCTTGCGGTGAACTGCGATCGAGCGCACGTTGTCGGGTGAAGTAAGGCCCAGAATAGTGCTGAGGCCAAGCACCCGCTTACGGTGTTTCATGGCCGCTTTGGCGGCCTCGTTGACATAGCCTTGTTCCCAGTGCTCGGGCAGCAGGGCGAAGCCGATATCCGGATCGGGCAGGGTGTCGCGTTTGACGAGACCACACATACCGATCGGCGTGTCGTCCATTTTGAGACTGACGCGCAGCAGCCCGTGACCATGCGCGCGGTAGCTCGTCATCGGCCCTTCGCGCAGGTAACGCCGCGCATCATCGAGACTGCGTACATCTCGATCGCTAATGAATTCGATGAACGAGGGCTCGTTGAGCAAGCGTAGCACGAAGGCCGCGTCATCCTCCGTAAACTCACGCAGTCACGGACTGAGTGTCTCGAGTTGCAGCACGCTCAGACGCCCGGCGGCCGATATTTACCGACCCACTTGCTCCACAGTGCCGTCACTTTATTGAAGGCCTCGGGGGCGAGGCGTTCAAGTTCGGCTCGGTTCAGGGCCTGATAAGTCTTCGGCCCGCCCTCTTCCGGCAGTTGCCGTGTGGCGTCGATGACGATCTTGGAGGTCATCGGCCGCTTGATTAGTGAAGGATCGAGCGCCATGCCCCGCATCTCGGGAATGATGGCGGTGGCAGGCTGCGGTTGCCAGCGTGCACCGAGCGCATGCATGACCTGTGTGCGATCGAGCACTTCGACATCGTCATCGACCATCACGATGATTTTGGCGATACCGATAATCTGTGCAATCCGTTTGCCGATTTCGAGGGCTTCTCCAGGCTTCTGTTTTTTGAAGCTGACGAAGCACAAGCCGGTCGCTTCGACCGGCGTATGTAGCATCTTCACGTTGGGCATAAAGCGTTTTAGGCTGACGAGTGCGATCTGTTCGAGCGGTGCCGTCGGAAAGCCGCGAGTGACACCCGTGAACTGATTGACGATCCATGGACTGTGACGATGCGTGATCATCGTTACGTTCATCCAGAAATTCGCCGATTTCTTACCACCCATATATCCGTACATCTCGCCGAAAGGCCCTTCGGACAGCATCGGTTGATCGAGAGGTACTTCGCCTTCGATGATCATTTCGGAGTTGGCGGGTACCAAATGATCGTTGGTTTCGGAGCGGACGACTTTCAGCGCTTTGCCGCGGATCGCCGAGACCACTTCGAGTTCATCGGCCTTGGCGCGATTGAGTTTCGAGCTCGAAACCACCCAAGTCACGGGGTCTTGGCCGAGCGCGATCGATACTTTGACCGACTTATCACCGCGCTCGCGGGCCTTCATGAAGGCCTGCCACGCCCCTTGGCCCTCTTCAGGGTTCACTCCCAACAGCCGCGGACCTTTGATCTCGCAGCGATAGGTACCGAAATTTTTACCGAGTTCCCGATCATGGGTAAATACCGAACCCGTATTCACGTAACGCGTCGAGTCGGCGGGATTCGACTGAATGAATGCAAACTGTCGAAGGTCGATGGCATCGCCGCTCACTACGACCTGTTTGCAGGGTGCCGCATCGCGAGCGACCTCGGTGAAAGCGGCGGTCGGGAAGGCGCCGCCCTGACCACGTTTTAAAAATTCATCGACACGGCCGAGTGCCTTGTAATAGGTCGCAACATGATCGCCGGGTATCGGCTCGAGCCCGAAGCTTAAACACTCGGTATCCCAATGGCCGAAATGGTTAGTGATGATCGGCCCCTTGTGCCAAACGCCGTCGATTTTCACGTTCTCCATCACGAGTGTCGGCGCGAAGTACATGCCGAAGCGATCGATGAGTCGATACATGAGGGCGGTGCCTTCGTAGGCATCCTGATCGACATCGCGGACGCGCAATACGAGGCCGCGCCGTTCGAGCTCCGCGATCCACTGGCGTAAATCATCGAAAGGGCCCACTGACCAGGGAGGAGTGGGTCCCGTGGTGGGTGCGATGGTCGATGCAGCGGCGGCCCGAGCGGCGTGTTGTGCCGCGGCGACGCGGAGATCGGCGGCGGCGAATGCAGCAGCGGATAAGCCGGCGCTGCTCGACAGAAAATCGCGGCGTGAAAAGGGCGGCATTCGAGTCTCCTGCTGAGGGGTCACAGACCAAGAAGTCACAGGCCAAACTGACACGGCCCCATACGTGAGTAAAGCGTCCCCTTACCTCGGCAACCGGTCTATGATACTTCCCGTCATGGATGACAGGACTTCCATCATGCCGATCAGGCATCTCGTCGTCGTGCTCGGCGACCAACTCGATCGCGACTCCGCGGCTTTCGATGGATTCGACCGGCGCCGCGATCTGGTGTGGATGTGTGAGGCGCGCGAGGAGTCGACCCACGTACCGGTCAGTCGGCCGCGGATTGCGCTGTTTCTGGCAGCCATGCGGCACTTTCGTGACGAGCTGGAAGCAGAAGGCCTGCGACTGCTGTATCACTCGCTCGAAGCCCGTTGTTGGTCGCTGGTCACGGCGCTCCGTGCCGACATCGACCGCTTAACGCCGGAGCGAGTGGTGGTAGTCGAGCCTGGCGAGTGGCGCTTGCGCGAGGCGATCTGCGACCTCGGGCCGAAAATCGAGCTTCGTGCCGACCAACATTTTCTTTGTTCACACGAGACTTTTTCTAAACACGCCAAGGGGCGCAAGCAACTTCGGATGGAGTTTTTCTATCGCGAGATGCGTCGTGCACACGGTGTGTTGCTCGACGCCGTGGGCGAGCCCGAGGGTGGCGAATGGAACTATGACGCCGAAAATCGCAAGAGCTTTGGCCGTGACGGACCGTCAAAATTAACGATGCGCGCACCACGGTCGTTTCGGCCGGATACCGTAACACGAAAAGTGATCGCGGAAGTTAACGCAGAATTTTCCGATCATCCCGGAGCACTCGCTGACTTTGATTGGCCGGTGACACGAAAACAGGCTCTCGCAGCTCTGAGAGATTTCATTGAGCACCGCCTCGCCGCGTTCGGTGATCATCAAGACGCGATGTGGAGCGGTGAACCCTGGCTTTTCCATTCCCGCATTGCTGCAGCCATGAATCTGAAGTTGCTACGACCACTCGAGGCCATCGAGGCCGCCGAGCGTGAATACCGAGCCGGGCGAGCGCCGCTCGCCGCAGTTGAGGGATTCATTCGCCAGATTCTCGGTTGGCGCGAATATGTACGCGGTGTGTATTGGCTGCACATGCCGGGGTACGTGGAGCGTAATGCACTTGCTGCGAGTGAA
>VGTW01000149.1 GCA_016874555.1 Gammaproteobacteria bacterium | reverse complement strand
CGTGCTCGCCTGTTTCATTGGCTACATGGTGATCTGGAACGTGACGCCATCGTTGCATACGCCACTGATGAGCGTGACCAACGCCATTTCCAGCATCATTGCAGTTGGTGCCATCGTGCAGGTCGCGCCACCCTTGAGAGAGGGGGTGACTGATCGACCCGATGCGCTGATTCTGGGGCTTGCCGTAGCGGCTCTCGCGCTGACGGCGATCAACATGTTCGGCGGCTTCGCCGTGACTCGTCGCATGCTCGCGATGTTCCGCAAGTAAGAGGCTGCCGAAATGTCCGAAAATCTCGCTACCGTTGCTTATCTCGGCGCCGCCATTCTCTTCATCATGAGTCTCGGCGGTTTGTCGAATCCCGAGACCTCGCGTCGCGGCAATCTCTACGGCATGGTGGGCATGACGCTCGCGGTGCTCGCGACCGTACTTGGTCCGCGTGTCGATCTGGGCGTGGGGCTGCCGTGGATCGTCGGTGCCTTGGCGATCGGTGCCGCCATTGGTCTTTATGCTGCACGGACCGTGCAGATGACGCAGATGCCCGAGCTCGTCGCGCTGATGCACAGCCTCGTGGGTCTCGCTGCCTGCTTCGTCGGCTTCGCAAGCTATGTCGATACCTCGATCGTCTACGAAGGCGCTGAAAAAGCTATTCATGAAGTCGAGATCTACATCGGCATCCTCATCGGTGCCGTGACCTTCTCGGGATCAGTGATCGCCTTCGGCAAGCTTTCGGGCAAAGTCAGTGGCAAACCGCTGCTGTTGCCGGCGCGGCACTGGCTCAATCTTTTGGCCTTGCTGATCGTCATCTGGTTGGGAGTGCAGTTTGTTTCGGCACCGAGTATCGAGGCCGGCATGACGCCCCTGCTCATCATGACGGTGATCGCGCTGCTCTTCGGCATTCACATGGTCGTCGCCATTGGTGGCGCCGACATGCCGGTCGTGGTGTCGATGCTCAACAGCTATTCGGGTTGGGCCGCTGCAGCCACAGGCTTCATGCTGGCCAATGATTTGTTGATCGTTACCGGTGCGCTCGTCGGCTCATCGGGCGCCATCCTCTCGTACATCATGTGTCGCGCCATGAACCGCAACTTTGTCAGCGTCATTGCTGGTGGCTTCGGTACAGGCGGTGGCGCGGTGCCGGCGGCGGCGGGCGGCGCGCAGCCGGCGGGTGAAGTCACCGCCGTGAGCGCGAGCGAAACAGCCGAGATGCTGCGCTCGGCGAAGAGTGTCGTCATCATTCCGGGTTATGGCATGGCGGTGGCGCAGGCCCAGCACACGGTCTATGAAATCACCAAGTTGCTGCGCGAGAAAAGCGTGAATGTGCGCTTTGCCATTCATCCAGTCGCAGGCCGCATGCCCGGACACATGAACGTACTGCTCGCCGAAGCGAAAGTACCCTACGACATCGTGCTGGAGATGGACGAAATCAACGACGACTTCCCGGATACCGACGTGTCGATCGTGATCGGCGCCAACGACATCGTGAATCCGGCAGCCGAAGATGACCCGACGAGCCCGATCGCCGGCATGCCCGTGTTGCAGGTGTGGAAGTCGAAGACCTCGATCGTGATGAAGCGTTCGATGGCCTCCGGCTATGCCGGGGTCGACAACCCGCTGTTCTTCAAAGAAAACAACCGCATGCTCTTCGGCGATGCAAAGAAAATGCTCGACGAAGTGCTGGTTGCGCTGAAGAGCTGAATAACGCGGCGGGACTGTCGGTACGTTCGGTGCCGACAGCTTCGGTGCCGATCCTCTCAGCCAATGTGCTTGCGGATCATGGCCACGAGATCAGGTGGCAGATAGGGCTTGGTGATGTAGTCGTCACAGCCTGCATCCATGCACTTTTTGCGATCACCCGACATGGCGTAGGACGTCACGGCAATGATCGGAACCGATGCGGTACGCGCATCGGCCTTGATGCGACGCGTAGCCTCGTAGCCATCGATCTCCGGCAAGCGAATATCCATCAGGATGAGATCGGGCCGCTCATTGATCGCCATTGCGACCCCCTGCAGTCCATCCGTGGCTTGAAGAACGACATAGCCCTCGCGTTCGAGAACGAGTTGCACGATCTCGAGATTGTCGTCGGTGTCTTCGATAATCAGAATTCTTTTCATGATGCTTTGGCCTCGAGTAACGCAGCGCGCACGGGCAGAGTAACGGTGAAGCACGATCCTTTGCCCGGCTCGGACTCCACGCTGATGCTGCCGCCATGTTTCTTGACGATCTGATCGACGATAGCGAGCCCCAGGCCTGCACCGGCTTCCATCTCGCCAGGCAGCGAAATCTTCGAAAAATCCTTGAATATTTTGAGAATGTGCTCTGGCGCGATGCCTCTGCCTGAATCGAGCACCTTGATCAGAAAGTTGTCATCGACGACTTCCACTGACAGCCTGATGAATCCTTCGTCGGTAAACTTGACCGCATTGTGAAGCAGATTGATCAATACTTCCGAAATACGCATGCGATCGCCGAGACCTGCGGGTAATGGGCCCACCACATTTGTTTCGATCGTGAGTCCGCGCGCTTCGGCGAGGGGTGTCGTCGTGGCGAGTACGCTCGCGATAATGCGCGCCATATCGTATTCCTCGAAATCGAGCTCGAGATAGCCCGCTTCGATTACCGATAGATCGAGTACCTTGTTGACGAGATCGAGCAGGTGCCGCGCATTGATCCGGATACGCTCGAGCGGACTGCGTGTCTTCGATTCGATATTGCCGTAGTAACCGCCTAAAAGAGTTTCCGTGTAGCCGAGATGGCGTTCATCGGTGTGCGCAGCTCGTGACTCATGTGCGACAGAAACAGCGATTTGGCCTCGCTCGCGGCTTCGGCGGCGCGACGTGCGCGAACGAGTTCGGTTTCGCCGACAAGTTTTCGATTGGCAGCGGCAAGCTCGTCCTGTTTTTTACGCGAGATGTCGAGGAGCATCTGCGCGTCTTCAATGGACAGCATCGAGTTGCGCAGTACCATCAGCAAATCGCTAAGGCTATTGTGCGGCGGCAAATCACGCAGGCGTACACCCAAGCTGGAGAGAGCTTGATGGTCGGACACCACGGGCCACCACAGACAGTAAAGCGAGCCCGCACCGTCGTAGTACGACTGACCTTTCATCGTGGTCTGTGGAGCGAACTTCGCGCTCATGGTGAGAGGCCGCTTGCCGTACCAACTGTTACTGCCGAACTCGTTGTCGACGGGCGGCGCGCGATACTCGAAGTGTTCGAGCAGCAGATCGCTGCGTCGCAGGGTGGGAAAAATTCGTTCTGCCAGCGGACCCAAATCGGTGATCCGCTGTGCAGCATCTAGCACGAAAGTGAAGGGGAACAGCTCCTTCAGCAGTTCGTGAACGGCAGAGGAATCAGAGGATTTCGACTTCGAGGGAATCATGATCGGCACCTGCCGATTTAGGAGCGACTTGAGTCACTTTGACCGTGGCGCCGCAGTGCTCGGCGAGCCCTTCGATCAAGCCTACAACCATGGGGGCGAGTCCGTCACGCTTGGAGCGATAGTGCACCAGAACCCTGTTTGCCGTCTTGTCGGTCACCGTGAATTGCGGAGGCATCATTTTATCGAAGCCCTTTTGAGTGCCGTACAGCGGAAATACATGCCCCAGCCTGAAATGAAGGTCGTCCAGATTCTCGAGCATCTCGAACAAGGTATCGCCAGCTTCATCGAGCAGAGGACCGTAACCTTCCTTCGAGGCGTAACTGATCCAGAATTTGCCGAAACCGCGCATGAGCTCTTCAACCGGTGCTCCGAGTACTGCGCGGGCTGCTCCGACCATGTTGTAGGTCAAAGAGTCGGGGTAGGTGTCCATGCGGACAAAAATGGTGTCCTTCGCTCCGGCTTTTTCGCAGATGGATTGCCAAACGGTTTCGCCATGATGTGCGAGAACCATTTCCTGCAATCCACGATTGATCATTCCGTACATGCAGCTCCCCTCTTTGTGCCCGAGGCTAGCATGAAAATGCCACGCCAGTGTCAGTCGTACAGCAAGGCGCGCTGACGGGAGGTCGCGAAATCTTTTGACTCCAGAGCCCAACTGCGAGCAATGGCCGGGGCGTCGAGCCCCGCCTCGAGTTGCTGGCGCAGGGCAAGACTGCCCCAGTGGGTGCCGATAGCGCGCTCGTCTCGGAACACGAAACGGTCCGGATGAAGCTTACGCAGCGTGACGAGCACGGCAATCGCCGTATACAGCGGCCGGTAGGCGGCAGGATCAGTCACCCGCAGGCGTACGCCCTGCATCGCGACATCGCGATATTTGCCGTAGAACGGCTTGTAGTGAATGGCCTGGAATCGAACTCCCGGCAACTGCAAGGCCTGCAGCGATTGCTCGAGGCGGTTGGCGTTGAAGAACGGCGCGCCGATGATCTCGAACGGCATGGTCGAACCGACCCCCTCGT
>VGTW01000148.1 GCA_016874555.1 Gammaproteobacteria bacterium | reverse complement strand
CCATCGTAAAGCGATCTGACTGCTTGAGTATCGTCGTATTGTCGTGTGGGTTTCGCGCGGACTCGCAGCGCTCTGTAGCCGATCGTCGAATGTTCATCGAAGTTGCGCGGTGAAATGAAATTATTGACTGAATAACGCAGCGCCACTTTGTCAGGTGTCATGCTGGCCAAGACTTGCTTGAGGCTCGTGTCCGGCCCGACCAACAAAAATTCATCTGAATCGAAAACATGAATCCAATCGGGCGAAGACTCCAGTGCGAGATGGGCCACAGCGTTGGTAGCCGCCTCCTGCTCGAAGTGGGTCGCATTGGAGCGCAACACCCGGATCCGCTCGGGCCAGAGCGACTGCAGATACATAAGACCTACAGCAGTTTGGTCGGTACTCGCGTGATCCAGTACGAATACCTCATCGACAGGATTGGTGAGTGCGTGAGCAATCGATACCGCGAGCAGACCCCAATCGTCACGACTTACAACGACGCCGACAACTTTCGGATCTTTCACGATATCTGGTCCCGAATATCCCTCAGCCAACTGGCGTTGGAGGTGACAAAGTACCGCAATGACCGCAGCAAGTTGGGAGACCGGCCGAGACGAATGAGATCTGCACTCGACATGGGGTTTGACCGAAGCATGAAAATCTCGAGCTCTTGAGAGATTTTATGCTTATCTGACATGAGCGATGAGTGCTTCGTCATGAAGCGCTCTGCACCCTCGAGGGTGCGACGAGAGATTCGCGGGGAGTTGTGATCGAGATGCACTACATGGTCTGCGGCCGCGATGCGCAGCGCTGACCCAAAGCGCGTGATGAGGCGAGTCCAGAGGTCGTAGTCCTGCCAGGCAGGCATACTCTCGTCGAATAGGCCGACTTCCAGCAGCCGCGTGCGCAAGGTCAGCGCTGCATTCCCCACATGATTGCGCATCAGTTGCTCATCGAGAGAAATGACCTTCCGCGACTTCGCGATGATGCGCGAACCGGTCTTCGTCTTGCGAACAAAGCCGCTGCAAATCAGCGAATATCTGTGATCAAAAGCAGCAACCAGCGAAACGATGTGCTGTGGAAGCATCTCGTCGTCGTCATCGATCCCCGTGATGAGATCGCCCTTGGCCGCGCAGATTGCCAAATTTCGGGCCGACGGTGCACCGCGGGGCTCGGCGTGTCGGAGCGCGCGCACGCGGTGATCCTCTTGTGCAAGGCGTGAGATTGTCTCCGCCGTGCCATCGGTCGAACCGTCATCAACGATCAAAAGTTCGATGTGTTGATAGCGCTGTGTCAGCACTGAGCGCGCTGCGCGAGCGAGCAGGTCCGCGCGGTTGTGAGTCGGCAGGTATATGGATACCAGCGGTTGCATCGTGGCTTACGCGAACACCACCGTTCGTCGATCATTGACGAGCACGCGGTGCTGCAGGTGCCAGGTGACGGCGCGGGCCAGCACGGCGCACTCGATGTCGCGACCAATCTGCTCCAGCGCTTCGGGCGAATGCGCATGGGTCACGCGCTCGACTGCCTGCTCGATGATCGGGCCTTCGTCGAGATCTTCGGTGACGTAGTGCGCCGTGGCACCGATGATCTTCACGCCGCGCTCATGGGCCTGCAGATAGGGTTTGGCGCCCTTGAAGCCTGGCAAGAACGAATGATGGATGTTGATGCAGCGGCCGGCGAGCGCTGCGCAAGTGCCCGTCGACAGGATTTGCATGTAACGGGCGAGTACCAAGAGGTCGGCGCGGGTTTCTTTGATAAGCCCGAGAAGTTTGGCTTCCTGCTCGGCTTTGTTGCCCGGGTTCACGGGCAGATGGTGAAAGGGCAGACCATTCCACTCGACGAAGCTGCGGAAGTCTTCATGGTTGGAGACGACGGCAACGATTTCGCCGGGTAACTGCCCCGCCTTCCAGCGGTGCATCAGGTCATGCAGGCAGTGGCCATATTTGGACACCGCAATCAACAGCCGCGGTCGCGCTGCGAGATCATGCAGTTGCCAATCCATGCCGAATTTTTTGGCGATCTCGGCGAACCCCTGCCGCAGGGACTCCAGCCCCGGAAAGCGCGCGCCATCCGGCTTGAAGACGACACGCATGTAAAACGCCGAGGTTGGCATCTCGTTGAACTGATGCGATTCGGTGATCGATGCGTCGTGCTGCGCCAAAAACCCGGCAACAGCGGCAACAATCCCCTTGGCGTCGGGGCAGCGAAGAATCAAAGCAAAAGACGGCGTCATCGATGTTCTCTTTGAGGGATGGTGTCTAGGAGGGTTTATGAATACGGGGCTATGGCTGAGTAGATCGGGCTGATGGATTACGCAATTTGGCTGGAGAGTCCGGCCGCGATCACGGTCTTGGCCTCGGCCCCTGCAACTTCACGCACGAGTTTGGGCACCAGATATCCCGGCAGCTGCTGCGCCATCGTTTGGATGAGCGCTATTCCGGTTGAATCGGTCACCTCGAAGTGCGCGCTGCCGCGCACGCGATCGAGTAAATGCAGGTAATAGGGTAGCACGCCATGTCGATGCAGCCGCCGCGAGAGCTCGCTGAGCGTCTGCGCGTCGTCGTTCACGCCACGTAGCAAAGTGCTTTGGTTGAGCAGCAGTGCACCGGTTCCGCGCAGTCGTTCGAGTGCATCGATCGCATCAGCCGCGATTTCATTGGGATGATTCACGTGCAGCACGATGGTCACGCGCCATCGCAGGGCGCGTAGCCACTCGATGAACCCCTGATCGATTCGCGAAGGTAGCACTACGGCGTTTCGCGTGTGCAGCCGCAGCGATTCCAGATGTGTGACGTTTTCGAGGTCGCTTGAGAGCGCACGCAGCCGCGCGTTACTCACCGAAAGCGGATCGCCGCCACTCAAAATGAGTTCAGTAATCGATCGATCCGCGGCAATGGCCGCAACCGCCTCTTTCCAGCGGCCTGTTTCGCCTTGCTGCTCGTCATACGGAAACTCCCGTCTGAAGCAGTAGCGGCAATGCAGCGCACAGGCTTCGGTCGCGATCAGCAGGGCGCGGCTCGAGTATTTGCGCAACAGCCCGGGCGCCAAACGAAACCCCGACTCCCGATTCGGGTCGGTCACAAAACCTGTGACCTCATCGAGTTCTTCGGCGAGCGGCAGCACCTGTCGCAGCAGAGGATCGTTGGCATCGCCGTGACGCATACGCGCGACGAAACTGCGCGGCACCCGCAGCGGAAAGACCTTGGCCGCAGCGCGCGCTGGCGCGAGCCATTCATCGCCCAACCCCAGCAAAGCGAGCAGTTCCGCCGGGTCCGTGACGGCCTCGGCGAAGTCTCTCTGCCAGGAACTGAGCGGGATCGGGTGGCGGGTGGGGGAGGTTGCCGTTATCATACGCGGCCTTTTGAGCCCGGCTATTCTGGGCCTCGCACTCGGCGAACGCAAAGCGGAACGAGCATATGGCTAGCTATAACACCAGCGAATTCAAATCCGGCCTCAAGATCCTCATCGACGGTGACCCCTATGTCATCGTCGAAAACGAGATGGTGAAGCCCGGCAAGGGCCAGGCCTTCAACCGCGTCCGTGTGCGCAATCTGCGAACCGGTCGTACCGTCGAAAAAACCTGGAAGTCTGGCGACTCGGTAGAGGCCGCCGACGTCATGGACGTCGACATGCAGTACCTCTACCAGGACGGTGATTTCTTCCACTTCATGGTGCCCGACAACTTCGAGCAGCACACGGCCAGCAAAGAGTCCGTCGGTGACGGCGCGCAATGGCTGAAGGATGGCATCACCTGCATCGTCACGCTTTGGAATGGCGTACCGCTCGTGGTGACGCCGCCGCCGCACATCGAAGCGAAAATCGTCGAGACCGACCCGGGCGTTCGCGGTGACACCGCAACCGGCGGTCAAAAGCCCGCCAAACTCGAAACGGGTGCGGTGGTGCGCGTGCCGCTCTTCATCAACGAAGGCGAGTTCATCAAAGTCGACACCCGCACGGGCGAGTACATCTCCCGCGCCAAGCAGTAAAGCCGCTTCAGCGCATCCTGCGCTGCTCAAAGTTCCAGGCGTGCTCGACAATAGTGTCGAGCGCCGGGAACTGCGGATTCCAGCCCAATTTTTCGCGTGCGGCGCGTGAATCTGCCACCAAACGTGGCGGATCGCCGGGTCGGCGCGCTTCGCGGTTCACGACAAAATCTTTGCGGGTGACTTGGCGTACGGTGTCGATGACCTCAAGTACCGAGAACCCGTCACCGTTACCCAGGTTGTATTGCGCGCTGGCGCCGCCCGCCATCAAAGATTGCAGTGCAAGCCAGTGCGCTTCGCAGAGATCGACGATATGCACGTAATCGCGGATGCAGGTGCCATCCGGCGTGTCGTAATCGGTGCCGAAGACGGCGATCGAGGGTCTGCGACCCGAAGCGGCTTGCAGCGTAAGCGGGATCAGGTGACTCTCGGGATCGTGTCGTTCGCCGAGGGCACCGGTCGGGTCTGCTCCAGCGGCATTGAAATAG
>VGTW01000147.1 GCA_016874555.1 Gammaproteobacteria bacterium | reverse complement strand
CTCCCCCGAGCAGGGGACGTCAAGGATGCTAAATTCTTACGACCATGGGGGTCAAAATGAAAATGCTGAGACTGAAGTCTCTGTGGGTACTGCTATCGGCCTTGGGTGTGATTGCTGTCGCCCACGCCGACCCCCGACCGACATTTTCCCGCGTCGAGCTGAGCGACACTCCATCTGGCGGACAGCCCTCGGTCGCGCTCGAACCGGATCGCGGATTCATCGTGACTTGGCAAAGTACCAAGCAAGACGTTACCTCGCTGAACTGGATGGCCCTGAACTTCGATGGTCAGCAAACCGGAAGGGGCGTCATTGCTCAAGGCGCGAACTGGTTCGTCAATTGGGCGGATACACCGGCGCTTGCGGTACTGGATAACGGCGATTGGGTGGCATTCTGGCTAGAGCGAAATGACCCAGCGATGCTCGAGGGCTACGACATACGAGTCGTTCGTTCGATGGATCGGGGAGCCACGTGGTCGGCGCCCATTTCCCCACACCGAGACGGCACAAAAACCCAGCACGGCTTTGTATCGATGATTGCTGCAGGGAACGAACGGGTGTTGATGTCATGGCTCGATGGGCGCCGCGCGGCATCTGCGAGTCCAAATGCCTCTGACCACTCTGCACATGACCACGAGAGCGCCCCAATGACGTTGCGCTCTGCTGTCCTCAACCGAGCCAATCAACTCTCCGAAGAGTTGGAAATAGACGAGCAGACTTGCAGTTGTTGTCAGACGGATATGGCGAGATGGGCTGGTCAGACGTTGATCGTCTATCGTGATCGTACTGACGATGAGATACGCGATATTTCTGTCGCGCGGCGATCTTCGATGCGCTGGGGGCCTCCACAAAGAATTCATGATGATGGTTGGAAAATCGAAGGCTGCCCCGTAAATGGTCCGGCGATCGCCGTTGGCAGTCGAAATGGCTTGGTTTTCTGGCCAACTTTGGTCAATGACCAGATGACGTTGCGCTATGTCGTCGCGGAGTCTCCCGAGGCTCTGGCGAACGGACCGCGTATGAATGAGCTAAAGCTACCCGCGGTGCCATCAGGGCGCGTCGATACGGTCGCTTGGCATGACGGCTTTCTTCTGACTTGGATCAGTCGCGCAAGGGATCGTCCTGCTGTAGAAGTCGCGGTTCTGGATGCAAATGGTCAAATTGAATTAGGCCCACCAATTGCCGAGCCTGCGCTTCGCGGGCGATCGACAGGCTTTCCGCGCGCAGCTAGCGACGGGAAGAGAGGACTTGTTGTGTGGCCGGAATTAGGCAGCCACGGAAGTCCGGTAATTGGGGCGGCTTTGTTTCGATGAGAGATATCTTGCGCCGGCGCCTTGCAGGGCGATCATGTACGCGAAATCTGCGAGTGTTACTCCTGAATACAGAATTCGTACCACGAGGAACTGAATCTTTGGAAAAGCATCAGGTGGTACGGCGTATTGAGTTTGGGGTCTTGCGGTGACCCATGCCGACCGCAATTCACGACCTCTTTAATATTGACATCGACATCTTCAATCATTCGAAGCAAAGATAAGCCCACACGCCATTGGTATCGAAAAGTGGCTTCCCGCCGGTATTGAGCGGCGTAGAGGTGTCGACGACCGTCACGCCGTGGTGCTTCAGCGCCAGGGTAATCGCATTGCTTACAGGGTTGAACGCTTGCTTGGTCCGAAGCTGCCGTGAGTTTGTGAATGGCATCGAAGTGCCATCGATAGACACAGGGCCCGTCGCTGGCTTGGGCAAACCGAGGTTATTCCAGTGGATGAAAGCGTGGGCATTCGGAACGAGCGTGTCGTCGTCCGATCCAAATCCATATTGTTGATCGGCAGGCGTGACGTTGGCGCGCGTGCGCGGCCAACTGGCAGGCGTGTCGGTATTCTCGTACCAGTCCTCGGGTGAGGAAAAATAGACGGCGCGGCTCAACGCTACCGACTTCCCCAAGACGCCAACGTGACCGCCCCCTTGAGAGTGGCCTGCCAAAATGACCTTGCTCCAATCGACGCTACCATTCGCCAACACGAACTGTCCCCAGCCTTCTACGGGATAGCTGGTCTGCATCCACGAGAGAAGTTTTTCGAGTCTATTGACGATCGAATCGGCCTTGCTGATTGGGCTTTGTCCCGCGACCGGTGTCCCTGTGCCAAAAATAATGACATTCCTCGCGCTCCAATAGCACTCAGGGTCCGAACTGACTTGGCAGAGCGCGCCCATCGCGATCTGGTTCGGATAATTGAGGCCGATCGCATGAAACCCGCGGGATGCACCCGCCCTCAATATATAGGTGTATTGCCCGGGGCGGCCTTGCGTACCGGGGAGAAAGACCAATAATTTTCCTTTCGGTGCGACCGACGGTGAAGGATTGATCGTGATATGCGGTGTCTCGCCGGTGGTGGGTACCGCTGTGATGCTGCTATCCGTTGTCGTCGCGTTGATTTGTCGCTCGCTCGAGGCCGGGGACGTTACGGTCAACGTGGCCGCGTCGCTCGTTATCGAGCCCGCGCTATTCGAAACCTGCACTCGGTACCGATAACCGTTGAACGTCGATGTCGTCGATGCAGTGGTATAGCTACTCGAGTTCGCAGCGCCTGCTGCACTCGCCCACGTTGCGCTGCTACCCGTACTGAGTTGCCATTGGTACGACAGCGGGGTCGTTCCCGAGGCTGTCACAGTGAAAGACGCAGTCGCCCCCGTGGTAACGCTGACCGATGACGGTTGCGTGGTGATGATCGGGGGGCTCGTCGAGGGCGCTGCAGGCGATGCGGACGTTCCGCCACCTCCACAGCCTTGCAGCGCAATGAATACCAAGCAAAGCGCGATACACGGATGCCGCAAGCGTTACTCCCAAAAATTCGATTCTACAAATGATATTGGATGCGGACGACCGGCGTGAATCCAGGCGGGCCCAGGCGGCTACAATAAGCAAATGGAAAATGTTCTCGGGGACATAGGATCATTGGTCGCGATCGGCCTGTTCGTCGTCATGATGATGGCGGTCGAGGTTGGTCGTCGAATCGGTCAGCGCCGCTATCAAACCGACAAAGAATCGCTGACCGAGGGTTTGAGTGTTGCTGAAGGCGCGATCTTTGCGCTGCTTGGTCTACTCATTGCGTTCACGTTCTCCGGCGCCGCCACACGTTTCGAAGAGCGCCGGCACCTCATTACCGAAGAGGCCAACGACATCGGCACGGCCTGGCTGCGGCTCGACCTGCTGCCTGCTGCCGACCAGCCGGTGGTGCGAGACCTTTTTCGTCGATATACGGATCTACGCATCGAGGCGTACGCCGATGTCCAGAACGATGCTGCAGTCGAAGCGCGTCTCGAGGTGGTCGCGGTGCTGCAGGCCGAGATTTGGCGGAGGGCGGTCGCGGGCGTCCGCAGTCCCGACGCATTGCCCGGGGCTGCACAGGTTCTGTTGCCGGCGCTGAACAGCATGTTCGATATCGTCGACACGCGCGACACGGCCACGCGTAATCACCCGCCGCTCGCCATCTATTTGCTGCTTGGCGTGTTGTGCGCGATCGGCTCGATACTGTTCGGTCACTCCATCGGTGCCAGCCAAAATCGCAACTGGCTACATCGGCTGGCCTTCGCTGGAATTATCGCGCTCTCGATCTACGTGATCCTCGACCTCGAGTTTCCGCGGCGAGGGCTCATTCGCATCGATGGCGAGGATGCGGTGCTGATGAAGTTACGCGAGTCCTTCGATTCTCAAAATACGGGTGTTTGATGAACAGTGTCAGCAATCTCGGTGCCTATCTTCAAAGATTTGGTCTGCTGACCGGATACAGTCTTTATCTCAGCACCAAGATGAAAAGAGGCGTTCGCGCCGTCACCGTGCCGGGGATGGCGAACCCGGTTTACATGCGTACCGGGACCTCTGACCGTAGTGCGTTCAACGAGGTGATCGTCAAGCGCTGGTACGACCACCCATTCCCCGGCGGACAACCTCGTTTGATCATCGATGCCGGCGCAAACGTGGGTTACGCGAGCGTACGTTTCGCCGAGCTATACCCGGATGCCGACATCATCGCGATCGAGCCAGACTCCGAAAACTTTGAGCTGGTTGAACGCAATATCGCTGCATATCCGCGAGCGAGGGCGATGCGTTGCGGCGTTTGGCCGAGGAGCGCAGAACTCGTGATCGAGAATCCGGACGCGAAGTCCTGGGCATTCCGAGTTCGCGAGGCCCGTGAGGGCGAATCCGGATTCGCGGCTGTTGGCTTGAATGATTTGCTTGAAACGCATGCTTCTCGCGCCATCGATATTCTCAAACTCGACGTTGAAGGCGCGGAGAAAGAGCTGTTCGAAGATGAAAAATGCCATGAGTGGCTCGCCCGTACTAAAATGATGTTTATCGAGTTGCATGACCGCATCAAGCCGGGTTGCACTGAGGCGATGGAGCGTGCCATTGCTCCGCATCATTTCTTGCGCATGCATCACGGTTCAAACTTGATTCTGATTCGGCAG
>VGTW01000146.1 GCA_016874555.1 Gammaproteobacteria bacterium | reverse complement strand
GGCGTCGAGATCACCCTGCGTTTCTACGAGCGCTTTTTTGCACTCCATCATACCGGCGCCCGTACGCTCTCGTAGCTGTTTGACCGCTTGGGCAGAAATGCTCATCAAAGAGTCTCCTTGGATCACACGCGCCCCGGGACCGCGCTGATCAACCACGACGGCGCGGCGGCGTGCTGGCAGCCTTGCGACGGGGGGCCGATGCGCTGGTGGCCGGAGCCACTTCACCCTCGACTGCCTCGGGTACATCGACGCCCCCAATCTCTTCGGTTTCGATCGATGTCGCAACCGACGGCTGCGGTCGACGACGGGCACGAGCTGCCGCAGCCGGGCTACGACGCGCCGCACGCACCGCCGCCTCGCGACGCGGCTTGCCACGCGCTGCCTTCGGCTTCGGGTTGCCCTGCTCATCGAGCTCGACGAATTCGTCCTCAGTGACGGCAAGCGCCGGTGCCGTTGAGCGACCTTCGATCACGGCATCGGCAATACCGCCCGCGTACAACTGGATGGCGCGCGTGGCGTCATCATTGCCCGGGACGACGTAATCGACGCCATCGGGCGTGCAGTTGGTGTCAACGATGGCGACAACCGGGATACCCAGCTTGTTGGCCTCATGCACGGCGATCTTTTCGTGACCGACATCGACCACGAAGATCGCATCGGGCAAAGATTCTATGGCCTTGATGCCACCGAGCGAACGCTCGAGCTTTTCGAGTTCGCGACGTAGCATCGTGCCTTCTTTCTTGCCGCGTTTGTCGAGTGAACCGTTCGCCTTCATTTCGGCGAGATCAGCGAGCCGCTTGACCGACTGTCTCACCGTCTTGAAGTTGGTGAGCATGCCACCGAGCCAACGCTGGGTCACAAAGGGCATGCCGGCGCGCACGGCTTCTTTTTCGATCGGCTCGCGGGCCGAACGCTTGGTGCCGACGAACAGCACCGTACCGCCATCAGAGGCCACCCCGTGAACGAACTTGGCCGCTTCTGCGAACATCGGCTGCGTCTTTTCGAGGTTGATGATGTGGATCTTGTTACGTTCACCGAAAATAAACTCAGCCATTTTCGGGTTCCAGAAGCGGGTCTGATGTCCGAAGTGGACACCCGCTTCCAGCATCTGTCTCATGGACACGCTGGCCATACAGTACTCCGTGTCGGGTTGGGCCTCCGCACATCCTCAGCTGCCATCCCGCCACCCGAAGGTCTTGGGACACCCAGCAACCGATGTAACAATGTGCGTGTGGGTTGTTTACGTTGCCAAAAAAAGCGGCGCTTTATACCATGCACCTCCCGTAAAAACAACGCTTTACGGCCCTCTGGATACCATGCCCGTTACCCTCAAGAGCCTCCCCGAACAAGAAAAAATGCGCGAGGCGGGCCGTCTGGCCGCCGAAGTGCTCGACATGATCGGCGATTACGTGCGCCCCGGGGTCACGACCGGTGAGCTCGATCGGCTCTGCCACGAGCAAATCACGCGGGTGCAGCGCGCCATACCGGCCAATCTCAACTACCGCGGCTTCCCCAAGACCATCTGCGCCTCGGTCAATCACGTGGTCTGCCACGGCATTCCGGGCGACAAGAAGGTCAAGGACGGCGACATCGTCAACATCGATGTCACGGTTATCCGCGACGGTTTTCATGGCGACACCAGCCGCATGTTTTACGTAGGCAAACCGATGGTCCAGGCTCAGCGGCTGGTCGATGTCTGCTTCGAGGGTATGTGGCGCGGCATCCGCATGGTGCGCCCGGGTGCGACGCTCGGCGACATCGGACACGCCATCCAGACTTGGGTCGAAGCCAGAGGATTTTCCGTCGTGCGGGAATACTGCGGTCACGGCATCGGCCGCATCTATCACGAAGACCCGCAAGTGCTGCATTACGGCGAGCCAGGCACCGGACTCAAACTTCAGGCCGGCATGACCTTCACCATTGAGCCCATGGTCAACGCCGGTAAGCGTCATGTGAAGCTGCTGCCCGATGGTTGGACGGTCGTCACCAAAGATCATTCGCTCTCCGCGCAGTGGGAGCACACGGTGCTCGTCACCGACACCGGGTACGAAGTGCTCACCCTCGGTACCCGCTCGCGCGAACCCGGGCTGTTCGAGGGTGCGGCCTGATGCCAGCGCAAGCACTGATCGAGGAATTGCCATCTCGTCTCGCGGCCGCGGGGCACACCGCTGCCGCCTACGCCCAGGCGCTGCGCGACGGCCAAGCCGAGCTCAAGGCACGCTTCGAGGCCGAAGAATCGATCGAATCTTTGGTACATGCCCGCGCCCAGCTCGTCGATGCGGTGCTGCGCGAAATCTGGCGTGCGCGGCTACCCGGTCATGATAACGACTGGGCGCTCGTCGCGGTAGGCGGCTACGGTCGCGGCGAACTGCAACCCTGCTCCGATGTCGACATCCTCACGCTGGTGCCGGCGATACTCGATGACGCCGGTCGCGCCGCGCTCGAAGGCTTCGTGACTTTTCTTTGGGATATCGGCGTCGAAATCGGTCACAGCGTACGCACCGTCGATGAGTGCCGCAGCGAAGCCGCCGCCGATGTCAGCATCATGACCACGCTGATCGAGGCGCGACGGCTGGCAGGCTCGGCGCCTTTGGTCGAGACCATGCTCGAGGCGCTGGCTCCCGCGCACCTGTGGCCAGTCAAATCTTTCTTTGAAGCCAAGGTACGCGAGCAGGCGGACCGTCACGCCAAGGCCAACGACACCGCCTATAACCTTGAGCCCAACGTTAAAACTGGCCCCGGCGGCCTGCGCGACATCCAGACCATCGCCTGGGTCGCCAAGCGTCACTTCGGCGCCGAGACCCTCGAAGAGCTCGCCACCCAAGGTTTTTTGACGGTCGGCGAAGCGCGGCGCCTGCAGGCGGCCCAGGCTATTCTTTGGAAAGTCCGCTTCGCCCTGCATACGCTGACGGGGCGACGTGAAGATCGCCTGCTGTTCGATCATCAAATGAAGCTCGCACGCCTCTTCGGTTATGAGGATGCGACCTTCACGCTGGCGGTCGAGCAGTTCATGCAGCGCTATTACCGTACGGTGCTCGATGTCACCCTACTCAACGAGCTGCTACTGCAGCTCTTTCGCGAAGCCATCCTCGATGAGAGCGCAGCGCCGCAGCCGCTCAACCCGCGCTTTCAACTCACCAACGGCTACCTCGAGGCCCTACACGACGATATTTTCGTGCGCCAACCCTCGACACTGCTCGAAGTGTTCGCGTTGCTGCAGCAAAACCCCGAGATCCGCGGCGTGCGCGCGCATACCATCCGCGCCATCGTGCAAAATCTTTGGTTGATCGACGAGGAGTTTCGGCAGAATCCGCGTAACCATCGGTTATTTCTTGAAATACTGCGCGCGCCGGCGGGTGTCACCAACGAACTGCGCCGCATGAACAACTATGGCGTGCTCGGGCGCTACATCCCCTCCTTCGGGCGCATCGTCGGTCGTATGCAGTACGACCTCTTCCACGCCTACACAGTCGATGCACATACCTTGTTCGTGGTCAGTAATCTACGGCGTCTCGCGCTGCCGCGCTTCAATCACGAGCTGCCAAACCTCTCGCAGATCATGCAGTCGCTGCCACGCCCCGAGGTAGCCTATCTCGCGGCGCTCTTTCACGACATCGCCAAGGGGCGCGGTGGCGATCACTCTGAGCTTGGCTCGGTCGATGCCGAGTCGTTCTGTCTCGAACAAGGATTCTCACGCTACGACGCGCGACTTGTCGCGTGGCTCGTACGTAATCACTTGCGGCTTTCGCTGACTTCGCAAAAGCTGGATATCGCCGATCCGAAAGTGGTCAATGAATTCGCCCGTTTTGTCGGTGATGAAACACACCTCGATTATCTTTATGTGCTGACGGCCGCCGACGTCCGCGCCACCAATCCGCGGCTCTGGAACTCCTGGAAGGCCTCGCTGTTCAGCGAATTCCACGACCGGGTGAAGCGCGCGCTGCGTCGCGGTCTCGAGACGCCGGTCGACCAGGAAGAGCTCAAACACGAAAATCAGACGCAGGCTCGCGAGTTGCTCGCCGCAACGGGTGTCACCGAAGACAGTGTCAATCCGGTGTGGGCGATGTTCTCCGACGCCTACTTTCTGCGGCATACGCCGCGAGAGATTGCCTGGCATACGCGCGTGCTCGCCGAGCGCGATGAGGAGGCCGATGACCCCGTGGTCTCGGTGCAGGCTGAGAGCGAGCGCGGCACGACCTCGGTCATGACATTTGCTCCGCATCGACAACATGGCTTCGCACGCACAACTGCCGTACTCGATCAGCTCGGCTTCAATATTGTCGATGCGCGCATCACGCCGACCGGCGATGGCAACAGCATCGACCTTTACCACGTGCTCGAAGAGGACGGTACACCGATCTCCGATGCAGAGCGCCACGAAGAAATCGAGCTCGCGCTGCGCCGCTCGCTCGCGGCCCCACGCGATTCGGCGATGGGCGTCTCACGCCGCGCCCCGCGTCAGGTGCGGCTCTTCAACACGCGTACACAGATTGTGATCACGACCGATGAGCGTA
>VGTW01000145.1 GCA_016874555.1 Gammaproteobacteria bacterium | reverse complement strand
GGATTTCGCCAGTTCCTGGAAGTAGGTGCTCGTAGTGCGGCCGCAACCCGGGCAGGCGATGACCATGGGTACGAACGAACGCAGACCCATGGTTTGCAGGATCTCTTGGGTGACGATCACTTCCTGGGTGCGATCACCGTTCGGCTCCGGGGTGAGGGAAACACGGATCGTGTCGCCGATGCCGCGTTGCAGCAGCACGCCGATGCCAGCCGTCGAGGCAACGATGCCCTTGCTGCCCATCCCGGCCTCCGTGAGGCCAACATGCAGCGGGTAGTCGCAGCGCGCCGCAAGGTCGGTGTAGATCGCGATCAGATCTTGTACGCCGCTCACCTTGGCCGACAGCACGATTGCATCGTGGGGCTGGCCTAATTCTTCGGCGCGCCGGGCGCTTTGCAGGCAGGACTCGACCACGGCCGCGCGCATGACTTCATTGGCACTACGCGGAGTTGGCGAGGCATTGTTCTCGTCCATCATGCGCGTCAACAGATCGGAGTCGAGACTGCCCCAATTGACGCCGATACGGATGGGTTTTTGGTACTGACAAGCCGTCTCGATCATTTCGGCGAACTGCGGATCACGCTTGCTGCCTCGGCCGACGTTGCCGGGATTGATGCGATATTTGGCGAGCGCCTCGGCGCAGGCCGGGTGCGCCTTCAAAAGTTTATGGCCGTTGAAGTGGAAGTCGCCGACGATCGGTATCTGCAGCCCCTCACGCTCGAGTCGATCACGGATATGCGGTACCGCCGCGGCGGCTTCCTCGGAATTGACGGTGACGCGTACGATCTCCGAGCCCGCGCGCGCGAGCGAACGCACCTGCGTCACGGTCGCCTCGATGTCTGCGGTGTCGGTGTTGGTCATCGACTGCACCACGATCGGCGCACCGCCACCCACTTTGACCCCGCCCACCACGGCGGCCACGCTTTGTCTGCGGCTGATCATCGACGAGTCTCCTGCTTTAACTGCGGTCGTGCTGCTATCGTGCGGTCCACTCTCTCACGAGTCGCGCCTTTTCGCCCCGCGGCGCGCAAAGCAATGTTATTATCGCGTTGTTCGCGCATTCCGACCTTGCCGGAGAGATTCGCGACCTCGTGCTGGAGCCCTTTTGCAGGGGTCTCGCCTGGGTCGACGGACGCCGAAGGCGCAAGTTTCCGCCCGGAAACGCTCAGGCAGAAGAACGGCAGGTCGCAGGCGAGCTCTGGAGAGTGATCGTCCGGCAGTCCAAACGGGCAGTCGGCGGTCCGCCGAAGGGGAGCGGCTCGTCTGACGCAAGACTGGCCCGATCTCTCAGGTCCAAGGACAGAGGGGCGGCAGGAGTCACTGATTCCTGCCGCCCATTTTTTTGGTTCCGGCGGTAACCAAGAGTTGCAGCACTCTTTGGGAGCCCGCATGGGACGTAAGACACCTCTACATGAACAGCATGTCGCGCTCGGTGCCCGCATGGTCGACTTCGGCGGCTGGGACATGCCAGTCAACTATGGCTCGCAGATCGAGGAGCACCATCGGGTGCGCCGCGCCGCCGGTATCTTTGATGTCTCCCACATGTGCGTCATCGACGCACGCGGTCGCGACAGCCGCAGCTTTTTGCGGCGGTTGCTCGCCAACGACGTCGACAAGCTGCAGGCGCCGGGCAAAGCACTGTATAGCTGCATGCTGAACGCCGACGGCGGCGTGCTTGACGATCTCATCGTCTATTTCATGAACGACGAGTGGTTCCGCATCGTCGTCAATGCCGGCACGCGCGACAGCGATCTCGCGTGGATTCGTGCGCGCGCGCGTGAAGAGCTCGCCCACCTCGAAATCATTGAGCGGGTCGATCTGGCGATGCTCGCGGTGCAAGGTCCTGCAGCCCGCGCCAAAGTCGTCGACTTGCTGGAGCCGACAGATCGAGAAGCCACGCTCGCGTTGCAGCCGTTTGCAGGGCGATTTTGTGGTGAAAGGTTTGTGGCGCGTACCGGGTACACGGGCGAGGACGGCTACGAAATCATGCTCCCGCTTGAAGAAATCAGTGTAGCCTGGCTCGCGCTGATGGCGGCTGGCGTGGCGCCTTGTGGCCTCGGCGCGCGCGATACGCTGCGCCTGGAAGCCGGCATGAACCTCTATGGCAACGACATGAGCGAGCGCACGCACCCGCTCGAGTCAGGGCTGGCGTGGACCGTAGCCTTCGAGCCTGCGAGCCGTGATTTCATTGGTCGCGAAGCGCTCGAGCGCATTCGTGAGGCGGGTGGCGGCACGTACAAACTCGCCGGTCTCGTGCTCGAGGATCGCGGTGTGCTTCGTTCCCACCAAAAAGTGCTGGTCGACGGCGTGTGCGAGGGCGAAATCACCAGCGGTACGTTTTCGCCGACCCTCGAGCGCTCGATTGCGCTCGCCCGGGTACCGCGCGCTACCGGCACGTCAGTGCAGGTTGATATTCGCGGCAAATTGCTGCCGGCGCGAGTCGTGAAGCCGCCCTTCGTACGCCATGGGCGTGCACTGATCAGTCTCTAAAAGAATTCAATTTGGCTGCCAAGGAGTTTTGCCATGAGCCATATCCCTGCAGATCGACGCTACGCCAAATCCCACGAATGGGTGCGACTATTACCCGATGGCCGTGTGGAGATCGGCATTACCGACCACGCGCAGCAGGCGCTCGGCGATCTGGTGTTCGTCGAGGTGCCCGAACCTGGGCGTGTGCTCGGCGCGGGCGAGCCCTGCGCCTTGGTCGAATCCGTGAAGGCAGCGTCTGATGTGTACTCGCCGATCGCCGGTACGGTGCTCGAAAATAATGCCGATCTCGGCGGTGCGCCCGAACTCATCAATCAGGATTGCTACGGCAAGGGTTGGATGATGCGTCTGCAACCCGCCTCACCGGCCGCGCTCGATGCGCTGCTTGGGCCCGAGGTCTACGCAGCGCAGTTGGCTGCGGAGGGTGGCTGAGATGGCCTTCATTCCGCACACCGAGCACGACATCCGCGAGATGCTCGCAGTCATCGACGCGCCTTCGATCGACGCGCTCTTCGACGAAATTCCCGCTGCGCTGCGCGTGCAGGGACTCGAGGGTATTCCCGAGGCGATGTCGGAGATGGCGATCGCTCGCTTGATGAGTGAGCGCGCCCGTCAGGACGGCATTCCGCTGTCTTTTTTGGGCGCCGGCGCTTACGAGCATCACATTCCCTCGGCGGTGTGGGCAATCACCACGCGCGGCGAGTTCTACAGCGCGTACACGCCGTATCAAGCCGAGGCGAGCCAGGGCACGCTGCAACTGATCCACGAATATCAGACCATGATCAGCAGTTTGACCGGCATGGAAGTCTCGAACGCCTCGCTCTATGACGGCGGTTCGGCGGTCGCCGAGGCGGCGCTTATGGCGGTGCGCGCGCACCGAAAATCAAAGAGTCTGCGCATCCTCGTGCCGAGCACGGTCAATCCCAATTATCGGCGCGTGGCAGTGAGCACCGCCGGCAATCAAGGACTGCGCTTCGAGAGCGTGGCGTACTCGCGCGAGACCGGATGCATCGATCGGCTGGCGCTCGAAGCCTTGCGTGGCGAGGATCTCGCTGCGCTCGTCATCCAACAGCCTAATTTCTTTGGTCAGCTCGAAGATGTCGATGCGCTCACCGACTGGGCGCATTCGGCTGGCATGATGGTGATCGCTGTCGTCAACCCGACCTCGCTGGCCATGCTCAATCCACCCGGCGCATGGGGCACGAAAGGTGCCGATATTTGCGTCGGCGAGGGTCAGCCGCTTGGTGTGCCGCTGTCATCCGGCGGACCGTACTTCGGTTTCATGACCACCCGACTCGAGTACGTGCGCGCGATGCCGGGCCGTATTGTGGGTCGCACGGTCGATCTCGAGGGCAAACAAGGTTACACGCTCACCTTGCAGGCGCGTGAGCAGCACATTCGCCGCGGCAAGGCGACCTCCAACATTTGCACCAATCAGGGGCTGTTGATGACAGCGGCCACGATCTACATGAGCCTGCTCGGCCCCGCAGGGCTCGCCAACGTGGCCGAGAGCTGCATGGCACGGACGCAGCAACTGCAAAGCGCGCTCTGCCGAGTACGCGGTGTACGCGCGGCGTTTGCGGGTGCACGTTTTCACGAGAGCGTGTTGCTGCTCGATCGCCCGGTGGCTGCCGTGCTGCGCAGTCTCGAAGCGCAGGCCATTCTGGGCGGCGTCGATCTCAGCGCTGACTACCCGGAGCTCGGACCGGCCTTGCTGGTCTGCGCCACCGAAACCAAAACCGATGACGACATCGAGCGCTTCGCCAATGCGCTTGGTGTGGCCCTGCAGGCTGCGCGGGCGGCATGAGCTGCGCGCCACGGAGAACAGCATGAACCAGATTCTCGAAAAATCCATCTTCGAATACTCGCGCGAAGGCCGTGGTGCGGCTGCGCAGCAGCCACCGGCGCTGGTCGGCGCTGGCGCAGCAGCCGCTCATGAAGCGCAGTCGGCACTGCCTGCAGCTTTGCGTCGGCGCAGCAAACCGTTGTTGCCCGAGGTCAGCGAGCTCGATGTGGTCCGGCATTTCACGCGGCTGTCGCAGCTCAATTTTTCGATCGACACGAACTTCTATCCGCTCGGTTCGTGC
>VGTW01000144.1 GCA_016874555.1 Gammaproteobacteria bacterium | reverse complement strand
GCTCGGTGATCTCGAGACCGTGGCTCGCCACAAAGAACTCAACATCCCAGCGCTTAAGCAGGCGATTGAGGAGGGCTATGACATCGTCGCCCCGATCCCCTCTTGCGTGTTGATGTTTAAGCAGGAACTGCCGCTGATGTTCCCGGAAGATGCCGACGTGCAGGCGGTGAGGGCGCGCATTTTCGATCCGTTCGAGTATCTCATGCTGCGTCACAAGGCGGGCCTGCTACGCGTCGACTTCGTCGCCGAGCTCGGCAAGGTGAGCTACCACGTGCCCTGTCATCTGCGAGTGCAGAACATCGGACTGAAGACGCGCGATGTCCTCAAGCTCGTGCCCAATACCAACATCGATGTGATCGAGCGCTGCTCCGGTCACAACGGCACCTATGCGGTGAAAAAAGAGTTCCGCCCAGCCTCGGTGAAGATCGGTAAGCCGGTGATGAACCGTGTCGACAAGGCAAATCCCGATCACTACACCTCGGACTGTCCGATGGCGGGGCATCAGATCGAAACCGGTCTGAGGGACCCGAAGGAACCCGAACATCCCCTCAAGTTGCTCAGTAAAGCTTACGGACTCTGACGCCATGCAAAAGCTCACCGCCACCGATCTCATGCCGCTCGAAACCTATGCGCGCGAGCGCCCGGCGTTTCGCAGCAAGGTCATTGCCCACAAGAAATCGCGTTCCGTTGCGGTGGGCCCGAACACCACTTGGCTTTTTGAAGATCGCCTGACCATTCACTACCAAGTGCAGGAAATGCTGCGTGCTGAGCGCATTTTTGAGCCCGAAGGCATCGCCGAAGAGCTGCACGCCTACAACCCGCTCATTCCCGATGGGCGCAATTGGAAGGTGACCTTGCTGGTCGAGTTCGCGGATCCCGCCACGCGTCCGCAGCATCTGGCACGCCTCAAGGGCATCGAGGATCGCTGCTATGTGCAGGTCGCTGATTTCTCGCGCGTGCATGCGATTGCTGACGAAGATCTCGAACGCGAGAACGAGGAGAAGACCTCGTCGGTACATTTTCTGCGTTTCGAGCTCACCGAGGCCATGATCGGTGCGCTGCGCGGCGGTGCGCGACTTGTGATGGGTATCGATCATGCCAACTACACGCACGCCAACGAAGCGATCGCAGACAATACTCGCAAGGCCCTCATCGCCGATTTCGCCTAAAATCGTCGGATGGCTAAAGACTACGACGCCTCTGCCATCGAGGTTCTCTCCGGGTTGGAGCCAGTACGGCGCCGACCCGGCATGTACACCGACACTTCGCGACCGAATCACCTCGCTCATGAGGTGATCGATAATAGCGTCGATGAGGCGCTATCCGGGTACGCCAAGCGGGTCGACGTGACCGCCTTCAAGGACGGCTCGCTCGAGGTTCGCGATGATGGTCGCGGCATGCCCGTCGACATCCACCCGAAAGAAAAAGTCAGCGGCGTCGAGCTCATCCTGACCCGTCTGCACGCCGGCGGCAAATTTGACAGCGGCAGCTACGGATTTTCAGGCGGACTGCACGGGGTCGGGGTGTCGGTCGTAAATGCGCTCTCTAGGCAGCTCGAGTGCTGGGTGCGTCGTGGTGGCAACGAGTACAACATCGGCTTTCGCGACGGCAGGGTCAGCTCCAAGCTCGAAGTCGTGGGCACGGTGGGTCAGCGCAACACCGGCACCACAGTGCGCTTCTGGCCTGATGGCGAATTCTTTGATTCGGAAAAATTCTCGATTCCGCAGTTACGGCATATGCTCAAGGCCAAGGCCGTACTGTGTCCCGGGCTACGAATCACGTTCACCAACGAGGCGACCGGCGAGACCGATGAATGGTTTTTCGCTGGTGATCTCGGCGCTTATCTGGTCGATGAGCTTGGCAAGGGCGACCGGCTGCCGGCTGAGCCGATCACGGGCAAGCGCGAGCAGGATCAGGATGTCGTCGAATATGCGATCTGCTGGGCGCCGGGTGCCGAAAATCCGCTTGCCGAGAGCTACGTCAATCTCATCCCGACGCCCGAAGGTGGCACGCATGTGAACGGCCTGCGTGCCGGTGCCGCCGCCGCAGTACGCGAGTTCTGCGAGTTCCGTAATCTTTTGCCGCGTGGCGTCAAGCTGGCACCGGAAGATGTCTGGGACGGCGCGCGCTACGTACTCTCCATCAAAATTCGTGATCCGCAGTTCGCGGGTCAGACCAAGGAGCGGCTCGCATCGCGCGATACCGCGCAGTTGGTCGAGAGCTATGCGAAGGACGCTATCGGCCTGTGGCTCGCGCAGCATCCCGACGCCGGCGAGCGTATCGCCCAGTTCGCCATCCAGAACGCGCAACAACGGCTGAAAGCGGCGCAGCAGGTGCAGCGCAAACGGGTTTCCGGCGGACCCGCGCTGCCCGGCAAGCTCGCCGACTGCGCCGGCGATGACCCGAAGCGTTCAGAGCTTTTTCTGGTCGAGGGGGATTCGGCGGGCGGCTCTGCCAAGCAGGCTCGCGACAAAGATTTCCAGGCGATCATGCCGCTGCGCGGCAAAATTTTAAACACCTGGGAACTCGAGTCCAGCGAAATCAGCTCGTCAGCGGAAGTACACGATATCAGCGTGGCTTTGGGCATCGACCCCGGGATCGCTGATCTGTCAAATTTGCGCTATAACAAAGTATGCATTCTCGCCGATGCCGACTCCGACGGTCAGCACATCGCGACTTTGCTCTGTGCGCTCTTTCTCCGGCACTTTCGGCCGCTAGTGGCCAACGGTCACGTCTTCGTGGCCATGCCGCCGCTCTATCGCGTCGATGCAGGAAAGCAGGTGCTCTACGCCCTCGACGATGCCGAGCGCGATGCCTTGTTGCATCGACTCGAGCAAGGAAAGGCCCGCGTCAAGCCGCAGGTCACGCGCTTTAAAGGTCTCGGTGAAATGAATCCCTCGCAACTGCGCGAAACCACCATGGATCCGCGTACGCGCCGGCTGGTACAGCTCACGCTTGACGCCGCTGATAAAACTGACAGCCTCATGGATATGTTGCTCACCAAAAAACGCGCGGCCGACCGCCGCGAATGGTTGGAGAAAAAAGGCAACCTCGTGCAGGTGAGCGTCTGATGCAAAATCAAGATTTGGGTTTCGAGGGGATTGAGCGGCAGCCGCTGCGCGCCTTCACCGAAAAGGCCTACCTCGAATATTCGATGTACGTCATTCTCGATCGCGCGTTGCCAGCGATCGGCGATGGCTTGAAGCCGGTGCAGCGCCGCATCATCTATTCGATGAGTGAGCTCGGGCTCTCGACAGTTTCCAAACACAAAAAATCGGCCCGTACCGTGGGTGATGTCATCGGAAAATTTCATCCGCATGGCGACTCGGCTTGCTACGAGGCGATGGTACTGATGGCGCAGCCGTTTGCCTATCGCCATCCGATCGTCGATGGTCAGGGTAACTGGGGCTCGCAGGACGATCCGAAGTCATTTGCGGCCATGCGTTACACCGAGGCCAAACTCACGCGCTATGCCGAAGTGTTGCTGCGCGAGCTCGGCGAGGGCACGACCGACTGGGTGCCGAACTTCGACGGCACGCTCGAAGAACCCTCGGTACTGCCGGCGCGCATGCCTAACTTGCTGCTCAATGGCACCACTGGTATCGCCGTCGGCATGGCGACCGACATCCCGCCACACAATCTGCGCGAAGTCGCTCAGGCCTGCATTCACTTGCTCGATGAGCCCGAGGCCACCACGCGTGCGCTGATGAAATTTGTCAAAGGGCCCGATCTGCCGACCGGCGCAGAGATCGTCTCGCCGCGCTCGGATCTGGTCGATTTCTATGACAAGGGTACGGGCAGCTTCAAGGCACGCGCCACCTACACCATAGAAGATGACTGCGTGGTCATCGAGGCACTGCCGTGGCAGACCTCCGGTTCGCGCGTACTTGAGCAGATCGCCGAGCAGATGCGCGCCAAAAAATTGCCTATGGTCGAAGATTTACGTGACGAATCGGACCACGAAAATCCGACGCGTCTCGTGGTCGTGCCCAAGGGGCGCAAGGTCGATCTCGAGCAGTTGATGACGCATCTTTTCGCTACCACCGATCTCGAGCGTAATTACCGCGTCAACCTGAATGTGATCGGGCTCGATGGCCGACCACGAGTCATGGGTCTGCGCGATATCCTGAGTGAATGGCTCACGTTCCGTATCGCGACCGTCAAACGTCGGCTCGAGTGGCGACTCGACAAAGTCTCGCGGCGCTTGCATATCCTCGACGGCTTGCTGATCGCGTACCTCAATCTCGATGAGGTGATCCGCATCATTCGTCGTGAGGACGAGCCGAAGCCCGTGATCATGAAGCGCTTCAAGCTCAGCGAGGAGCAGGCCGAGGCCATCCTCGAAACCAAGTTGCGCCATCTTGCCAAGCTCGAGGAGATAAAAATCCGCGATGAACAGGCGGCGCTCGCGCGCGAGCGAGCCGAGCTCGAGGCCATCCTCGGTTGCAGCAAAAAATTGCGTAAGCTGGTCAGCGGCGAGCTCACGGCCGACGCGGAAAAATACGGTGATGCACGCCGCTCGAAGATCGTCGAGCGCGAGGCCGCGCAGGCCATCGACGAGACCGCCTTGATTGCCAACGAACCGGTGACGGTCGTGCTCTCTGCA
>VGTW01000143.1 GCA_016874555.1 Gammaproteobacteria bacterium | reverse complement strand
CGACCGCGCGGTAAACATCCTCTGGGATAGCCGCGCCGATCGGCAAATCAGCAAGGCGGGCGGCGAGCAGTGAATCGTGCATCACTGGTATACCTTGCCGATTAGCCTCGGCGATGATCTCGCGCGCAAGGATCTCGCGACCCGTAGCTACGATCAGCGGTACGGGATTCGATCCGTACTCAAGAGCGACCGCCCGATCCTGCTCACCGCCATTCACACACGCACCGAGTGCAGCTGACCCGGGGAACTCGGCGGTAACGCATCGACTTGCGGATCGATGACTGTCCAACGCGACAAGGCTAGACCCGCCTCCTGCAAGCGACGCGCAAGTTCCGCGCGCGATTCCTCCCAGCGGCTGCGCTCATCGGCGGTGTCGGTCAGCACGGTCACGCCGATCCCGAAGACCCCCATCTGCTCGATACGAATGTCGATGTCGCCGAAGGGCAAGGAAATACCCACCAGCCGCGTCCGCCACGATCCCTCGCCTTCTTGTCGGCCATCGCCCCCGGAATAATCCATACGGCCGTTCGTTGCCTCACGTTGCATCGTGATCCACCAACCACCCAGTCCTTCCGAAATAGGCATTAAAAACGAGTAGCAGGTACCACCCGAGTGGTGCGCCGCCGTTGCAGCACTTTGCAAGCCGACGAGATCATCTAGGGCAGCCCAGGCCTCACTAGAGCTTACGCCGGCTTGTCGCGCTTCAATAATTTCAAGTAATCGCCGCTTTAGGTCGGCGAGCGGTACCGCTCGACGATCACGCAGTTGCGACTCAAAGAAAAGCCCACTCTGCGATAGCGTCGAAGCGAGCGCCTGCATCCAGCTCGAGACCGAGGCTCCGGTAGGCGAGACCCCGGCCGCCGCCGCAACACTCGTCGCGCCGGAGGAAGCAGAACTCGCCATCGAACCCAGCAGCCAGCCCGCCAAAGAACTCGGCAGATGCAGTCGCGCCGCGAGATTTCTGACCGGGCTACCGAACGCGCGGACGGCGGGCGCGCGTACAGATGTGGACGGCAGCGATGCCACGGGCGGCAAGAGCTCGGCGGTGTCAGCATCGCCGGTGATTCTTCCCGATGCCGTCGGCGCGCCACCGATCCGCGCCATCGCCTTACCGGCGAGAGGCAGCAACGGCACAAGCGACAACTGGCCACTCAGATCACGTGCGACCTGCATCGCGAGTCGCGAATACTCAGAAACTCCGGGGATCGGTCGACTAGAGAAGAAGTGGTCACCGATTTTTAACAGCAACTCATCTTTCTGAAAACGGACCGTTGCCGTGAGCACCGAGCCCACCTCCCAGCGCGCTGCGGCACCGACCGAGCTAGGAACGCTGATCGCACGGTCCATCGCCGGGGCCAGCTCGGGATCCGGCGGTGCGGGTAGCTGCGGGGGTAAGCCGATGGGGCTCAGCATAAGAGCGAATAGTCGACCGGGATCGGGTGGGCTTTAGGAGTGTGTGGAGTATAGTCCGAGCAGGAATTTGTGGGACCGAACGCGATGCCTCATCGAAAAATTAAGCTTTTTGGGCTCTTAAAAATCAGTCCGACGTTACTCTGTGTGCTACTCGGTGGGGTTGCGGCCAACGCCGCAGACGATCCGGTCATCAAAGGCGGTCGACCGGCCCCCAACCCGGATCCCCGCTCGAGAACGATTCCGGAGCTGGTCTGCCTCGCTGAGCGATCCGTAACCGTGGCGCACACGACCCTAGAATCGGCCAGCGAAGAAGCGCCGGTGCGCTTGCGGCTTCGCGGCAATCTCCTGTATCTCGGGCAGTCGGCCAACACCGAAAAGTTTGCAGGACTCATCAGTCGCGCCGACACGCGGCGCTGGGTCGCTGGCGAGGCCACACTCATCCTCGACGATGCGCTGCAGCAAGGTGTCTGGATCCGAGCCCAACTTGGCACCACTCGAGTGACGCCCCTCGCCTGCCAACCGTTCGATTCCTCCAAACGATGATTCAACGACCACGGGCCTCATGGGCCGCGCTGTGGCTCGCAGCGCTCGCCGCCTGCGGTGGCGGTGGCAGCGGCGGAACACAGAACAACGGTTCGGGCGCTGTGCAAAATCCGACCGCGAGCGGAGCATGGGCTGACTTGGCCATCTCAGGCCTCGCCTATTCAACGGCCTCGGTGTCAGGCACTACCAGCAGTACCGGGGGATTCACTTATCGCTGCCCTACGAGTTGCGAAACCGTGACCTTCAAAATTGGTGGTACGACGCTCGGCAGCATCACCGGCGCCTCAGCCATCTCGCTACGAGAGTTGTCGGGCGGTATGACCGATGGCGTGCTCTCTGAGATTACGATTCGGCGCGCGCAATTTTTAATCGTGGCCGACGCCGATGCCGATGCCGGAAACGGCATTGTGCTGACGGCGGAGTTGGCAGCTGTGATGGCCAACCGATCACTCGACTTCAGCGCATCGTCCTTCGATGCCGATCTCGCCTCGCTCGTCGATTATCTGCGTGGCGACAGCCGACTCTCGACCGATTATCGCGCGGCATTGAAGGCGCCCACCCGCGGCGTCGCGCGCTCAATCGCCGAGCAGGCCGAGGCGCTCGCACGCGGCGTGCTCGTAGACACACCGAGTGCAAGCACAAGCCCGGTCGCCGAAGTACGCAAGCAGGTGCTGCGCGTGCCAGATGCCGCGCTCGTGCCCTACACAGGGCCCTCAGTGCAGATCAAAACTCTTTACCCGAAAGGATTACGACCAACGCTCGGTGCGGGTTTGACGTTAGCGAGTGGCACTACGTCCGGCAGCGTGCAACTGCGCGTGGTCACCGCGCGCGGCATCGCCGTACCGGCGCCCCATTATTTTGACGGCATCAATGCGCGCAGTGCGGAGGTGCTGGTCAGCAGCGATCCGAACGGCTTGCCCTCACTCGGCAGCATTACTTTGTCAGGCAATACCGCCGAACTCGGCGCGTTGCTCACGCTGCGGGCGGCCGACGGCTCGACCTTCTCCGGTCGACCCACGCCGACCGATTCGTCGGGTAGCGACGGCGCACGCAATCTCGATGAAACGCTGCAGCCGCGCTCACCAGAATTCGATCAACGCGGCCTCGATCCTGCCGGCATTGCTGAGGGTGAGGGCGGCACTTGGGTATGTGATCGACGCGGACCTTTCCTGCTGCAGTTCGACAGTCAGGGACGTGCGCTGCAACGACTGGGTCCCGCAGGAAATGCCGGATCATTGCCCGATGTCAGTCGTCGCCTACCCGCCATTCTCGAATCACGAACAGCAGGACTCGGCTGCGGCGGTGTCGCTGTGCGCAGTACGAGCGGCGAAGTTCTGCTAGCCGCGGGCGCAGCGCTCAACATCAACAGTCGAACCGCCAATGCCGCACGCCTGTTGCGCTTGGTCGGATTCAACCCGCGAACCGGCGTGACGCGCCAGTTCGGCTTGCCGATACGGACCAGCGAAATTTCGTTTCGTGTGCTGGATCTAGAATCTTTGAGCGAACAAAGAATCATCGCTCTAGTTCGCTATCGGGAAGGCAGTACCTCGGGGCCGATACGCTGGGAGGTCCGCGTCATCGATCTAACGAGCGCCAGCGATCTCACCGGTAAATCATTGACGAGCGGACCGAACGCAGGACTCGCCCTCGAATTTGGTACGGCCGCCGAGATCGAATCAAGTGCGGGCGCGCTCGCGACGACCACCACTCTGCTGGAACTCGGCGCGTTGGGCTGGATCAGCGAGGGCGCCGAAGGCATCGCACGAATCAACGCCCAGACGCTCGTGGTGATCGGCCAAGCAAACGGCGGCATTACGAGTCGGATCCGCGGCGGAGACCCGTTACTGTCGGTCACCGAACACCAAGTTGATCGCAACGGCGTCATCACGCCCCGCCCCGCCGGCAGTTCGAGCGCACCGATCTTCGAATTGATCCCCGCGGCCGCGGAGTCACGACAGACGCTGCTCTGGTCCTTGCAGTTACGTCAGCCGCTCAACTGAGCGCTGCATGGCAGGAACGCAGCATTGCGTAGCCGCGGCAACACCATTAACGCAATTCGGGCAGCAGGCACCCGGCTCCGCCGCGCGTGAGTGCAGCACAGACCAGCTCGGCCTCCTCGCGCGAGGCCACCCCGACACGCAGTCGATACAGCTTCGAGCCCCTGACCGGCGACTCATCGACGGTGGATTTACGCCCTTGTAATTCTGCAAAAGAGCGCTGCAAGCGGGTCCATGAGGTTCTTGCCGAGGCGGCCGATGAGAAGGCGCCGAGCTGCAAATATACCGTTGCAACCGGCGCCACAGGCACCACGGGTGCGGCCGGAGCGGCCGGAGCGGCGCCCGCTGTCGGTGCCGGTGCGCGCGGCGCCTGCGCGGGGTTACCCGCGGTGATGTCGCCTGTTTTCAGGGCATCCAGGCGTTTTTTGGCTAGTTCGCTCCAGACCCCATCGGTATGCGCCTCGAGGTACGCCACATAGGAGTCGGCGGAGTTTTTCCGCTTGGCCACCGACCAGTCGCGCTCGTCGATCAAGGCATCGCGCCGTGTTCGAGCCTCCGCGGCACGCGGACTGCCAGGGTTTCTTTCGAGGAAACGCCCGTAGGCGTCAGGGGTGTCGGTACGCACGGCCTCTTGCCAGGCCTCCTCACTCTGCCCACAAGCCGCGAGCAGCGCGATCGCCATCGCTATCAACAATATTTTGCCGGACCGAAAATAGCGAAATTGCAAGAGGCGATGGGACACGGTTGCCGGGGGCCTGCGCTGCCAAAAAATA
>VGTW01000142.1 GCA_016874555.1 Gammaproteobacteria bacterium | reverse complement strand
ACGATTCAACGTGAGGGCCGCACGACCATCGGTGGTCGCATCCTTGCGAACCTGCCAGTTCGCGGCGGTCAAAGATTTCTCGATACCGTCAGTGGCGAGAGCACTGCGGAATTCGATCCGCACATTGCCCGCTTCGACGGCAATGAGACCGATGGAGTCTGTCGCAACGCCGGCCGCCGCGAGGTCGGCGAGGGCTGTCGTCATTACGCGTCCGGCACCACCGCGCGTTTGCAGCAGGGCATTGGCATCGGTCATGGACTGCACGTCGGGCCGTGCGGACTGCACGGCATCGAACAGGGCGCGTTCGAGTACGGCGGCTTCGGTGGCATCACGTTGCCATACGAAAATGCGCTCGCCCAGATACAGCAAGAGCATCGTAGCCAAGAGCGCCGCGACGAGTCGCCAGCGCGCGATGCCGACCGATTTCGGCTTTCGCGGCGTGAATTCGCCCTGCAAAAGATCGATGGGTTTGGCGATGGCGAGTTGCGAAACGAGCCAAGGCAGTGGCGAGATCGCTGTCGCCAGCCAATTGACACGAGAAAATCCGGCCGCGACCCCTTCGACCAACGCGCCAAATGCCGCGCGGTCTGCGGGGCTCGCGTGAATTTGCAGGCCAAGCGTCGCCGCCGGTGGATCGGTGGGCAAGAGCTGTAGCGCCGCAGCCAGATCGTCGATGCGGGTGACCAAGGCCTCGCCGCTCGGCGTGCGCAACAGCAGCTCGCTCGCACGCATCCAGCCGATGACATCGCCGGGCTTTGCGGCGACGCAGGAATCTTCGAGGTACATCGCCGCAGGACCTAAGCCCTGACTACGCAGCAACTCGAGCCACGCCGCGAGCCGAGCACGCAACACCACGATCACCGGGACATCCAGACCCGGTTCAGCGAGAGGGGCCCCGGAGGCGCCACCGGCGCTCGCTCCCTCGCGGCCGCTTGCCGCGTCACGCGCCGAACCGCGACCCATCGCAAAGTGTTGCGCTTCGAGATCACCCGCGAGCAACTCTTCGAGCGCGTAGGGCAGACTGGCGCGCACTTTCGCCGCGGCCATTTTTGGCAGATGTGCGGTGGTCGAAAGTGCCTCGGCGCCGGGGATGAGGGCAACGACGGCCGCGCCCGGATGACGCGTCGCGAACTCCGCAAGCGTTCCCGAGACCGCTTCTGCGATCACGCTGCCATCGGCAGCCACGACGAGACCTTCGACGGCTGCGTCGGCATCGAGTGCGGCAAGGCGAAGGTAGAGCGTGTGTGTCATCGGCTGCGTCGTTACTGCGTCGTGCGCCGCAGCATCACTCTCAGGCGAGGTGGGCCGGGCGGTGCCGTTTCGTAGCGCAGCAGACTGTACAAGGAGAAACTGGCGGTGCCAACGAGCGTCGTCGTCTGCAGCTGGAAATAGCGACTGCGCTCGCCGAGACCAAGGGCGCGATCCATTCTGTCGAAGGCTTCGGGCGACGCCAGCGAGGCCTTGAACGCGTCGCGCCGCGGAAAGCAATCGCGCTCGCGATTGCGCGCCAAGGCGTCCTCGGCCCCGAGCCACTGCCGTTCATCGGCGAGCGCATCGAGCAGGGCCGGTGTCGCTGTACAAAGATTGATCGAAGCATCGCGTGGCAAGGCCGCCACGTGCGGCGCCAGACGTGCGAAGCGCGCCATGTCGAATCCGGGCAGCAGCAACAGCTCGGAGATCGAAGTCACGGGACGATTGGGCGGGCGGTAGCCCGGGCTCAACGACGTATAGGCGTCATCCTCGGCGCCACCACTCGTCGGCAAGTCATCGGCGTCGATCCAGTCGGCAAATTTCGGTGCCCACGCGGGCTCGATCTCGAGCACTCGCAACAGGCGCTCGAAGATTTCGAGGGCCACCGGATCGATACGCCCATCCTTGTCGATGAGACTGTTCAGATTGAAGCGCCCCTGCAGATCGACCAGCTGCCCCTGCAGCACGCCGGCATCTTCCACTTCGATCGGTCCAAGCGGATTCGCCCAGCGTTGCCCGGGATGAACCGGCGCGTTACCGGTGTCGAGCTCCTCGCCCAGAATGCGCGCGGCGAGTGCTTCGGCGCCACCTGCGAGCAAGATCGCGCGCTCCTGGCCAGAGGCACCCTCGCTGCGCCGCAGCACGAGACCCGTATCAAAGAATATCGCTGCGGCAATCGAGGTCGCGATCGCGACGATGATCAACGCGGTCATCAGGGCGACGCCACGCGAGCCTTTCATCCCGGCACCTCGACGATGCGACGGATGGCTCCATGCGCCTCACTCTCGAGCGTGAACTCGATCGCTCGTGGACGGCTGCGCAGCGTGCCCCCGTCGCCGCCCTCGGTCGGCTGCATTTGCGGCCAGATTTCGGTCCACTCGCCGCGGCGATCGAGGAAGCGGAACTTGAGCGCACGCACACCACGCATCAGCACGCGACGCGCGGCCTGAGTACCCTGCGCTCGATCAAGTACCTGCCACGACAAGCGCACGAGTTCGCCATTCTCGAGCAAATATTCGATGCGCTGCAGGCTGCTGCGCGCGTGTTCGGAGGTGCCCGCGCGCCCGCTGCGTGTAAAGCCGAGCGGCGAGGGCGTACCCGGCTCGGCAATCAATGCGGGCGACACACTGCGACCGAGTTCATCACGAATCGGTCGGGGATCGAGTTGCGAGAGATCGTTGCCAAGCACGCGCACCGCTCGCTGCAGTTCGCCGAGACTGCGCTGCGATTCCAGAATTTGCGCGCGATTTGCTGCCACCTGGGCGAGCCCCGCGTAGCCGATCGCGAACATGACCGCAGAGACGAACAGCACCACCAATAGTTCGAGCAAAGTAAAACCGCGCGCGGTTGTCATGGCGGGGTTTTCATGGCGGGGTTCGCATGGCGGTATCCCACAAGGCGTCCGCATCGCCACTCACCACCAAGTCTTCACCGCGGCCGCCGCGCAGCGTCACCAGCCAGTCGGGCGCGCCTTCGGCACGAACCTCGACCACGATCGCGACGACGCCGTCGATCGCCGTGCGCTCGACGCGCTGCCGCCACTGAAAGTCGCGCCCGCCCATGCTGGCCTTGCCTTCGCTGCTGCCGAGTGCGGGGAATTCTTTGGCGAGTCGCGTTTCCAGAATGCGATTTACCGCCACCCACTCGGCGAAACTGCGCTCGCGCAGACGGGTGGTGCCATCGGCTGAGGACACCAAGGACGTCATGACGGCCGCCACGCCGAGGGCCACGATCACGAGCGCCACGAGCACCTCGATCAGCGTGAAGCCGCGTAAGTCGCCAAAGCTGCGTAGGTGACAACAGCTGCGCTGCCGCGTAATCACCGGGTCACCTCGCGATCCGCGTCGAGTTCGCGCAGCTGCAGTTCGCCGTCGTCATCGGGACCCAGTCTCCAGACACGCGGCGGTGACCCGACCTTGGCGCGCAACTCGAAGGCGGTGAATTCGCCCGTAGCATCGACACCAAAATCGGGCGCAGGCGCAAGATCACGCTCAGGCTCGCGACGCAGCACCACTCGTCTGCCATCGACATCGAGTTCAAGCTCGAGCGGCTCCGCCCAACGCGCACCGCCAAACACTCGGTCATTAACCGTCAACCAGCGACCGGTGCCGGCATCAAAAGTCAGGAATTCATAGCCATCAGCAAGCAAGCGCACACCATAGTCACGATTTTCGAGTTCCGCACGATCACGGGCGTCGAGCAGGAGCGACTGGAGACGTTCGAGATCGCGAGCAGAGCCGCTTTGCCCGCCGATGAGACCCAGCGCAAGCAGTGCGCCCCCGGTGACGATGGCGATGATCGTCACCACCACGAGAATTTCGATGAGGGTGAAACCCCGTGTCTTCAATTGCCCAGCGACCAGTTGCCGATGTTGTCCTCATCGGTGTCCGGACTGCCCTCGAGACCATCGGGGCCGAGTGAATAAAGATCGAAGCTCGGTCCGCGTGTACCCGGCTGTCGATAGCGGTAATCGTTGCCCCAAGGGTCACGCGACAGGCGTGCCATGTAGCCGCCGCTGCGCCAATTACGCACCGCTGGGTCATCGGGTTTTTGCACCAGCGCCGCAAGACCTTGAGCCGTGGTCGGCAGTCGCGCCGTATCGAGTCGATACATGGCGAGCGCCGTTTCGATAGCTTGCAGATCGGCGCGCACCTTGGTGATGCGTGCGTCGTCCACTCGATCCATGACGCGCGGCACGATAAAGGCGGCGAGCAGGCCAATGATCACCACCACGACCATGATTTCGATCAAGGTAAAACCACGCGATTTTTTGCGCACGCTGCATCCTCCGGCTTGCCCGCTCGATCATAACAAAGGGCGATGACGACTCCGGTGATCGCCCGCTGGCACCGTATAATGCAATGCAGTTTTGGGGAGCGTCTCGATGTCTACAGCCTTCGTCTTTCCAGGTCAGGGTTCGCAATCGGTGGGCATGATGGGCGAGCTTGCCGCCCACGACAGGGTGGTCCGCGAGACCTTCGACGCCGCCTCCGGCGTGCTCGGCTTCGATCTTTGGACGCTTGCGCAGCAGGGCCCTGCCGAATCCTTGTCGCTCACCGAAATCACCCAGCCCGTCATGTTGGTGGCGGGGGTCGCCACTTGGCGCGTCTGGCGGAATCGCGGCGGCGCGCTGCCCGCCTGGGTAGCGGGACATAGTCTCGGCGAGTTCACGGCCCTGGTTGCCGCGGGTGTGCTCGATTACGAGCAGGCGGTTGCGCTCGTGCGCTTTCGAGGCGAGGTGATGCGCGACGCCGTGCCCGCGGGGCGGGG
>VGTW01000141.1 GCA_016874555.1 Gammaproteobacteria bacterium | reverse complement strand
CGTCAGCGCGCAGTTTTTCATGGGTCGAAACAATGTTGATGCCGTACTCACGCTGATAGAGCACGTACAGCGCATTGGGCAGCGGTGAGTACGAGTCGAGTTGTGGGTAAAGCGCTTCTGGCAACACGATGCGCTCGATGGCGATCGGCTGCTCGTCAACGAACCGCGTTCGCACGATCTCGAATACCTCGGCGGTATCGGGCAATGCCAGGGAGCGCGCCTCGGGGGCGCGAATTTTGCGGCACCGTATCGACTCATCGCCACTCGTGGGCACGGCGCGCTGATCATCGGCACGCGTCAGCCTGAAGAAACGGAACAGCGAACGATCCTGCGTAAGTTCCGCAACGAACGTACCTTTACCCTGACGGCGATCGATGACCTTATCGAGCGCGAGTGCATCGAGAGCTTTACGCACAGTGCCTTGGCTTACGCCGAGCTGTGCGGCCAGTGCCTGCTCGCTGGGCAGTGACTGCCCGGCTTTCCATTCGCCGTTGGCAATGCGCTTGATGAGCGCCTCGTAGACTTGAGTGTACAGCGGGCGATATTGTGGGGCGCTATCCATTTTTAGTGGAGAACTGCTGGCCAGAGCCGATGGTAGCGCGCCGCTTGCAGCCATAGGTGTCATGTGTTTAGTATCTTATATAAGACTTGCAGGCCGCAAGCAAACTTTTAAGGAGTCCGAGTAGTGAGCGTTCCCCAATTACTCGTGCACGATCGCAAGGACAATGTCGGCGTCGTCGTAGTCGAGAATCTCGAGGCCGGCACCGACATGCTGTGCGTCGTTACTGAAGATAATTCCGATTTTCGGCTCACGGTGCGTCACGACGTACCGATCGGTCACAAAGTGGCTCTCGCCGATCTCAAGGTCGGCGACACTGTCACCAAATACGGACAGGACATCGGCAAGATCGTCGCGCCCGTCGCACGCGGCGAGCACGTGCATGTCCACAATCTCAAGACCAAGCGCTGGTAGGAACCGACGATGACTCAAAATAATCGCAAAGTGTGGGGCTATCGCCGCGAGAACGGCCGCGTTGGTGTGCGTAACTACGTCGCCATCCTGCCGGTCGATGACATCTCAAACGCGGCCTGCGAAGCCGTCGCCAATAACATCAAGGGCACCATCGCTCTGCCCCATGCCTACGGACGTTTACAGTTCGGTGCCGACCTCGACCTGCATTTCCGCACCATGATCGGCACTGGTGCGAACCCGAACGTTGCCGCGTGCATCGTGATCGGTATCGAGCCCGGCTGGACGCAACGCATCGTCGACGGCATTGCCAAGACCGGTAAGCCCGTCGCCGGCTTCTGGATTGAAGGCAATGGAGACATCGCAACGGTTGCCGCCGCGTCGCGTAAGGCCAAAGAATTTGTACATATGACGTCAGCCCAAGTACGTGTCGAGTGCGACATCGCCGAGTTGTGGGTGGCTGCCAAATGCGGCGAAAGCGACACCACCACTGGCCTCGCCTCATGCCCTACTGTCGGTAATATGTACGACAAACTGGTGCCCGCAGGCCTCTATGGCTGCTTCGGCGAAACCTCCGAGCTCACTGGCGCCGAGCATCTCGCGTCGGCGCGCGCGGTGTCGCCGGAGATTCGCGACAAGTTCATGAAGACTTGGCAGGCCTATCAGGATGACGTCATCGAGGCACATAAAACCTCCGATCTCTCCGAGAGTCAACCTACCAAGGGCAATATCGCCGGTGGTCTCACCACCATCGAGGAAAAAGCCCTCGGTAACCTCGAAAAGATCGGCAAGAAGATCAAATTCATTGACGTACTCGCGCCCGCCGAAGCGCCCGCGCGTGGACCTGGCCTTTATTTCATGGACACCTCTTCTGCAGCGGCCGAGTGCTGCACGCTGCAGGCGGCGGCGGGCTACGTGCTCCACATCTTCCCAACCGGTCAGGGCAACGTGATCGGTAATCCAATCATGCCGGTCATCAAAGTCACCGGTAATCCGCGTACCGTGCGTCTAATGCCCGAGCACATCGATGTCGACGTTTCAGGCGTAGTACGCCGCGAGATGACCATAGATCAAGCAGGGGATTCGCTGATCGACTGCATCGCGCAGACAGCTAACGGTCGGCTCACCGCAGCGGAGGCGCTTGGTCACGTCGAGTTCGTGATGACCAAGCTCTACCGCAGCGCCTGAGTCACGCGCGTGGAAAAAACCATCCGCCTGACTCTGGCGGACGCCGAGTCGCTTGCGAGCGCGGCACTGCGTGCCAACGGCGCCTCGACAGCCGCGGCACTTGCCACCGCAAGCGCTTTGGTTGCTGCCGAAGCCGATGGTCAAGCGGCGCATGGCTTGAGCCGCGTGCCTGCCTATGCCTTGCAGGCACGCTCGGGTAAGGTGCATGGCGAGGCCGTACCCAAACTGATGCAGACTGCGCCGGGCGTGCTGCGCGTGGATGCTGGACTCGGCTTCGCCTATCCGGCCATCGAGCTCGCAGTTTCAAACTTGGCACCGCTTGCTAAATCGCAGGGCATCGCACTCGCGGCAATCCACAACTCGCATCATTTTGGTCAGGTGGGCGCCCACGCGGAAAAACTTGCGCTGCAAGGCCTAATCGCCCTCGTCTTTGGCAATACGCCAAAAGCGATGGCATTTCATGGTGGACGACGCGCCATGCTTGGTACCAATCCACTCGCTTTCGCAGCGCCACTGCCCGGTGCGTGCGATCCGCTAGTTATCGATCTCGCACTCTCGGTCGCGGCGCGCGGCAAAATCGTCGCTGCACAAAAAGTTGGCAAAGCTATTCCTAAAGGCTGGGCCGTCGATGCCACCGGTCAGCCGACCACGGACCCGAGCACAGCGCTCGCCGGAACCTTGTCGCCGATCGGCGGCCCCAAAGGTGGCGCCCTCGCCTTGATGGTCGAAATCTTAGGTGCCGCGCTCACCGGCGGGGCGTTTGGCTGGGAGGCGTCGTCTTTCTTCGATGCCGAGGGTACACCGCCGAATATGGGGCATCTTTTTATCGCCATCGATCCAAGCCCGGTATCCGACCAAGGCTTCAGTGGACGCATGTCAGTGCTGCTCGACGCCATGACCGTCGAACCGGAGGTCCGTCTACCCGGTATCAGGCGTCTTGCTGCACGCACTACGGCTCGCGAGCAAGGCGTACGTATTCCAGCCGCGTTGCACACCGAAATCAGCGTGCTCTGCAACTACATCCGGAACTGAACAAGATGCCCGAGATCGTCATTACCGAATTCATGGACGAAGCCGCCATCCGCGAAATACTGGCAGATCGCGACGTGCTTTACGATCCTAAACTCGTCGATCGTCCCAGTGACCTACTTGCACAACTAAGCGAGGCGCGCGCCTTGATCGTGCGTAATCGCACCCAGGTTCGCGGCGCTCTGCTTGAGGCTGCAGGTAAGCTCGAAGTTGTCGGTCGACTCGGGGTAGGGCTCGACAATATCGATGTCGAAGCCTGCAACGCACGTGGAGTTGCCGTACATCCTGCAACCGGCGCCAATGATTTATCAGTCGCCGAATACGTCATCACTGCAGCACTCTTATTGTTGCGCTGTGCATGGACGGCGACGCCTGAGGTCACCGCCGGAAAGTGGCCGCGTATGACTACGATCGGTCGCGAGATCTCGGGCAAGACCCTCGGACTCATCGGGCTCGGCAATATTGCCCGCGAAACCGCAACGCGTGCCCGGGCTCTCGGCATGCAGATCGTAGCCTTCGATCCTCTTCTGCCAGCGGATCATACGGCTTGGCAGCGTGCGAAGCCCTACTCTCTCAAAGAATTGCTACAAGTGGCTGATGTCGTGAGCTTGCATGTACCGCTGCTACCCTCGACCATAAACATGATCGGGCGCGCGCAACTGGCGTCGATGCGTCGCGGCAGCATCATCATCAACGCAGCCCGCGGTGGCGTGCTCGATGAGGATGCAGTCGTCGAGTCGTTGCGCAGCGGGCATCTCGGCGGTGCCGCACTCGACGTATTTGATACCGAACCCCTCGATGCCGCACGCGGAGCGCGCTTCGCCAAGACCCCCAACCTGCTGCTGACCCCGCATATCGCGGGTGTCACCGAAGAATCCAACGTCCGCGTGAGCGAGCTGATCGCGCGGCAGGTACTCGGGCATCTTGCCGGGAAATAGCTGCTAAGCGTTATTGTCTCGAGGACGCAGCGTCGTTAGAGCGGTATACCCCTCGATGCCGGACGGCCGATCGCCGCCTCGTAGGCCCGCCAATCGTCAGTGATTTTCTATTCATCTATTAGCGCACGGCGCATGATCTTTCCCTTGACCAGAGACTGGGCAGCACGCGAACGGCAGCGACTATCGTCACTGAGCGAGACGATCTGGCGCATGTACATGCCCAAACCAACTTTATCGGTCATGATGCAGTACCGCGCTGCGCCCCGTGGTGTCGCCCGGGGGATCCATCTTCCAGGCGTCGAGTCTGCTATTGCCGAAATAAATGTTGCCGTCGCGCACGTCGCTGTAGTTCTCAAGCGTCTCGACAAGTTTATTAGCGGGTCGAAAGATATCGGTTTGGTGGTATCGCGACTGACCGTCGTCCGGAATCACGCGAATGATGATCCTCGCCGGAAACTCCTCGGCCAAGCGCCCGGCGGCCTCGACCCGACAAAACGTGCCGCACCAAACCCCTGCTTGCTTGGCGATATGTGGCGCGCCACCACGCGTCAACAGCAGCCAGCTGAGGCCGTCAATTTCGCCGGGAACGGTGCTGACGACCTTTATGCTGCGATCG
>VGTW01000140.1 GCA_016874555.1 Gammaproteobacteria bacterium | reverse complement strand
GCCTTTGAGTGGTGTCCCAAGCGCTATCCCGATCCGCGCCCCACCGTGGAGGCCCTGCGGGCGATGGGGTTGCGGATTTGCGTGTGGGAATACCCGCTGATCTCGGTGAAGAATCCCCTGTTCGCGGAGCTCGCAAGCAAGGGTTGGTTGCTGCGGGACGCACGCACCGGTGAGGCGTATCGCTATGCCTGGGATCCGGAACCCTTCGGCGCCGTGCTCACCCAGTTGCCCGAGTCGGGCCTGCTCGATTTCACTCATCCCGAAGCCTATGCGTGGTGGCGCGATCAGCACCGTGCGCTCTTCGAGCTTGGCGTCGACATGATCAAAGCCGACTTCGGCGAGCAGATCGAAGAGCACATGTTGGCGAGTGACGGTTCGCGTGGTGACGCGCTGCACAATATCTACGCGCTGCTCTACAACCGCTGCGTCTACGAGGCAGCTCAAAGATTTTCCCGTGACGGTGCATTTTTGTTCAGTCGGGCGGGTTGGTCGGGCTCGCAGCGCTATCCGTCGCAGTGGGGCGGCGATCCTCAGGCCGACTGGGGCGGTTTGGCAGGCAATCTGCGCAGTGGGCTCTCTTGGGGGCTGACGGGTGCACCGTTTTATGCGACCGATGTCGGCGGCTTCTACGGCGATCAGCGCGATCCAGTGCTTTACGTGCGCTGGCTGCAGGCGGCCATTTTTTCGGCGCATCTGCGGCTGCACGGCATTGGTCCGCGCGAACCTTGGAGTTACGGCCCCGAGGCTGAGCGGCTGGCGATGCAGGCCTTGGCGTTGCGTGAGCGTCTTCGACCCTATCTGCAGAGCGTCGTCGAAGAATCGAGTCGCAACGGTCTGCCGGTGCAGCGCCCCATGGTACTGGCCTGCCCCGAGGATCGCTCAGCCTGGGCCTTCGAGGATCAGTTTTTCTTTGGCGAGCGGCTGCTGGTCGCCCCCTGCCTCGAGCCCTCGGGCCAAGTCACGGTCTATTTGCCGGCGGGCGATTGGGTCTGGTTCGATAACGGCCAGCAAATCGAGGGTGGGCGCAGTCATACGCTCACCCTGCCGCTCGACCGGATCGCTGCGTTCACGCGTTCGGGTATCGGTATCTCGGGTTTCTGAGGCCGCTGGCTGTTGCGCCCGCGCGTCAGTCTTTTAAGGTTGTATACAAGAGTTGTAAGACATATTTAGGTTTGTTAGCGTCATCTCACTTACCGAATAAAAGGGGACTGAAAGATGTCGATGAGCAAGAAAATCGTCGCAAGTGCCGTGGCTGCCGCCTGTGTCGCCATGATCTCGCAGGCCGTCGTCGCACAAGACTCGGGCGAGAGTCGTCTCGATGAAATCGTTGTGACCGCGCAGAAGCGCGAACAGCGATTGCAGGATGTGCCCATTGCGGTTTCCGTGGTCAGCGGCGCACTCGCAGAGGCCTCGGGCAGTTTCAATATCGAAGCGCTGAAGACGCTCGTGCCCTCCCTGAACATCCGTAAGACCAATACCTCGCTCAACCAGTCTTTGTTCTTGCGCGGCGTGGGTACCATCAACTTCGCGATCGCTGCGCAGCCGAGCGTGGCCACGGTGCTCGATGGTGTCGTCTTGTCGTCGGCGGGTGAAGCCTTCGGCGATCTCTACGACATCGAGCGCATCGAAGTTTTGCGCGGCCCGCAGGGCACGCTGTTCGGCAAGAACGCTTCCGCCGGTGTGGTCAACATTGTGTCCAAGCGCCCCGGCGACACAACGGGCGGCTACATTGATGTCGGTTGGTACGAAGACAACCAGTTGCGCGTGAAGGGCGCGATCGACATGCCGATCTCCGACTCGCTCCGTTCGCGCACGACCGTGACCTACGGCAAATTCGACGGCTACATCAGCAACATTTCAACCACGGCTGCCGGTGGCGACCTGAACGGCTATGACCGCAAGGGGATTCGCACAGTGTGGGAAATCGGCAGCGAAGGAAATCTTTGGACCTTCACCGGCGACTATCGCAAGTCGGACGATAACTGCTGCGTCGAGATCATCGGCAATGCGCCAACTGGCGCAAACGCCGCCGCCTACACCTCGCTCTACAGCGGCATTGTACTGCAGGGCGACAAGACGCGGCAGGTCAAGCAGGACTTGCAGATGCGTTCGACCGAAGAGGCTTGGGGTCTCTCCCTGCAGGGTGACATCGATACCGCGCTGGGGTCTTTGACCAGCATCACGGCGTATCGCACTTGGGATGCGACTGAATATCGCGAAGGCGACTGGATCGATCAGGCGGCACCGTATGTCGGTAATGCCTTCGCGCAGTTGCATGACTTCGGTCCGCAGACCACCAAGACCCTCTCGCAGGAACTGCGTCTTGCCTCGAGTGGCGACGGCGCATTCAATTATGTTGCAGGCGTTTATTACTCCAACACCGAATCGGAACGTTTCTTCCAGCGCAACATCTTCAACTGCACTGCGAGCACGTTGGCGATCGACGCCACCGGACAGCGCCCGTGTCGCGCGGGTTCATCGACTTACGTAAGCACGTTCTCGAACGCGACCTTCGGTGCCGACTTCAAAAATACGGCGGTCTTTGCCGACGGTACCTGGAACATCACCGACAGTCTGCGTTTGATCGGCGGTGCGCGCTGGACGCAGGACAAGCTGAGCTACTTCCACAACCGCGTGCCCACGCCGTTCGCGGGCCAGCCCGGCATTCGTACCGACCGCTCGGGCTTCACAGGCAGCAACGACTCCGACAACGTGTCGGGTCGCGCGGGTCTGCAGTACGACCTGAACGACGATGTGATGGTCTATGCCTCTTACGCGCGTGGCTACAAAGGTCCAGCGTACAACGTGTTCTTCAACATGACTGTGAACAACACGCCAGTCATCGAGGCCGAGACGGCGGATTCGTACGAGCTGGGTTTGAAGAGCACGCTGCTGGACGGCCGCATGCTGCTCAACGCCGCGGTGTTCGACGCCAAGTACGACGACTTCCAAGCCAATAACTTCCTGTTCCTCAACGGCACGCTGATCACCACGCTCACTAACGCGGGTAAAGTCTCATCGAAGGGCTTCGAGCTCGACGTTCAGGCGCGTCCCAACAACATGCTGACTTTAGGTGCAGGTGTGGCCTACACGGACGCGAAGGTCGACAGTTTCTTCACGCCGCCTGGTCAGAACTCGACCGTTCGTGCAGGGACATCGCTGCCGCTTGCCCCGGAATGGAAAGCCTCGCTCAATGGCGATCTGAATATTCCAGTGGGCTCTTTCACGGTGGTGCCGAGCATGGTGGTGTCCTACCAGGGTACGAGCTTCGCCGATCTCAACGAGCCCGCGGCACTGCGTATCCCCGGTTACACCACGGCCGATCTCACGGTCTCCGTGCGTGACGAGAGTGATCGCTTCCGTATTGCGCTGGTCGGACGCAATCTTGCGGACAAGTCGTTCACGGTTCTCAAGACCGGTGGTGGCCCCGGTGGTGCGCCGCGTCTGCAGATCCCGCGTGATGCCGAGCGCTATTTCGGTATCCAGGCGCGCTTCAATTTCGGAGCAAAGTAAACTCGGCGCGTGATCGACGTCCTCTCCGCCGCGCTGCGCGGCTTGGCCAAAGTGAATGCCCCCATCGCAAGATGGGGGCTTTCCTTTTCTGCGATCCTGCTCGCTTTGATGCTGACGGTCGCGCTCGCGCAAATTCTCTCGCGCGTGCTCTTCAACCAGACGCTCGATTGGGCTGAAGAGGCGGCGCGCATGGCGCTGGTGTGGTCGGCGCTGCTCGCTGCACCGATCGGTTATCGCGCGGCGGGTCATGTGGCGATCACCGCCTTTATCGAGGGTCTTTCGATGCGTACGCTCTGCGTCACGGGCGTCATTGTAAATTCATTGGTTGCCTGGGTCTGCGGCGTATTCCTGCTCGAGAGTTTCGATTTCGTTGCGCGGGGCAGCACGATCGTGGCGACTGGACTCGGTATCCAAATGTCGTTCGTTTATTTGATTGTGCCGGTGGCGCTACTCGCTTTGCTGCTGGTGGCGATCGAGGCGATCCTTCGCCTGCTGCGCGCGCTGTGCGCTGACGACCCGGAACTGCTGTTGGTGGGCGTCGTCCCTGTTTTGCAGCGCGACGACCAAGCCTGAGTCAGGAAGGCCCAGCATGTCGATCGCATTTTTCTGGGTTCTAGTTTTGTTGATGGCCTTCGGCACGCCGGTGGTCTTCGCTTTGCTGCTGGGGCCGGGTCTAAGCCTTTTGTTCGATGGCGAAATGCGCTACGTGCCCGCGCTGCTCGCCCGTTTCTACAACGGCATCGACAGCTTTCCGCTGCTCGCCGTGCCGTTTTTCATTCTGGCTGGCGAAATCATGAACGCCGGTGGTGTCACGACCTCGATCGTGCGCTTTGCTCAATCTTTGGTCGGTCATGTCCGTGGTGGCCTCGCACAAGTGAATGTATTGTCGTCGATGATCTTTGCCGGGATCTCCGGTTCTGCTGTCGCGGATGCGTCGGCAATCGGCAAGATGCTCATTCCGGCGATGGAGCGCGAAGGTTATCCGCGTCCGTTTGCCTCGGCTGTGACTGCGGCAGCTGCGGTGATTGGTCCGGTGATACCGCCTTCGGGAATCATGGTGCTCTATGGCTTCGTAATGAACGTCTCGGTGGGCGCGCTGTTTGCGGCAGGGGTGGTGCCCGGGGTGATCATTGGCCTCGGGCTGATGAGTGCGATCCGTTTGCTCGCCACACGCTATAATCTGCCGGCTGCCAAGCCGCGTGCGACGTGGGGTGAACGTGCGACGGTGTTTCGTAGCGCATGGCTTGCGATGCTGCTGCCGGTGATTCTGCTCGGCGGCATGCTGAGCGGTGTGTTTACGGCGACGGAGGCAGCCTGCGTAGCGGTAGCCTATGCACTCTTCGTCACCATCTTCGTGACCCGCAACGTCCGTCCGCCCGCGATCGTTGCCATCTTC
>VGTW01000139.1 GCA_016874555.1 Gammaproteobacteria bacterium | reverse complement strand
CGGCCGCCCGTTCGCGCAGCAGTGCAGCCACGGTGGCGCCCATCGAGCCCAAATGCACGGGCATGTGCGGTGCATTGGCGACGAGGCCTCCGCTAGCGTCAAAAAGCGCGCAGGAATAGTCGAGACGCTCCTTGATGTTGACCGATTGCGCAGTACGTCGCAGCACTTCGCCCATCTGCGTCGCCGCGTGCATGAATAGACCATCAAAGATTTCGATCTGTGCAGGATCATCAGTTGAACGTGCGGCGGCAGAGCCAAAGTCGGCGAGCTGGGTGGCGATACAGACGCCCGAAGGGTCGCGGGCAAGCTGCCAGCCGCGCTCGAGCACAAAAGTGGAGCGCGGTTCGACGACCAACGCGGGGCCCTGCAGTGGCGGGTCTACTCCCAGGGTCGTTGCGTCACGGACCGTCACCTCCTGCCAACCGTCGAACCAGGCGCGTACCGAAGTCGGCAGGCGCAGGGGTGCCGAGGCATCGACGATCGCATGCGCGGTTTTCGCACCCGGCAATCGGGCCTCGACCCGTACAGCGACTATCTTGACCGCCTCGCCGGCGGCAAATCCGAAGCGCTGCTGATGTGCTTCACGAAATGCACTCTGCAAGCTGGCAATGCGGTCGATGCTTAGGTCATGGCAAGTGACATCGAGCGAGGTCTCGGCGTGGCCTTCGCGTAATTCGAGAATGACCTCGATCTGCATCGCCGCAAGTTCCGTCGGCGATGTCGCTAGTTCGGACTGTGCCGCGGCGATCAGCTTGGCGGCCAGATGACGACTCGCCACGATACCCGGCTCGTCGAGCGGAGTTGCCAGTCCCTCGCGGCGAACGGCGATGCGGTCGGCGATACCGATGCCATAGGCCGAGAGCACGCTGGCGAGCGGATGGACGAGTACGCGACGCATGCCGGCTGCGGCGGCGACTCTACAGGCGTGTTGTCCTGCAGCGCCGCCGAAGGCGACCAAGGTGAAGTTTGCAGGATCTACGCCCTGACGTACGCTAACGTGACGGATAGCATTGGCCATCGCGGCGACGGCCACATCGAGAAAGCCGCAAGCGGCCTCGGCGAGTGCGTTGTCAGCCTGCTCACCCTGATCTTTGAGCGCATGCCCTGCATCCTGCAGTACCGTCCGCAGCGCGCCGTGTGCCGCTTCGATATCGATTACAGCATCCCGTTGTGGTCCGAAGAGGGCGGGCATGAACGCTGCGTGCAGATGTCCGAGTACGACTTGTACGTCAGTCAGGGTGGCGGGTCCGCCCCGTCCGTAGCAGGCGGGGCCGGGGTCAGCACCCGCCGAGCGCGGGCCGACGCGGTATCGACCATCACGCACGGCGAGCAATGAGCCGCCGCCGGCGGCGATCGTGTGTACGTCGAGCATTGGCGCGCTGAAGCGAACGCCCTCGATCTCGTGTTCGAAGCGGCGTGCAAACGCTCCATCAAAAATTGAAACATCGTTGGAAGTACCGCCCATATCGAAGCCAATTAGTCGTACGCCGTCGACCGTTGATCGCTGGCCGACTGCGGCCATACCGATCAGGCCACCTGCCGGACCGGAGAGCACGCTGGTGAGTACGCGAAATGCCTGTGTATTGCACAGACCACCTGAACTTTGCATGAACTCGAGGCGGGCTGCAGGGGCTACCGTGAGGAGTTCGCGTTCGAGAGTACGTATATAATCTTTGAGACATACCGCGAGGTAGGCGTCGAAAGCGCTGCTCTCCGCGCGTGGTAAGAACCGCGGTAGTGGCAGACATTGGTGCGAGGTGACGATCTCCGCGAACCCTGCTGCCGCAGCGAGTTGCGCGAGGCGCTGTTCGTGCCCCACATGACGCCAGCCGTGCAGTAGGACGATGGCCACGGCCTCGAAACCTTTTTGGCGAGCGGCTTCGAGACCTTGCGCAGCAACTGGCTCATCCAGCGGCTCGATCACCTCACCATCATAAGCGATGCGTTCATCGACCTCGAGAACGTCAGCATGCAGCGGCAGCGCCCGCTGAATTTGCAGGGCAAAGATATCGGGACGGGTCTGATGACCAATGACGATGGCATCACCAAAACCGCGCGTGACCACGAGCAGCAGCTTGCTGCCGCGGCGCTCGAGTAGCGCATTGGTCACCACCGTGGTGCCGACACGTACCGTGCCGAGATCATCGGGAGAGGCACCGGCGTCACGCAGGATGGATAGCGCAGCCGCGATGCCGGGATCGCCCGACTCACCGCGCATCGACGAGGGGACTTTCCGCAACACGAGACGTCCCGTGGGACTTTCGCCGATGACATCGGTGAATGTGCCGCCGCGGTCGATCCAGAAGTTCCAGGCGGCTCGGGTTGACACTTTAGGATCCATGCGCTGCCACCGGCAGGATACCCGCAGGTCGCGAGCGGGTACACTTGCCGCGTGATTGAGAGAACGGTCGTTTTTTCCCATGGCAAGGATTCCGAGCCCTGGGGCACCAAGATTCTGGCGCTGGCCGAAGTGGCCAGAGCGCGCGCCTGGCGGGTCGAGTCAGTGGATTATCGTGGCATCGACAGCGTCGACGCACGACTCGCCAAATTGTTGGCCTGCTGCGGCGAGTTGCCCGCGCATCCACTGCTCGTCGGGTCCAGCCTGGGCGGATTTCTCGCGGCTGCGGCATCGCGACCGCTGCAGGCCTGCGGCCTCTTTTTGCTGGCGCCTGCCTTCGATCTGCCGGGCTTGCCACCTACATCTGAGGTTGCGCGCTGCCCGACGGTGGTGGTGCACGGTTGGCGTGACGATGTCGTACCGGTCGAGAAAGGTCTCGCCTTCGCGCGGACGCAGGGCGCGCTCACCCATCTCGTCGATGATGATCATCGGTTGCATGCCTCGTTGCCGCAGATCTGCGGCTGGCTGGACGATTTTCTGCGGCGGCTCTATGCCTGAGGTGCCGGCCATGAGCGCCGTGCTGCGGCGGGTGCTTGCGCTTTGGGTGAAGCCCGAAGTCCGCCCCGAGTCGGCCCCGGGCAGCATCGGTGTCGTGCAGGCCGCGCCCGTCGTTTATGTACTCGAGCGACGCAGCGCGGTCGATCTTGCAGCGCTCGAAAATCTTTGTGAGCGACATGGCTTGCCGATGCCTGCGGGTCGCATTCTCGGGCGCGGTCGCAGCGCTGTGCGCGCCATGGTGCCTTTGTTGCGTACCCGGGGGGCTTTCGATGCGCGGATCGATCGTCGTCCGCCGCGCGAGCTCGTGCGTCTCATCGACGCACTCGAGCGTGATCCCACGCTCGATGCACGACTCGTGCCTGTTGCGGTGTATTGGGGGCGTGCACCGCAAAAAGAACGATCATGGTGGCGCTTGCTGTTCACCGAGAACTGGGTGCTGGCGAGCGGTCTGCGTAAGTTCATGCAAGTGCTGATCAATGGTCGGTTCACCATGATCGAGGTCGGTGAGCCGACGAGGCTGCGCAGTCTGCTGGTGGGCCCGGGCAGTCCGGCAGCGCAAGCGGCTCGCATTGCGCGCGCGCAGCGCGCCAGTTTCAGGCGACAGCGTGCGGCACGCATCGGCCCTGATCTCTCGCACCGACGCACCATCCTTGCGCGGGTGCTGAGCACTCGCGCGGTGCGCACGGCGGTGGCCGCCGAGATGCGCGACAAACATTTGCCGCGACGCAAAGCACTGTTCGTGGCGAAAGGCTATGTCGAAGAAATCGCGGCCAACTATTCGCATGTGTTCATCACGTTCATGGAAGGCTTTCTCGGCAGGCTGTGGAACCGTTTGTATGACGGCGTCACCTTCAGTCACGCCGAGACGCTGCGCAATGTGGCGCGCGATGCCGAAATCGTCTTCGTGCCCTGCCACCGCAGTCACATGGACTACTTGCTGCTGTCCTACGTGATCTACGAGCAGGGCTATGCCGTACCGCACATCGCCGCCGGCATCAATCTGAATATCCCGCTCGTCGGCCGCTTCCTGCGCAAGGGTGGCGCGTTCTTCCTGCGGCGCAGTTTTGCGGGCAACACGCTCTACACCGCCGTGTTCATGAAATATCTGGCGACCATCATGGCGCGCGGTCACTCGATCGAATATTTCGTCGAGGGCGGGCGCTCGCGTACCGGGCGATTGCTGCAGCCCAAGACCGGCATGATTTCCATGACGGTGCGCAGTTATCTGCGCGACCCGAAGCGGCCGCTCGTGTTCGTACCCGTTTACTTTGGCTATGAGCGTATCGTCGAGGCCGGTACCTATGTCGGCGAACTGTCCGGACAGGCGAAACGCAAGGAAAGCATCGGCGATCTCTTTCGCGCCTTGCGCGTGCTGCGGCAAAAATTCGGTCGTGTCTACGTGAACGTCGGTGAACCGATCGCGCTCGAGACCGTGCTCGAGCGACATGCGGGTGATTGGCGGCAGCGCACGCTCGATGATGAAGGTCGTGCGCCTTGGGTAGCGCCGGTGGTCGATGAGCTCGCGGGCAGCATCATGCAGCGCATCAACGCTGCCGCGGCGATCACGCCAATCAACTTGCTAGCGGTGACGCTGCTCGCGATGCCGCGACAGGCCATGGTCGCCACCGATCTCGCGCGGCAGTGTGATCTCTATCTCGATTTGCTGCGCAAAGCGCCCTACGACCCGCGGGTCACGATCACCGAGCTCGATGGCGCTGCGGTCATTGCCTACGGCGAGAACATGCAGATCTTGCAGCGCCAAGCGCATAAATTGGGCGATCTCGTCCGCATCAGCGATGAGATGGCGTTACTCATGACCTATTTCCGCAACAACGTGCTGCACCTCTTCACGTTGCCATCTTTGCTCGCTTGCGCGTTCATCGCCAATCCCCTGGTGCGTACCGAAGATATCCAGCGTCTCGCGTGGCGCGTCTATCCGTATGTCGCTGCCGAGCTCTTCCTGAAATGGAGCGAGGCCGAGCTTGCGGATGCGGTGGTCAAATATTTGCAGACGCTGG
>VGTW01000138.1 GCA_016874555.1 Gammaproteobacteria bacterium | reverse complement strand
GTAGAGTGCCCGACGCTCCGAGTGACCGACGATGACGTGGCTGCAACCCACATCACGCAACATGGGTCCGGCGACCTCGCCGGTGAACGCGCCCGACCCCGGCTCCGCGCAGACATCTTGCGCACCGAGTTGCACGGCGCTGCCCGTGAGCCGCTGCGCCATATCCGCGAGGTAAACAAAGGGCGGACAGACCACCACTTCAGCGGACCGGCCCGCCGCAGCGCCCAAGCCCGCGAGCACGCCATCGAGCAACGCGGCATTGGCGGCACGTGCGCCATGCATTTTCCAGTTGCCGGCGACCATCGGGCGTCGATTCATTGCACCGTCTCCACCTCGTTCTGACTCCATCACTCGACACTCGCTCGCAGATGTCGTTCAGCTCTGCGCCGCAGCCGCGCGCACCACCTCCGCAAGTTCATTGGCGAGCACCTTGGCCTCGGCACCATCCTCGGATTCGATCATTATGCGGATGAGCGGCTCGGTACCCGAGCCGCGCAGCACAACACGACCCCGCCCGGCGAGACGTTGCTCGACCGAGCGCATGGCATCGCGCACCGCAGTCACCGCCAGCGGATCGAAACGCAAAGAAACTTTAATGTTGACCATGGTTTGCGGCAGCAGCGTCAACTCGGCAGTGAGTTCTGCAAGCGTCTTGCAGGTCTCGCGCATGATCGACAACACCTGCAGCGCGACGACCATGGCATCTCCGGTGGTCGCGTAATCGAGCGTCAGCAAATGGCCCGACGTCTCGCCGCCGAGCACACCACCCGTCTCGCGCAACTTGGCGAGCACATAGCGATCGCCCACCTGTGCGCGGTGAAACTCGATTCCCCGATCGCTCAGCGCGCGCTCGAGTCCATAGTTCGTCATCAGCGTACCCACCACCGGTCCCCGCAGTCGCCCGGTGGCATGTCGGTGCGTGGCGATTACGTAGAGCAACTGATCACCGTCAACCTTTCGACCGAGGTGATCGACCATGACGAGTCGATCGCCATCGCCATCGAGCGCGATACCCACTTGCGCGCGCACCCCTGGCACGGTCAGCTGCAGCAACTCAGGCGCCGTCGAACCGCAGTGTTGATTGATGTTACGGCCGTTCGGCGAGCAGCCGAGCGGCACGATCTCGGCTCCGAGATCGGCGAGAATGCGTGGACCGACTTTGTAGCCAGCACCGTGTGCGCAGTCGATGACGATCTTCATACCAGCGAGCGAGGTGCCGGGCGCCATGGTCGAGATGCAAAACTCTTGATAAACCTTGCGCGCCTTGTCGACGCGGGTGGCACGCCCCAGTTCTTTTGATTCGCGAGTGATCAGCAGGTTTTCGAGCTCAGCTTCGATCCGCACCTCTTCCTCATCAGATAGCTTTCCGCCGGCACCATCAAAGAATTTGATACCGTTATCGTGATAGGGATTGTGCGAGCCGCTGATGACCACGCCGAACTTACAACCAAAGTGTCGCGTCATGTGCGCGACACCGGGCGTCGGTAGAGGTCCGATGAGCATGACATCGACGCCCGCGGCCACGAAGCCGGCCTCCAGCGCCGCTTCGAACATGTAGCCCGACAGCCGCGTGTCTTTGCCGATGAGCACACTGCCGCCTTCCGGTGCGAGCACCCGCGCCGCCGCACTCGCCAAGCGCAGCACAAAGTCCACGGTCAGCGGCGGTTGACCAACTCTGCCCCGAACTCCATCGGTGCCAAAATATTTTCTGCTCACGCCATCCCCTCGCGCTGTCGCAGGGCCGACCAAACTTTGACGACGTCGCAGGTTTCGGCGACGTCATGCGTGCGGATCATACGCGCTCCACCCTCGAGCGCCGCGTAAGCGAGCGCCAAACTACCCGCGAGGCGCGCCTCGACCGCGCGCCCAGTGAGCGTCCCAAGCAATGACTTGCGCGACAACCCCGCCAAAATCGGCAGACCCTGTTGAGTCAGTTGCCGCAAGCCCCGCAACAATTGCAAATTGTGTTGCAGGGTTTTGCCGAAGCCAAAACCGGGATCGATCACGAGACGATCGCGAGTGATGCCGACCGCCGCACAAGCGGCGACGCGCGCAGCGAGGAACTCGCCGACTTCCGCGGCCACGTCGGCGTAATGCGGGGCCTGCTGCATGCTGCGCGGCTCACCTTGCATGTGCATCAGGCACACCGCGGCGCCAGAGGAGACTGCCTCGAGCGCGCCCGGCATCCGCAGCGCATACACGTCGTTGACCATCTTGGCGCCCGCCGCAATAGCCGCCGCAATGACCTCGGGCTTGCTGGTATCGATAGACACCAACGCGCCCCTCGCAGCAAACTCAGCCACCACCGGCACGACGCGACGCAGTTCCTCGGCAGGGCCCACAGGCTCCGCACCCGGTCGGGTCGACTCGCCACCAACGTCGATGACGGCCGCGCCGGCCGCCAGCATGGCGAGGCCTTGCGCAATCGCCGCATCAAAATTAATGAAGCGCCCGCCATCGGAAAAAGAGTCCGGCGTGACGTTGAGTACGCCCATCACTACGGGCGTGGCGAGATCGAGCGCCCGGTCAGCGCAGCGCAGCAGCACGAGACACTTCAGCCAGCAAGGTCAGCTGGCAATCAGCCCGCACTGCCCTCGCCCGCCGGCGGACCGATGCCTCCCGGCTGCGGCGCAGGACGCGGCACGCCACCGGAGGGACCGCTGGGCACGGTGTCATCCCAGCCCGCAGGGGGACTCGGCGGCCGACCCGCCATGATCTCTTTGATCTGACCATCGTCGATGGTTTCGTACTTGATCAGGGCCTCGGCCATGGCGTGCAACTTGTCAAGATGGGTCTGCAGGATGTCGCGGGCACGCTCGTAATTACTCTCGATGACGCGGCGCACTTCCTGATCGATGGCGGCAGCGGTTTCGTCGGACACCAGCTTGGTCTGGGTGACCGAGCGACCGAGGAACACCTCGCCCGATTCTTCGGAGTAAGTGAGCGGGCCGAGTTTGTCCGAAAGGCCCCACTTCGTCACCATATTACGCGCAAGGTCGGTGGCGCGTTCGATGTCGTTCGACGCGCCGGTCGTGACCGCATCGGCACCGTATATTAGCTCCTCAGCGATACGGCCACCGAAGAGCGTCGCGATGCCGCTTTCGATGCGGCGCTTGCTCATGGAGTAGCGGTCCTGCTCCGGCAGGAACTGCGTCACGCCAAGCGCGCGACCGCGCGGGATGATGGTGACCTTGTAGACCGGATCGTGCTCGGGAACCGAAATGCCGACAATCGCGTGACCGGCCTCGTGGTAAGCCGTCATGCGCTTTTCTTGTTCAGTCATCACCATTGAGCGCCGCTCGGCGCCCATCATGATTTTATCTTTGGCACTCTCGAACTCTTCCATGCCCACGATGCGCTTGTTGGCCCGAGCTGCAAATAGCGCCGCCTCGTTGACGAGGTTGGCGAGGTCGGCACCCGAGAAGCCAGGTGTACCGCGCGCGATCAGCGCCGGTTTGACGTCATCGCCGAGCGGCACCTTACGCATGTGAACTTTGAGGATCTGCTCGCGACCGCGCACATCAGGCAGCGGGACTACGACCTGACGATCGAAGCGACCGGGACGCAGCAGGGCCGGATCGAGCACGTCTGGGCGGTTGGTGGCCGCAATAACGATAATGCCCTCGTTGCCCTCGAAGCCGTCCATCTCCACCAGCAACTGGTTTAAAGTTTGTTCGCGCTCGTCGTGACCACCGCCCAAACCGGCACCGCGATGCCGACCGACCGCGTCGATTTCATCAATGAAAATGATGCACGGAGCGTGCTTCTTGGCCTGCTCGAACATGTCGCGTACGCGCGAGGCGCCGACACCGACGAACATCTCAACGAAGTCTGAGCCCGAGATGGTGAAGAACGGCACTTTGGCCTCGCCCGCAATCGCGCGCGCAAGCAAAGTTTTTCCGGTCCCTGGGCTGCCGACCATCAACACGCCCTTTGGAATTTTGCCGCCGAGCTTCTGGAACTTGGAGGGATCTTTGAGGAAGTCGACGATCTCGCCCACTTCCTGCTTGGCTTCATCGACACCCGCCACATCGACAAAGGTCACCGCTACTTGATCTTCGTTGAGCAGACGAGCGCGGCTTTTGCCGAAGGACATGGCACCGCGACCATTACCACCCCCCTGCATCTGCCGCAGCATCCAAGCAAACACCAAAATGAGCAGCAAGGCGGGAGCGAGTTGCAGCACGAGTTGCGAGAGGAAGTTCGGCTGCTTGGGCGCGCGACCGATGATCGACACGCCCGACTTGGCGAGCGTACCAATCAAGGCGGTGTTCTCGGTTTCAGGGTTGTAGAGTTCGAAACTGGACCTGTCTTTGCGGGTACCGCTAATGGTGTCGCCCTGCAGCACCACGCTTTCGATGCGGCCGTTGCGAACCTCGTCGAGGAAGGTCGTGTAGCTGACCTCGGACGCCGGGCTAGTGCGCGGCACGAACTGGCTGAAGAGCACCAGTACCGCCACGGCGATCAAGACCCAAACTACGAAGTTTTTCATCAGATCGTTCATGAACCGTTCCTCGCTGCGCGCAGTCCTTTTCGTCGCTGCTCCACGCTACACCATCAACCCCGTCCGGACCAGCACCCGAACCAGGTAGCAGTCGACCGGAAACCGCTGTCTGTGACCGGCTGGGCTACAATTCGTTCATGAAAATTACCGAAAAACAGTGCAGTTACCTGCGCGGGCTCGCCCACCCCCTCCGGCCCTTAATCCTCATCGGCAACGGCGGAGTCAGCGAGGGCGTCATTGCCGAGACTCGGCGGGCCCTGCACGATCACGAATTGATCAAGGTCCGCATGACTGGGGCTGAGCGCGAGGCCCGGGACGCCGCCCTCGAAAACCTCGCCAAGGTCACCCAAAGCGCGCTGGTCGGGCGGATTGGCCACGTGGCGACGCTCTATCGTCGCCGACCCGACCTGCCAAAGATCGTGTTGCCAGACTGA
>VGTW01000137.1 GCA_016874555.1 Gammaproteobacteria bacterium | reverse complement strand
GACTGGGGCTGAGCGCGAGGCCCGGGACGCCGCCCTCGAAAACCTCGCCAAGGTCACCCAAAGCGCGCTGGTCGGGCGGATTGGCCACGTGGCGACGCTCTATCGTCGCCGACCCGACCTGCCAAAAATCGTGTTGCCAGACTGATCCCTCTGGTCGGCCGGATGGCGGTCGGCTTGGTCGGCTATTCGTAGCGCACCGCGACAATCTCGTAGCTGCGTCTGCCGCTGGGCGCTGCTACATCGACCACGTCACCCTCGGACTTGCCGATCAAGGCCCGTGCGATGGGCGAGGTAATGGCGATGCGCCCCTCGCGGATGTCGGCCTCTTCCTCGCCAACAATAGCGTAGGTCACTTTTTTACCGTCTTCCTCGGCCTCAAGATCGACCGTCGCCCCGAACACCACTTTGCTGCTGGTCGCGAGTTGCGCTACGTCGATGATGTCGGCCGTTGAGAGCTTGGCTTCCAGCTCGGCGATCCGCCCCTCAATGAACCCCTGCTGCTCACGTGCCGCGTGATACTCAGCATTCTCGGACAGGTCGCCATGGCTACGGGCCTCGGCGATCGCCTTAATGACACTTGGGCGATCTTCGCTTTTAAGGCGCTTGAGTTCGCCCCGCAGCCTCTCGGCGCCGCGCAGCGTCATCGGATTTCGCTTCACGTGGCTGTCTCCTGATCTACGACGCGACCCGCACCTCGCGGTGCAGGTCCTGCAGCCGATTTACATCGACGGCATCGAGTGAGTCCAAAGCCTCGCAGGTCGCGAAGGCCGCCGCAAGCGTCGTGTAGTAGGTGACGCGGCGTTGCACGGCCTCACGGCGTATCGAATGCGACTCGCGCACCGACTGCTTACCCTCGGTCGTATTGACGATCAGCGCGATCTCGCCGTTTTTGATCATGTCGACGCAGTGCGGCCGTCCGTCCCGTACTTTGTTGACCACGCGGACCGCAAGCCCGGCGGCGGCGATTTGTTTCGCCGTGCCCTCGGTCGCCACCAGCTCGAAACCGCGCGACAACAGACGCCGCGCCAGCTCGACGGCTGCCAGCTTGTCGCGCTCGCGTACGCTGATAAAACACACGCCCGTGCGCGGCAACACCACGCCCGATGCAGCCTGCGATTTGGCATAAGCCTCGCCAAAGCTGCGACCCGTGCCCATCACTTCACCCGTCGATTTCATCTCGGGGCCGAGCATGGGGTCGGCCTCCGGAAATTTGACGAACGGAAAGACGGCCTCTTTGACAGAGAAATAACCCGGGATTCGCTCACGCGTCGCATCCTGCGCCTCGAGCGAACGCCCGGTCATGACGCGCGCGCCGACCTTCGCGAGTGGCAGACCAATGGCCTTGGAAACGAACGGCGCCGTCCGCGAGGCGCGTGGATTGACCTCGAGGACGAAAATCAACGAGTTCTGGATGGCGAACTGGATATTCATCAGACCGACGACATTGAGCGCGAGCGCGAGCCGGCGCGTCTGTTCGCGCAGTTCGTCCTGCAACTCGGCCGACAAGCTGTTGGGCGGCAGCGAGCAGCTGGAATCGCCCGAATGCACGCCTGCCTGCTCGACGTGCTCCATGATGCCGCCGATGAGCACCCGCTTGCCGTCGCACACGGCATCAACGTCGACTTCGATCGCATCGTCGAGAAAGCGATCGAGCAGCACCGGGCTCTCGTTCGAAACTTTGACCGCATCGGTCATGTAGGTGCGCAGGTCGTCCTCATTGAAGACAATCTCCATTGCCCGACCACCAAGCACGTAGGACGGGCGCACGACGAGCGGAAAACCAACCTCGCGCGCGAGCGCCAGTGCCTGCTCTTCGGTACGCGCCGTCGCATTGGCGGGCTGTCGCAATCCAAGCGCCTTAACCAATTTTTGAAAGCGTTCGCGATCTTCAGCGATGTCGATCGATTCGGGTGACGTGCCGATGATCGGCGAACCCTCGCGCTCCAGCGCTCGACACAGCTTGAGTGGCGTCTGACCACCGTACTGGACAATCACGCCCGCCGGTTTCTCTTTGTCGATGACCTCGAGCACATCCTCGAGGGTCAAAGGTTCAAAGTACAACCGGTCCGAGGTGTCGTAATCGGTCGATACCGTCTCCGGATTACAATTAACCATGATGGTCTCGTAACCGTCCTCACGCAGCGCGAGCGCGGCGTGGACGCAGCAGTAATCGAATTCGATGCCCTGCCCGATACGGTTGGGACCTCCGCCGAGAATAACAATTTTACGACCATTCGTCGGCGCGGCCTCGCACTCCTCCTCGTAGGTCGAATAGAGGTAGGCGGTCGAGGTCGAAAACTCAGCAGCGCAGGTGTCGACCCGCTTGTAAACCGGGCGCACGTTAAACTTACGCCGCTGGTTGCGCACGTCGGTCTCGCTGCGAGCAGTCAGCCGCGCAAGACGACTGTCGGAAAACCCCTTGCGCTTAAGATGTCGCAGCCGCGCCGCATCGAGCGCTGCGAAACCTGCGGCCGCGACCTCGCCCTCGAGGGCGATCAATTCTTCGATCTGCGCCAAAAACCACGGATCAATACGACTACACTCCTGCACCTGCGCGAAGCCCCAACCGGCGCGGAATGCATCCGCCACCTGCAGCAGACGATCGGGTCCCGGCATGCGCAGATTCTGCGCGAGCGCGCTCGCCGACTCCTCGTTGAGCGGCAACCGCGTGATTGGCGAGAGCCCATCGAGGCCGGTCTCGAGACTGCGTAGCGCTTTTTGCAGCGATTCCTGAAAAGTGCGCCCGATAGCCATGACCTCGCCCACCGACTTCATTTGCGTGGTCAGACGATCATTCACACCCTTGAATTTTTCGAAGGTGAAGCGCGGCACCTTGGTGACGACGTAATCGATGGCGGGTTCAAAGGATGCCGGCGTCGCCCCACCCGTGATGTCGTTGCGTAATTCATCGAGCGTGTATCCAATTGCGAGCTTAGCCGCGATCTTCGCTATCGGAAAACCAGTGGCCTTCGAGGCGAGCGCCGAACTGCGCGAAACGCGCGGGTTCATCTCGATGACGATCAGCCGCCCGTCATCCGGGTTGATCGCGAACTGCACGTTCGAACCACCGGTGTCGACGCCGATCTTACGCAGCACCGCGATCGAAGCGTCGCGCATACGTTGATATTCTTTGTCGGTCAAAGTTTGTGCAGGCGCGACAGTGATCGAGTCGCCGGTGTGTACACCCATCGGATCGAGGTTTTCGATCGAGCAGACAATGATGCAGTTGTCGGCGCGATCGCGAACGACCTCCATCTCGAATTCCTTCCACCCGAGCACCGACTCTTCGATCAGCACCTCCTTGGTGGGCGAGGCATCGATACCGCGCGCCACGATGGTCTCGAATTCTTCGCGGTTGTAGGCGACACCACCGCCCGAGCCGCCCAAAGTAAACGATGGCCGAATGACGCAGGGAAAGCCGAGACCCCCCTGGATGGCAAGCGCCTCCTCCAGACTGTGGGCAACCGCCGAACGCGCCGACTCAAGACCAATCTCGCGCATGGCGTCACGGAAGCGCTCGCGATCTTCGGCCATGTCGATGGCCTCGTGCGAGGCGCCGATCAGTTCGACCGCGAATTTTTCGAGCACACCCTCGCGTACCAGTTCGAGCGCCGTGTTGAGCGCGGTCTGGCCGCCCATGGTCGGGAGCACCGCATCCGGGCGTTCTTTTTCGATGATGCGCGCGACGGTACGCCAATTGATCGGCTCGATATAGGTAACGTCCGCCATCTCCGGGTCGGTCATGATGGTCGCCGGATTCGAGTTGACGAGGATGACCCGATAACCCTCATCGCGCAGCGCCTTACAGGCCTGGGCCCCGGAGTAGTCGAACTCACAGGCCTGACCGATGGCGATCGGCCCCGCGCCGATGATCAAAATGCTTTGGATATCTGTGCTTTTCGGCATAGCGCTGACTCAGACGGATTGAGTTAACGGTAGAGTTGCCAATAGATAATGCTGATCCCGCCGCCGCTGCATCGCGGCGGTGAAGCGTTCGAAGAGATATTTGACGTCGTGGGGCCCGGGGCTCGCCTCGGGATGACCCTGAAAACTAAAGGCATCACAGTCGATGCGCGCCACGCCCTGCAGACTGCCATCGAACAGCGAGCGGTGCGTGGCCACGAGGTTGGCGGGCAACGTCGTATCATCGATCGCAAAGCCGTGGTTCTGCGAGGTGATGAGCACGCGCCCGGTCTGCAGATCTTGCACCGGATGGTTCGCGCCGTGGTGGCCGAATTTCATCTTGATGGTCCGCGCACCACTTGCGAGGCCGAGCAGCTGGTGCCCGAGACAGATACCGAATATCGGCAGATCGCGCTGCAGCAATTCTTTGATCGCGGCGATCGCGTAATCGCAAGGCTCCGGGTCGCCGGGACCGTTCGACAGAAACACGCCCTCGGGCGCCAGCGCCAAAATATCGGTGGCCGAGGTCTGCGCCGGCACCACCGTGACTTCACAACCGGCATCGATCAGCAGACGCAGGATGTTGTACTTCACCCCGTAATCGCAGGCGACCACACGAAAGGACGGGTGCGTCGCATCGCCCGGCGGCGGCGCGTCAAAGTTCGAGCCGGCAGTCCACTTGAACTGCGTTGGCGTTGTGACCACCTTGGCGAGGTCCATGCCCTTGAGCCCGGGAAACGCCCGCGCCCCCGCGAGCGCCGCCTGCTCGAGGTCGCCCAAAGACTCTTTGCCGCTACCGGCAACGATGCAGCCCGACTGCGCGCCGCCCTCGCGAAGGATGCGCGTCAGCTTGCGGGTGTCGATGTCGGCGATGGCCACCAGGCCCTCGCGGGCGAGGAACTGCGGCAATGTCTGCTGCATGCGGTGGTTGCTGGCGCGCGGCGGCAGATCGCGAATGACGAGCCCTGCAGCAAACGCTTTAACCGACTCCATGTCGTCGGCGTTGGTGCCCACATTGCCGATATGGGGATAGGTGAGCGTGACAATTTGTCGGGAGTAGGACGGGTCGGAAAGAATCTCCTGGTACCCGG
>VGTW01000136.1 GCA_016874555.1 Gammaproteobacteria bacterium | reverse complement strand
CACCTCGAGCCGCTATGCCAAGCCTATGCGACACCTGACTATCGTTTCGAAAAAAAATTCAACGCGCCGCTGATTCTGCTTGAGAGCAACGGAGTACCGCCGCAACCCTGGCTGCCAGCACTACAGACGATGTTTCCGGATCGGCTGATTACGGACGCCCAAGAAACCACCGTCGGGACCGCCACTCATGTGCTTGAGATTCGACGAGTTACGCATCATCGAAATCTTTGGTTCGATGTGCAAATGATGCGGTTTCGCTTGATCGACCGACACTGGGGTGCAGTGATCGCCGAAGCTGACGAGATTTGGGTGGACGCAGGTCGCGCAACGTACCACTGCGGGGTGATCAGCGGTCCCGTCGTTATACCTCGCGAGCGCAGCCCGTGGCCGGGCGGCGAAGGCGTCGCACGCTTCGTGGCGCAAGCCTTTAGATCATGAATCCGAGATTACGCGCTGCAAAATTATTGATACTAGGCGCAATCTTCACGAGGTCGATATCGCCGACACCGAACCAGCTTGCGAGCGTCGCTGCGTACTGATCCGCTGATATCGTTGGGATGATACGTCCACCACCGACATCCGCAGACCCACCGTTCTCCAGGAGCGGATACGCACCGTAAAAACGCCCGCCTCGAACCGCCCCACCCGCGACTATCTGTACACCGCCCCAAGCGTGATCCGATCCGTCGCCGTTAGAGGTGAGTGTACGACCGAAATCTGAATGAGTGAAAAGCGTAACGTTGTTCTCCATACCGATCTCACGTATCGAATCGTAGAACATCTTGACGGAGCTACTGATATTTGAAAGAAGGCCAGGCTGGTCGCGTACAAGATCATCGTGCTGGTCAAAACCGCCTGTCGAAACAAAGAATATTTGTCGGGAGAGTCCAAGGGTCTGCCGCACAGAAATGATCTTGGCCACCGTTCGTAACTGCTGCTGCAATGACGACAGCGTACCGGTGTTAGGCAGAGCATTGAAGCTGTAGCCATTTGCGATTGCAACAGTGACGCGATCGGCGAACTGCACGGCACGCTGCTGTACGCTTGCGTAGGCACGCTCGTACATTGAATTTGATGATGACCCCGTGGTCGCTGTCAGCACCGACTCGAAAGACTGGCGGCGTAAAGGGCCGGCGCCGGATGTCGGAAAGGCGGCGAACTGCGTCGGCCCGTTCGCACCCATCACATAGGGTTTCGCAATTTCACTGGCCTGAAAGAAAGTTTGCCCGGCCAACGATACATTGACCGACAATCCCTGATTACCGGCCTGCGCATTGAGCGCATCCGCCACTCTACCGGCCCAACCGGACTTCATCGTTGCTCGGCCACGCAGGCTGTGCCACTGATCCTGCTGATCGTTATGTGAAAACAGCTGGGGCGGTAAAGCATGCCCTGTAGTAGAAGCAGTCTGGTATTGAGTTTTTGTAGTTGGGCGAATCAACGGTCCGATGTTAGCCATCACTGCGAGCTTGCCTTGCGCGAACAAATCTCGCGCGCCGATCATGCTCGGATGAAAGCCGTACGAGGGATCTCCCGCCACCTGACCCGGCAGAGTAATCGGCAGAAGTGCAGTACGATCTACGGCAAGACTTGAGGTCGTACCGCCACCGCGCGACCGTGAATAGGCGTTGTACTCGGCTGTGCTCGATGGAACAACCATGTTCCAGGAATCGTTGCCGCCGAACATGAACAGGCAGACGAGTGCCTTATAGTCAGCGAAGCCACCCGTGCCCGTCATCTGCGCATACACCGTGCCGGCAGTACGTCCGAAGGCATAGGCCACACCGCCCGCAGCGGCAGCCTTGAGGAACTTGCGTCGGAGACGATTCATGCAGCCCTCCTCAGCTCAGCGTTGCAGCGCGAATTCGGGCGAAGTCGCCACAAAGAAAATGGCATCCGCTGTCCGAGTCGCCAGCGCTGAATTGGGGTTGGTCGCCGGCACGACGGTTCGTTCGATCTGCGCTTTAGCATGCGCCTTCAGCGTGGCCGAGATTTGCCCCGATCCGCCTAAGAGTCGTTCAGCGACACGGTTAATGAGCCCCTCGCTGTCGTTCGCGACCGCGAGCTCCTCGCTCGTATTGATATACATAATATCGGCTGCAAGATTAGTCGCTGCGTGTGTACGAGATACAGCTTGCGTCCAGTAAAAGTTCGCGATCTGCGTATTCACATATTCCGTGGCGATCTGCATCTCGGGCGACACACGGCCGGAGTCAGCAATCTCGCCTGGCGGTGCATAAAAAGGACTGAAGAAATTGAATACCGAGGGCGAGCTGCCTTGCGCCTGACCAAAGACCGCACTCGCGCCACCCGAGAAGTTCGCGGCAACTCCCAAGCGCCCGGACCGCGAGGTAGCCTCGTAGGCGCGCCAAAATTGCGTGAGACGCAGCAGCGGCTCTTTGAGCTTGCCTGCGCTCGCAGCAGCTGTGCCACTCACGGGATTTCGCGCATCGGGGTCCAGAAGCACCGCCTTGACTACGGCTTCCAAATTACCTCGACGACCAGCGCCGTCATTATTGAATTTTTCAGCAACGCGCCGCACATAAGCGGGCGAGGGATTACTCGTCACCAGCCGCTGTATGAGTTGTTTGGCAATAAATGGTCCAACATTTGGATGATTGAAAACGTTATCGAGAGCGTCCTTGAGATCTTGCGCGCCGGATTGACCTGCCTGGATGGTCGCGTTGGGCAACGTAACACCCGGATAGTTGAGAACCAGCTTCGTACCCGTTTCGTGAAAGTCGGGGTACAGACGCATCGGGCGGACCTGATTGTAACCCGCTACGGGTGCGAGCTGCGGACGCGTGTTTCCGAAGTTACAATTGGGTAGCGTAGTTGGGCATTCCCACTTCCATCCTGTGAAGACCCTCGCAAATCCCTCGGTGACCTCTTGATTGAAGCTCGCCATGGGTTGCCCGGTTGCATCGTTACGTACCGTGCCGTCGACATTAAGCTGCACCAGACCGATGCTGAACAACTGCATCATCTCGCGCGAATAATTTTCATCAGGCCGAAGATTGGTATTGGCCACTGCACGTTGATTTCCGAGCATCGATAGATACACACCCATTGCCGGATGTAGCGTGACATTCTCAAGCAGCATACGGAAATCGCCGAAAGCACCACGTACCAGCATGTCGTGAAAATCAGCTGTGGCATTCGGCAGGTTTAGCAGTGCGCCCACCTGCGATACGACGAAGATTTCGGAGAGCGCGAAGCCGACGCGTTGGCGAAGCTGGTCCTCCCCACGCAGCGTGTTAGTGAACCATTGCGAGAGGCGATCGCCATTTAGCGACGCAATATTGAAGTTCACTGGAATCGGATCAGGGTATGCTGCCTCGACTGCTGGCAATAGCAGACTGGCCTCGCGACCAATCTGCTGATCGATCCACCTCGAGTAGGCGTTGTTGGAGTCGCCAAGCGCAATCAGTCGGTTAGCCTCGACTTCAGTGGCACCGAAGGTCGCTTGATTCAAAAACCGGAAGGCTTCGACTTTGCTGATCGGTGGCGCCATTGCTACTGGCGGCGAGGCCACGCTCGCAGAGCCTCCTCCACCGCAGGCCCCGAGCGCTGCTGTAAGAGCGCACAACAGCGCCACGACAACCCTTTTCACCACGCTCTGACGATTCATCCTTACTTTTTAAACGCCTTCCAATGGTGAAAACAAGGTATTTAACAAAAAATAACCATCGGAATCCTGTACCTGCACCGACCGGCCTTAGGAATAGTGCCTCGCGGCGAGCAGGTCCAGGCGCTGCTCAAAATCGTAGGCAGTGGGCAGCAATAGACAACCGGTAGGCAGTTCATCGACAGATACCATACGGGCCGCCATGCCGCCGATCCACACCTCGCAACGACCGCTGAGATACTCGGCAAGTTGGCGCAATTGCTCGAGGACGGGGACTTCGTTTTCCGGCATGACGAGCGATACCAGCACGACACGGGCATCGACCTCGAGAGCGAAGCGGGCAATTTCGATGGGAGGCACATCCACCCCCAGGTAGTGAGTGCGGAATCGACGCGCCGCCGCGAGCCAGCTGCACATCAAAATGCCGAGTTCATGACGCTCGCCGGACAGGGTGGCGAGGACGAGGCAGGGGCCGGTATCAGAGCGCAAATAGCCGCGCGAGACGCTGATGATAAGCCGACGGACGATGTCAGTGACCATATGCTCTTGAGCGATCGAGACATCACCCCGATGCCAACGCTCGCCGACCTCACGGACCAGCGGGACGAGCACGGTGTTGACCACTTCGTTAGGCGGCAGCAACGCAACGGCTGAAGTCAGCACCTCTTCGACGCCGGAGGGATCGGAATGCTCGGTCGCATCGATGGCGCGCTCTACGTAAGACTGCCCGCGGCTCGGTGCCGGACGGGCCTGGCCACCGGAATCGGCCACCAGTTTGGCGAGCTCATCCTCGCCGAGCCTCGCGAGGCGGCTGATGGTATGGCCCACTTCGGTTGCGGACCGCAACAAGCGCAGCCGCGCGACGTCCGCCGCCGAGTAGGTCCGCCGACCGGCGGAATCCCGCTGGGGCATCACCACTTCATATCGGCGCTCCCAAGCACGCAGGGTCTCGACCGAAAGGCCGGTCGCCTGCGCCACCGCCTTGATCGTGAATTGCCCCAATGCCGATGTGACCGCGAGCCTGTTCATGGTTTGTTCAACTTCTGTCCAGCCTTGTATTGTACAACATATTGACAGAACGGCGGCCGGCTGTCACCATTGCATCTGTCGAAAGGTTGCGTACGCAGGATCGCGGTACGCGTCGAGCCAAACTAACGGAGTACTGTCATGAATCGTATTAATGCCAAGGCTTCTGTCGCCGCTGCCATCCTGGGGCTTGCTGCTGTCGCCGTCCAAGCCAGCGGAGCGGCCAACATTCTCGATGTTGCCAAAGAGAAGGGCAACTTCACCACTCTTGCTAAGGCCATCGAGGTTGCCGGCTTGCAAGACGCCCTGACCGGCAACGGTCCGGTCACGGTCTTCGCGC
>VGTW01000135.1 GCA_016874555.1 Gammaproteobacteria bacterium | reverse complement strand
AGGGCGGTGGCCGCCATGGCCGAGGTGATCCAGGGTGCGGAGACCTATCACCTCTCACAGAGCCGTCCGAGCGAGCGCTCCGACATCACCTTCACGCAGACCGAGGAAGCCATCGCGCACGCGGTGATGTACACCGCGAATCATCTGAATGTGCGCGCCATCGTCGCCTTGACTGAGAGCGGCGCGACGACGCTGTGGATGTCGCGACTGCGATCGGACATCCCGATCTACGCATTTACGCGACACGAGGGGACCCGCCGGCGTGTGACCCTGTATCGCGGCGTGTACCCCATTTCTTTTGACGTCCAACCGAACGATGCCGCGCTGCTTGCCCAGCGCGTATTCGACATGCTGCTCGATTTGCGTATCGTCGACGACGGTGATCAGATCATTCTCACCAAGGGCGAGCTGAGTGGCGTACAGGGCGGTACGAATTCCATGCAAATTTTGCGGGTTCATCGCGCTTGAGGCGCAGACCGTCGATGCGCAAAGTTTTCATTGTCGTAGTGATCGTTGTTGGCGTCATGGTCGTCGGTTTGACGGCCACGGGCTGGTGGCTGCTACGCGGTTCGCTGCCGCAGCTCGATGGCCGCGCGCCGCTGGCGGCCGCAGGTCCGCGAGCTGAAGTTGCGATCGAGCGCGATGCCGCGGGCATCGTCACAGTGCGTGGTGCCGATCACGGCGACGTCGCCTACGGGCTGGGCTACGCTCATGCTCAGGATCGGTTTTTCCAGATGGATTTGGCCCGTCGCCTGGCGGCGGGCGAGCTTGCCGCAATACTCGGCGCAAGCGTCCGTGCACAGGATCGACGCGCGCGGATTTTCCGTTTACGTTCCGCGGCGCGGCGGGTAATCGCCGATGCGACGCCGGTGCAGCGGGCGTGGATCGAGGCCTATGCCGCGGGCGTCAATGCGGGTCTGGAGTCTTTAAATATTCGACCCTGGGAATATTTGTTGCTGTGGCAGAAACCCGAGGCCTGGCGAGCCGAGGACTCTGTGCTCGTGATCCACTCCATGTGGTGGTTTCTGCAGTATCAGGCGCTAATCGATGACATCCCGCGGCACGAGATCGCCAGTCGCATCGAACAGCGTGTCGCCGCGGCGAGCCGTGACGAGGCCGACTCGACCCAAGCGGCGACCGTGCTGCAATTCCTGTTTCCACGCGGTGACGAGTGGGATGCGCCCAATTTCCAGACTTTGGCGGAACAGACGGCGGCGAACGGCGGCGCACCTTATGCGGCACCGGCCGTGCCCACACCGGATCTGCTCGATCTGCGTGATGTCAAAATGCGCAGTGTCGAAAGTGGTGTCGAAGCGAAACGCGCTGCGGCGATGTCTGCAGACGGGTGGCGTGAGCAAGGCTTGCCGGGCAGCAACGCTTGGGCGGTAGCCGGGCAACACACTCTAAGCGGCGCGGCGCTGATCGCCGGTGATATGCACCTTGGGCTGCGCGTGCCGACGACTTGGTATCGCGCGCGTTTGCAGGTGGCTACCGAACCGAGTGGCTCGAATGGCGTGACGTTGCCGGGTTTGCCCGGAATCGCCGCCGGCAGTAACGGGCGTATCGCTTGGTCCTTTACCAACAGCTATGGTGATTGGGGCGACACCGAACCGGTCGATTGCGATCCCGTCAAAAATATCTACGTGACGGCCGAAGGCGAGCAGCCTTTTCGCCTGTATCGAGAATCGATGTTGATCGCGGCAGGCGACCCTGAGGTGCTCGTGGTTCGCGACTCGCCGCTCGGGGTCGTGATGCGTATCGATCCACCCGCGCCGGGCTCCAAAGATTTAAGTACTTGCTGGCTGGCGCGCTGGGTGATCACGCAGCCGGGCGCCACCACGCTGGCCGCGCTCGAGTTGCAACAGGTCGCCGATGTCGATGCTGCGCTGGCGATCGCCCCAGAGGTTGGTATCCCCCACCAAAATTTTGTCGTCGGTGACCGGGGTGGACGTATCGCGTGGACGTTGATCGGCCGTATTCCGCGCATGCGCAGTGCATCGATGCCGGCGCCGGCGACGGCTTGGTTGACTGCTGGCGAAACGCCGGTGATCCGTGAACCGGAAATCGGCAGGATCTGGAGCGCGAATTCGCGCCATGTCGAAGGCTCCTTCGAGGCCGTGCTCGGCAACGAAAAAGCCACCGGCGGGATGCATTACGACAAGGGCGCGAGACAGAGACAGATTCGCGATAGCTTGCTCGCGCTTGACCGTCCGGCGACGGTTGAGGACATGCTCGCCATTCAGCTCGATGATCGTGCACTGATGGTGGAACGCTGGCAACGTTTGTTGCTGGCTACGCTCGACGAGGATGCCGTGCGTGACCACGCGGGACGAACCGAACTGCGAAGGCTGGTCGGCGAGTGGACGGGTCGCGCCGCCGTCGACAGCGTGAGTTACCGTTACGTGCGCGAGTTCCGCGAGCGCACCCGCGCTACCGTGTGGAAGATGATCACCACTACGCTCGAAGCGGGTGAGGGTTCGAGCGCGTATCCGCTCTTCGAAGGCTCGTTATGGCGGCTCGTTAGCGAGCGGCCGCCGCACATGCTCGCGGCGGACTACACCGATTGGCGGAGCTTATTGTTGCAGCAGGTGGATGCCGTGATCGTCGACGCGCGCCAGGCTTGCAGCGCGCTGGATCGCTGCACCTGGGGTGCGTACAACATAACCGCGGTGCGTCACCCGTTGTCGAGCGCGCTTGGACCGCTCGCGCGTTTTCTGGATATGCCTCCCTTCCCAGTGGCCGGTGATCTCAACGTGCCGCGGGTCGCCGGACCAACTTTCGGCGCCTCGGAGCGCTTTGCCGTTTCGCCCGGTCGCGAGGCTGAGGCGTATATGCAGTTACCAGGCGGCGCCAGCGGTCATCCGCTGTCCCCTTTTTATCGCCTCGGGTTCAAAGATTGGGTGGAGGGGCGGCCAAAGCCCTTATTGCCGGGGCCCGCGGCGCACACCCTCGTCCTGCCGGTGGCGAAGGCAGTGGCGAGCGCACTGCCAAGCGCGCCGTAAGGAGAAATTCAGCATGAATAAGCAACGCTTTACGGGCACCGAGCGTTACATCGCGACCGACGATGTACGTATGGCGGTGAACGCGGCAGTCACGCTCGCGCGGCCATTGCTGATCAAGGGCGAGCCGGGGACCGGCAAGACCCAGCTGGCGCTTGAGGTGGCGGAGGCGCTAGACCGACCGATTTTCGAGTGGCATGTCAAATCCACCAGTAAAGCGCAGCAGGGTCTCTATGAATATGATGCGGTGTCGCGGTTGCGCGACTCGCAGCTGGGCGATGAACGCGTTGCCGACATCCGCAACTACATCGTGCGTGGCAAACTTTGGGAGGCGTTCGAGTCGAATGTACAGCCCGTATTGCTGATCGATGAAATCGACAAAGCAGACATCGAGTTTCCCAACGATTTGCTTCGCGAACTCGATCGCATGGAGTTTTACGTGCACGAGACGCGCGAATTGGTGCGCGCCTGTCATCGACCGATCATCATCATCACCAGTAACAACGAAAAAGAACTGCCCGATGCCTTTCTGCGGCGCTGTTTTTTTCACTATATCCGCTTTCCGGACCAGCCGACGATGGAAAAGATTGTCGAAGTGCATTACCCGAATCTGAAGCGCGCATTGCTTGCCGAGGCGCTCGCTGCGTTCTACAAGGTGCGCGAAACGCCGGGTCTCAAAAAAAAGCCGTCAACGTCCGAACTGCTCGACTGGATCAAGTTGCTGCTTGCCGAGGAGATTCCGGCCGAGGCACTGCGCAGCGATGATCCGAAGAAAGCGATCCCGCCGCTGCACGGCGCCCTGCTCAAGAACGAACAGGATGTGCACTTGTTCGAGCAGCTCGTATTCCTGAACAGGCGGGTACGCTGAGGCAGGGCTGCGGAGGCCGCATGCTGGTCCGCTTTTTCTTCGAGCTGCGCAATGCGGGGGTGCCGGTCTCCCTCACCGAATTTTTTTCGTTGTTGCAGGCGCTGGAAGCGCGCGTGGCGTTTTGCTCCGCCGAGGAGTTTTATTGGCTCGCGCGACTTGCGCTGGCCAAGGACGAGCGGTACTTCGATCGTTTTGACCGCGTGTTTGCCGAGCATTTCGCCGGTGCCGAGCGGCTATTTCAGAAACTGGCAACCGAGATGCCGGGCGAATGGCTGCAAAGTTTCGCGCAGCGATTGCTCACCGCGGAGGAGCGCGCACAGGTCGAATCGCTCGGCAGTTGGGAGAAGTTGCTCGAGACACTACGAAAGCGTTTTGAGGAGCAAAAAGGGCGACACGAGGGTGGTAATAAGTGGGTGGGTACGGGGGGTACCTCGCCCTTTGGCTCGGGTGGCTACAACCCTGAGGGCATACGAATTGGCAATGCGGGGGTGCGTCAGCGTCGGGCGGTCAAAGTTTGGGAGGCTCGCGAGTATCGCAACTTCGACGATCAGCGCGTACTCGGTACGCGTAATCTCAAAATGGCGCTACGTCGGTTGCGCAAGTTCGCGCGGCAGGGGGCGGCGGACGAACTCGATCTTGACAGCACCATCGATGCCACGGCGCGTAACGCGGGCTGGCTCGACCTCAAGCTGCGTCCCGAGCGGCGCAACGCGGCCAAAGTGTTGCTGCTGCTCGATGTTGGGGGGTCGATGGATGATCACGTTCGCGTTTGCGAGGAGCTATTTTCAGCGGCACGAAGCGAATTTCGTCATCTCGAGTATTTCTATTTCCATAATTTCATTTATGAAAATCTTTGGAAAGATAATCGCCGCCGTCATTCCGAACGTACGTGTACCTTCGACTTGCTGCGTACCTTCGATGCTGACTATCGAGTGATTGTCGTTGGTGATGCGGCGATGAGCCCCTACGAGATCGTACAGCCGGGCGGTAGCGTTGAGCACTTCAACGAGGAAGCAGGCGGTTTGTGGATGCAGCGCATGACGGCACACTTTCCGTATCTGGTTTGGCTTAATCCCGAACCTGAGGAGCGTTGGGGGTGGACGCCGTCGATCCGGTTGACGCAGCAGCTCGTGACAGGTCGGATGTTTCCGCTAACGCTCGCTGGTCTTGATCGGGCGACCGCGGCGCTGCGCCGCAAACCGACGCTGTCTTAGGCACCACC
>VGTW01000134.1 GCA_016874555.1 Gammaproteobacteria bacterium | reverse complement strand
TATTCGGTCGGCCCCAGCACAACCGGGGCGCCGCGAGCGAGCACGCGGTGCGCGACCGGATCGACCGTGAGGCCGTCGAACTCGAGGACCGCGCCCTCGACCGCCGGATCGACGCGACGCAGTACGGCATTGATGCGCGCCACCAGCTCGCGTGGCGAAAACGGCTTAGTGACGTAGTCATCGGCACCGCCCTCGAGCCCCGCCACCTTGTCCGACTCTTCGGCCCGCGCCGTCAGCATGATCACCGGCAGGTCACGCAAATCCGAGTTGCGCTTGAGCTGTCGCGTGAATTCGATGCCACTCATTTCCGGCAGCATCCAGTCCATCAGCAACAGGTCGGGACGCCGGTTGGCGAGTTCGGCGCGCGCGGCGCGCGCATCGACGGCCTCGCGGACCTCGAAGCCCGCCCGTCGTAACGCAAAGCCGATCATGTCGCGGATCGGTTTCTCGTCTTCGACCACCAGAATTTGTTTCGCGGCCATGAGGGGGGGTCGTGAAGTCCGTATGTCAGACATAGTTCAGACCACTACTGTTACAGCGTGATGACAGGCCGCCGGACCCGTGCGACTTTGTCTCTGACATAAATCGGTAATGCGGCGGCGGGCGGTAACACCCGTCCCGCCCGTACTTCGGGTACCGCGAGCTCGAGAATGTCGACCGCGTGCGGCAACATGTTGTCGAACACCTCCTCGAGTGCCTGCAGGCGAAGCGGCCCGAGTGCCGGGTACGCGCGAAAGCCGCGCCCCGCACCGATCCAGTGCGCCCCAGCCACCGAGGGCAGCTGCACCAAACCCGGGGCGAGCACTTGCTCAGGTCCGAGCGCGACGAGCTCGGACCCCACCACGGCAAACGCCGCGGTATAGACCTCATCCATGCGCGCGTCATTGCAGATGAGCACGTGCGTAGCTTGCGGCGCCGCCGCGGCCACCGCCCGCCCTGCCACCGCCCGCAACGCGACGGCCTTTAATGTGGACACCGGCACCACGCCCACCCCCACACCGAAGGCGAGACCCTGCACCACGCTCGCCGCCAAGCGTACGCCGGTGAAACTACCCGGCCCGCGACCGAAGGCGATCGCATTCAAATCTTTGAGGGTGATACCAGCCTCGGCGCGCAACTCGTCGATCATCGGCAGGACAAATTCGGCGTGACCACGCGGCGCCTCGTGATAGCGCTCGAACACGCGATCGGCCACGCGCAACGCCGCGGAGCAAGCTTCAGTCGAGGTGTCTAGAGCAAGAATATTCATCGCAGTTTGCGCAGGAAGCGCAGCGCCTCATCGCGATCCTGGGTCACGGGCATCTCCGGCAGACTCGCCCGAAAGGTACGTCCATAACCCTTGCTGAGCAGCCGCGGATCGGCAATGACGATCATGCCACGATCCGTTTCGCTACGAATCAGCCGACCAACACCTTGCTTGAGCGCGAGTACAGCCTCGGGCAGTTGATAGTCACGAAATGCGTTCTCGCCGCGTCGCTGTAAATGCGCAATGCGCGCCTTGGTCAGCGCATCATCGGGCGATGCGAACGGCAACTTATCGATCACCACGAGTCGCAGCGCCTCACCCTTCACATCGACGCCTTCCCAAAAACTCGCGGTGCCGAGCAATACCGCGTTGCCATGCTCACGAAAATCGCGCAGCAGTTTTTCGCGCGGGCCTTCGCCTTGCACGAGGATCGGCACCAGCGCCGCCCCATCCCAGCGTGCACGCAGCAAGGCCGCTCCTTCGGCGAGCGCGCGATGGCTCGTGAATAAAATAAACGCTCCGCCCCCTGAGGCTTCGAGCAGCGGCACACAAGCCGTCATTACGGCATCCCCATAGCCGGGCGCTGTGGGCTCCGGCATTCCCGCGGGCAAATAAAGTAGCACCTGTGCTTCGTAGTCGAAGGGACTCGCGATCCGCAGCGCCTCGGCATCCGTCAAGCCCAATCGCGAGGCGAAGTGGCTGAAATCGGCGCCCTTACTCGAACTTGCAACCGAGAGCGTCGCCGAGGTGAACACCCAAGCGGCGGGACGCGCATCGACGAGACCGCGGAAGCGCTCGGAAATATCAAAGGGCAAGAGGCCCAAAGTAAAACTACGGCCATTCGATTCGTTGGTGCGCGCGCCTTCATCGTCCGTGCAGAGCGCCACGCGCTCGAGTGCCGCAGCGAGCTTCTCCGCGCGATCCGCCACCTGCTCGACCGCAGGCTCACTCGACGTATCAGCGAGCGTGGTCGCGTAATCGCGCAGCGCCGAGACCACCGCGAGCGAGGCCGACTCGAGATCAGCACGCGAGGCGATCGCAGCGAGTACAGCGCTGATCGCGGCCTCGACGACGCGAGCCGCCGTACCGATCTCTGCGAGCGATCCGCCCGTGCGCAGCAGCGCCGCCCGACCCTCCGCAAGCGCATTCTCCATTTGCTGGCTCGAGACTTGTACACCAAAGAATTCGGTGGCGAGATCCGGTATCTGATGCGCCTCATCCAGTATTACTGCATCTGCCGTTCCGAGCAAATCGCCGAAACCATCTTCCTTGAGCGTAAGATCAGCGAGCAGCAAGTGATGGTTGACAATCACGAGATCCGCCGCCTGCGCCTCGCGCCGCGCCGCCACGACATGACAATCGGTAAACTCCGAACAACGTGTGCCGAGACAGTTATCGCGCGTCGAGGTGATCCTCGGCCAGAGCGCGTGGTTTTCATTAAAGCCCGTGACGTCAGCGAGATCTCCCGTACGCGTGACGAGCGCCCAGGACTCGATCCGCGCCATAAGCGGATCACGCACTGCAACGCCCTCGAGTGCGCCCTGTGCCATTTCGCGCTTCAGGCGATAGGTACAAAGATAATTCGAACGCCCCTTGAGCAGCGCCACCTTCGCAGGGATCCCGATCGCACCCGCAACGAGCGGTACGTCTTTTGAATAGAGTTGATCTTGTAGCGTTCGGGTACCGGTCGACACCAACACGCGCAGCCCAGCGAACAGCGCCGGCACCAGATAAGCGAAAGTCTTGCCCGTGCCCGTGCCCGCCTCGACCAGCAGAGGCCGCCGCGCCTCGAGCGCCGCCGCCACCGCGCCCGCCATGCGCACCTGCGCCTTGCGAGGCCTAAAGCCCGGCAAGTGCCGCGCGAGCGGGCCGGCGGGGCCGAAAATGTCTTCGATAGCCTGCATGGGGCGGGCACGCTACCCGCCCCCCCAGTCCTATACAAGACCCACCTCGCGAACCGACCCCGACAGCGCTCGGGGACGTTGCAAAATCAAGTCGCTATACTCCCCGCCTGACCAAAGTATCGACGATAAGGGGACACCCCGAGTGGCCACAACTGCAGCGTCCATGCCACCCCTGCCAACACTCTCCACACCGGTCACCGAGTGGGTGGCGTCCGTGCGCGAACTGACGCAGGCGGATGCGGTTTACTGGGTCGAAGGTTCCGATGCCGAATACGGTAATTTCATTGACCAATTGCAGCGCAGCGGCGAACTGCAAAAGCTCAATGATGCGTATTATCCTAATTGCTTTCTCGCACGCTCGCATCCATCGGACGTCGCCCGCGTCGAGCACCTGACCTTCGTCTGTACGGCAAAGCAGGAGGACGCCGGCCCCAACAACAATTGGATGGCGCCCGCCGAAGCCCGTGCAAAAATGCGTGGCCTCTTCAGCGGCTGCATGAAGGGACGCACTTTGTACGTGGTGCCCTACTGCATGGGCCCGATCGACTCGTCCTACTCGCGTTGCGGCGTCGAAATCACCGACAGTGCGTACGTTGTCATCAACATGATACTGATGACGCGCGCCGGGCGCATCGCACTCGAGCGCATCAGCCGCGAGGGCAAATTCGTCAAAGGTCTGCACTCGACCGGCGAGCTCGATCCCAATCGTCGTTTCGTCATGCATTTTCCCGAGGATCTCGCGATCGAGAGCTTCGGCAGTGGTTACGGTGGCAACGCGCTGCTCGGCAAAAAGTGTCACGCGCTGCGTATCGCGAGCTATCAGGCGCGTAACGAGGGTTGGCTCGCCGAGCACATGCTGATTGTCGGACTCACTAGTCCGCATGGCCAAACGCAATATGTGGCGGCTGCGTTCCCGTCGGCCTGCGGCAAAACCAATCTCGCGATGTTGATTCCGCCCGAGTCTATGCCCGGTTGGACCGTCACTACTGTCGGCGATGACATCGCTTGGCTGCATCCCGGTGCCGATGGTCGGCTCTATGCGATCAACCCGGAGGCCGGTTATTTCGGCGTCGTGCCGGGCACCAATCGCAAAACCAATCGCAACGCGTTTGAGATGATTCAGCGCGATACGCTATTTACCAACGTCGCGCTCACGGCCGATAACCAGCCGTGGTGGGAAGGTCTCGATGCCGGCTCACCGGTCATCGACTGGCAAGGCCGCCCGTACGAGCCAGGAAATGGTCCTGCAGCGCAACCGAATTCGCGTTTCACGGTAGCGGCCAAGCGTAATCCGAGCTACGCGCCTGAGGCCGACAGCCCGCGTGGCGTGCCGATCTCGGCGATCATCTTTGGTGGACGTCGTCGCGGAGTTACACCGCTTGTGTATGAAGCGCGCGACTGGAACCACGGTGTCCTCGTTGGCGCTTCGGTCGCCTCCGAGACCACTGCCGCAGCCATCGGTCAGGCGGGCGTGCTGCGTCGTGACCCCATGGCGATGAAACCTTTCGCGGGCTACAACTATGGCGATTACTGGTCGCATTGGTTCGCGATAGGCCAGAAGCTCAAGAACCCGCCAAAGATTTATCATGTCAATTGGTTCCGTCGCAGCGACGATGGCGAGTTTCTGTGGCCGGGCTTTGGCGAAAACCTGCGTGTGCTTGATTGGATACTCAAGCGTTGCAGCGGTCAAGCGGCGGCCAACGAGAGTGCTATCGGCAATCTGCCGCGACCCGGTGATCTCAATCTCGATGGGCTCGACGTTGCCGAAGCGGCGCTCGATGAACTGCTGTCGATCAATGTCGGCGAATGGCGAGCAGAGGCCGCTGACATGGCCAGATACTTGGATGAATTTGGCGAGCGCACGCCCGCGCAGCTGCGCGCCCAGGTGGCGGCCCTGCAGCAACGGCTCGGTTAAGTGGTTCATCGCTTGCTCAGCGTCGCGATCGT
>VGTW01000133.1 GCA_016874555.1 Gammaproteobacteria bacterium | reverse complement strand
GTGTCGTCAATGCGGACCACTCCCGTGTCACCAACGATTGCCGGCTGAAGTGCCTGTGGATTGGCGAGGGCTTTCTGCGCAGCCTCGGTCAACGCAAACCGATGAGTCGATGCGATAACCGAAACCTCGGCCGCTCGACTCAACGGAATGGTCCAGGTCTTCGAGACAGGGTCGTAACGCCGACCCTCGATCGTCTTCACCGCTTCGACCAGCGCCGCGTTGTAAGGAAACCGAAACACGAACCCACGCGGCCCCGCATCGATCACCCGGCTAACTGATTCACCTGACTTTGACTCCACACGACACCTCTCTTCTGCAAGGTTAGGAACGGGGTGTTCCCAATGAGGAAGGTGTCATACAACAGCAACACTTAATAGGTGGCCAATCGAACCACCCGAAAGCCAATCTGCACAAGCTTTTGAGCAAAGACTTGACAGCCCCTGGCGCGCGTATGCGCGAGGCGCTGCGGACCAGCATGATCAGCGAAGATCTGCGGGCAATGGCAGATAGTGCAGAACCGCAAGGTGTTTCGTCGGCCGGCTCAGCGCAATGAAAAGGAGTCGCCTTGCCTCGTCGGTTCCATCGAACCACTCGCCGGGCTCGACAACGACCACAGTGTCGAACTCGAGACCCTTTGCCTCGTGTGGCTTGACGAAGACCGTGCGGTCGCGCACCGTCGCCAACAGAACGGGATCAGTGGTCACAACGCCGATGAGGTCGCCTTCTCCCGAGATCCGCAGAGCGTTGTCAATGTCGGCCAGCGTCGGACTGTGGCCGATGTTGTCAATGACAGGCTCTTCGCCCTCGCGAAGGCCAAGCGGCGCCAACACTCGACTCCCATCGGGCAGGGCGCGCTTGGCGAATTCGAGAATGGGCTTCGGCACGCGATAGCTGAGTTCGAGGGACATCTGGTTCCACTCCGTGAGTCCCAATGCACCTGCCGCTTCCTCCCATGTTCGACACGCACCCGGCACGGTTCTTTGGTTCAGGTCACCCAGAACCGTCACGGAATTCCGCTCAACCCGAGCAAGACTAAGCGACCACATCACCACGGGGCTGATGTCCTGCGCCTCATCGACCACAACGTGGCCAACCTTCATGGGTGCTCCATGAAGAATTTGTTCAGCGGCCGCCAAAAGCGCGATGTCGGCGTTCGTCACAGCGCCGAGGTCGAATTGGGTCATACCCAACACGTACTTCCGAAGAAGCGCACCGGAAATGTCGCGACCTGGCTCTTCTTGTGCCCCACCTTCGAACACTCGGCGGACAACTTTCTCGGCATCCGAGAGCGGGAGCAGCCGATTGACGACGACCATCATCTGAGCATCGTTGCCACGCAGCGCGATCTCCTCAACCTGCGGCTGGTCCCCAAGAAGCCTCGGTGACGCCACTGGCTCGGCATCGGGTTCGGCGCGACCTGGCGATCGCCGAAATATTCGGTCGGCCGCTCTTGATTTGTTGGGGGCCTGTCGCGCTTCAGCCTCCGCCTCGCGACGATCCCTCCTTTGTGCCTGCGAGACAACAGACGCGTCTTTTGATTGTCGGAATCGCGGTGCCGCCAATTCGATAAGGCGCTGGCTCACGACACGCCGCGCGTCGGTCACACTGATTGCTCCAGCAAGAACGCGAGCCTTGACGGATTCGAGCAGCTCGCGAATCTCCTCCTCCTCAAATCGTGCACGAGTACCATCCCGGACGAGGACGAACGAAAAAGGCTGTGGAGCGGTCCAGGCCGCTTCGCGTAAGAGATCCACCATCAACGCGTCACCCTTCACGCGCTCGACGAACGGATCAGTGTGATCCACGAAGTTGAGTTTGGAGACCAACGCCTCGGGCAACTCTGCGAGACAGACCGATCGCACATCGGCCATTTCGACCGCATCTTCCCCCAGAGAAGGAAGTACCTGGTTGACGTACTCCATGAAACGCGGGTTGGGCCCGATCACAAGTGCGTCACGGGCAACGCCGGCCATGGCTTTGTTGTATAAAAGGACCGCAAGACGGTGAAGTCCGACAACCGTTTTTCCCGTTCCCGGGCCACCCTCAATGAACAACGCGACGTCGCTTGCGGCACGGATCGCGCGGTCCTGGTCCTCCTGAATGGTCGCGACGACTTGCCGCATTTGATTGTCGCGGGACCGCGAGAGCTCTTCGAGGATCGTCTCCTCGGCACGCAAACGCTGGACGATTGCCGGCTCCGCCTCAGGGACGGCCACCTGCTGACCCTTTCCCTCTTGTTCGGGCAATTTCCGTTGTTCAATTAATCCACCGCTGGGTACGTGTACCGAGGTCCCGAACGTATCGACCTCGACTCGCACGACATCGCGATCACGCACAGTGATGCTCCTCCGCTCAGTCACTTTCCCGTATTTGTTTCCGGTGGGTTGGTAGAACGCGGCCGCGATCGGCGCTCGCCATTCGGCGATTTCTCGCTCTTCAACGTTCAGTGGGTACTCCCCAATGTGAACGTCTTCTTGTCGCCCCTCGACATCAACTTTGACACGGCCGATGATGATCTTGTCCCCCAGGTCAGCAATCTGCTTCAGGCGGCTATCTCGGCGCCGAGCAATCGCACGCTGAGCCTGCGCGTTCGCGCCAGTCGCGGGATCCATTCGCGACCACATTGCGTGGTCTTCGTCGAGTGCCTTGATCGCACGAAGAAGGAAATCCTGCTCTTCGGCCTGAACTTTCTCGTCCACCTAATCCCCCAAATGAATCGAACGCATTCCCACAATAACGATGACCACCGATCGACCGCTAAAGCCGCTGCTCGGAGCCGATGACGACGACTTCACCGCAATTTGGGCATTCGACCTCTTCGTCGACCTCGCCCAAAAGCGGCACCTCGCCGCACGGCGGGCACACTTCGCCCGATTCGATTTCGATCATTCGACGCCGCCGATGACCGGTAACGGCTTGGGCGTCGCCATCTCAAGGGCCAGGCCGAGCTTCGAACGCAGTTGCCGAATGGCACCTTGATCGAGCTCATCGCCGCCCAAGCACACATCCATCAATGATTGGATGTCGGCCAACAGGTCCGCTCGGGTATGCGGATCGAGAAGGCGGGCACCATCCTTCGAGACAAAGATGAGAAGCTGGCACAGAGAAACGTTGACCAGCAGCTCGTCGCGGACGGTTCCATGACGTTCGATGTCATCGTCGAATGACTCGAGGACTCGTCTGAACGCGAGCACGCGATTTGCCCTGTCCACGAAGTCGTGCAACAACTCGGCCATTTCGGCGACCTCCCGCTTGTACTCCCGGTCGAGGAGGCGCACCTCGGACACGCTGAAACCAGTGGCATCTGCGATCTGCTCGATCGTCAGATTCGTCGGGCCCTTCGGCCGTATGCGGAACCAGGACACCGCTTTGTGTCGGTCGCTTTGACGCGAACGAATTGCAAAGAGCGCCGCCGTCACCACGTCTTCCAACAGCTTCTCAGACATGGGTGGCGGCTCCATTGATACGGAAATTCTCGGCCATCATCTCGCTGATCAACCGGCACCTCTCGACCGCCCCGCGGAGCTGGGGCAGATCTTCAACCGACCAGGACTCCCCCGCCTCGAGGTCGAGGATTTCGGGCGCATCGGCGAACGGCCCATCGGGGTCGAACTGGAACGCTTCATAACCGCAGAGGTCCTTTTCAAGCTCAGCTCGCGTTTCAGCGTCGATGAACTTCGTTTGCATGTCCCCGATTACCACACGCAGATAGGTCACCGCGGGCACCAATGAGGCGGGGTCGAGCTCTCCGGAGTGAACCAGGTCGATCACGTCATCGAGTCGACGGGTCGCACGATCCAGCATGATCGCATCGGTCGCCAAACGGGCTGCCAGCTTGACGATCGTGTGCAAGGTCTTCACCTCGGTGCGGAAATCCTCCGTGATGCGGTCGACCACCCAGACGGGAACCTTCACGTCATCCGCAATTTCGGCGTTTGTCATGAATATGTTCCGATTCGAGCCGGTCAGATACCAACGAACCCTCCTTTCGAGCGAATTGTTGCCCTTGGACAACTTCGATAGGGCCTCCAGAACGGGCCTTGTCACGGCACGTTCTCTCTGGGTCTGGACTCGGTTCAGATGATTCCTTTCATTGATGGTCGAACTCTTGCCGGTGCCTGACTTGGCATCAACGGCGATACCGGCCAATGCGGCCCGTCATCCTAAAAAGTCGTCGCGCTCATGCTACTTCGACGACTCACACCGACTTTTTCGGACACGCGACATCGCGCGCGTCAAAGTCATCGAAAAGTGATTCGAATGATCGGCCACTTCCGAACTCATAGACGAGCGTTTGGTCGCGCGTGTACAGCGTGAACCCGAGGTGATCCTTCGACTGTGCGAGTGGGCAGCCCGCGTCTTCGACCATGAAACGCACGAGCTCATCGTGGGCCTGATCGGTGGGCTGGCTCGACACCTCGAGTTGCGTGCCATCCTTGTCGCATACCGAGGACGTGTTCATGATTCCGTCACTTGATTTCTTCAACGGGTCACATACATAACCAGCAGCCTTCAGTTCCTTGACCAACGGCGCCACCGTGGGCTTTGACACCCGGCTGACGACCCAGCCGATGCCGAGGCCAAATAAAAGCGCCGCAACCAAGGACACCGCGAACCACTTCCCTCGCAACCACGTCGACATTCCACCCTCAGTTTCCATAGTCAGGACACAACCCTTCGTCCGAGTGTTGGCTCTCGCGGTAACCGCAGTTGTCGCAGACGTCTTCGTCGACCGCATCATCGGCGCACCATGCATCGCGCTCGGCGCGTCGCTCGGCCCGACGTCGACCCTTGCGGTACCCCAAATAGAACGAGAACAGCCCCATCTAGAAAATGATCCCGTCGTCCAGGACAATGCACATTGCGGGCGTCAGACCGATTGCATCACACAGTCGGCGTTCGAGTGATGCTGTGTCCGAATACTTCTCACGCAACGCAAAGCACGCCTCGAAGTCGGCCGATTCGATGCGCTTGACCACAGCCACATCGCAACCGGCCTGCTCTGCGAGTACCTGGGGCGTGAGGCGCTTGAACTTACGGCAGGTGGAGAATGCCTGGGCGATCTCACGGGCCATCATTTCCGGGGTCATCATGCCGACATCAACTCCGCTTCGACGGCGTGGTGGGCATCGGCAACCGCG